>CADEEH010000103.1 GCA_902826305.1 uncultured Burkholderiales bacterium
AGATCGGCACACCGAGCGTGCGCTCGAGCGCCGGCTTGATCTCCTCGCGCGGGTACTCGACCGCCTCCAGGCCCTGGCGGCGCTTCAGGTACGGATGCACCATGCCGCCCTGGATCGGGCCCGGGCGCACGATCGCGACCTCGATCACCAGATCGTAGAACTCGCGCGGCCGCAGCCGCGGCAGCATGCTCATCTGCGCCCGCGATTCGATCTGGAACACACCGACCGTATCGGCGCGGCAGATCATCTCGTAGGTGGCCGGATCCTCGGCCGGAATCGCCTGGATCGGGAAGGCCGCGGGCCGATCGTCCGCATCGCGCCAGCCGCGGCGCCGGCCGATGAAGTCGAGCGCGCGCCGGATCGCCGAGAGCATGCCGAGCGCGAGCACGTCGACCTTCAGCAGGCCGAGTGCGTCCAGGTCGTCCTTGTCCCACTGGATCACGCTGCGCTCGGCCATCGCCGCGTTCTCCACCGGCACCAGCCGCGTGAGTCTGTCGCGCGCGATCACGAAGCCGCCGGTGTGCTGCGACAGGTGGCGCGGAAAGCCGCGCAGCGTGTTGGCGAGTTCGAGCCAATGCCGCACCGTCGCCGACTCCGGATCGAACCCCGCCTCGCGCAGCTTGTCAGGCTGCAGCAGGTGGTCCCACCACTGGTGCGACCTGGCGAGCTGGTCGATCCGCTGCGCGTCGATGCCCAGCGCCTTGCCGACGTCGCGCAACGCCGATTTCGAGCGGTAGCTGATCACGGTGGCGGTCAGCGCGGCGCGGTCGCGCCCGTACTTGTGATACAGGTACTGGATCACCTCCTCGCGGCGCTGGTGCTCGAAGTCGACGTCGATGTCCGGCGGCTCGTTGCGCTCCTTGCTGATGAAGCGCTCGAACAGCACACTCATCCGTGCCGGATCGACCTCGGTGATGCCCAGGCAGTAACACACCGCCGAGTTGGCCGCCGAGCCGCGGCCCTGGCACAGGATGCCGCGCTCGCGCGCGAAGTGGACGATGTCGGCGACGGTGAGGAAGTAGGGTTCGTATTTCAGCTCCGCGATCAGTCTCAGTTCGTGCTCGATCTGCGCGCGCACCGGCTCGGGCAGTCCGTCCGGATACCGGCCGCCCACCCCCTGGTAGGTCAGCCGTCGCAGCCAGCTCGCCGGCGTCTCGCCGGGCGGCACGATCTCCTCCGGATACTCGTAGCGCAGTTCGTCGAGACTGAAGCCGCAATGGGCTGCGACCTCGAGGGTCTCCTCCATCAACGCCGCGGGGTAGAGCTGGGCGAGGCGCAGCCGGCTGCGCAGGTGCTGTTCGGCATTCGGCTGCAGCGCGAGGCCGAGTTCGTTCACCGGCCGGTTGTGGTCGATCGCGACCAGCGTATCGTGCAGCGTCTTGCGCGAGCGGACGTGGAAGAACACGTCGCCGGCCGCCACCAGCGGCATGCCGGTGGCACGCGACACGCCCCGCAGCTTGTCGATCAGCATCGTGTCGTAGCCGCGCGCGAGCAGTTCGACCGCGAGCCAGGCGTGACCGTCGAAGCGTTCGCGCACGAAACGGGCCTGCGCCTCGATCATGGCCGGCGGCGCGAACGGCGCGGGCACGACCAGGGCCACACATTCGTCCAGCCCGTCGTCCAGATCCGATCGCAGCAGCCGGTAGCTGCCCTTGGTCGCTCGCAATCGTGCCGCGGTGATCCGCTCGGACAGGTTGCCGTAGCCGCGCCGCGTGCGCGCCAGCAGCACCAGCCGCGGCGCATCGGGCGGTGTCCAGCCGTCGTCGAGCAGGAACTGGGCGCCGATCAGGATCGGCAATCGCGACCGTGCGTGCAGATGTGCACGCACGACCCCGGCGAACGAACACTCGTCGGTGATCGCCAGCGCCGCATAACCGAGTTCACAGGCGCGGTCGACCAGTTCCTCCGGATGCGAGGCCCCCTGGAGGAACGAGAAGTTCGTCAGGCAGTGCAGTTCGGCGTACGGAACCATCGTCCCGGCATGATACTGTATGAAAATACAGTTGTCCGGCGGTCACCCCGCGGCCACCGCGGATCACCGTGGCGCCGTCCCGGATGCAACAGTGCGCCCGGCTGCGATTGCCCCGCCCGGCCCCCACAGGCAAACTCGCGGCGAAGCCCATCCTACGAACGGACTCAGTGCTCACCGATCGCCGCGGTTCGCGCCGCCACTGGCTAGTCGGCGCCTCGGCGCTGCTGTTGAACGCCTGCGCCGGACCACAGCCGGCCACCGATCCAGCGCCCGCCGGCCCGGTGCCGACGACCAAGGACGCCTTGCCGGCATTGCCGGATCCCCCGCCCCCGTCGTCCACCATCCCGGCGCGGGCCTCGGGCGGCCGCGGAGGGCGCGCCGGCACGTTCGCCGACGAGCTGATCCAGATCGCGACCCGTCGGCGCTCGTATCGCCTGGTGGTGCCGCCGACCGCCGCGAGCGGGCAACCGGTGCCGCTGGTGTTCGCGTTCCACGGGCTGTTCGACAGCAAGTCGCAGATGCCGGTGTACTCGAAGCTCGACGAACTCGCGACCACCGCCGGCTTCGTGCTCGTCTATCCGCAGGCTCGCGAGAAAGGCTGGCCGCTGGTCGTCGAATGGGCGCGCGAGGACATCCTGTTCTTCGACACGCTGCTGGCCAAGCTGACCGCGGAATACAACATCGACCTGAACCGGGTCCACCTGGTCGGCATGGGCAACGGCGGCTATTTCGTGCATCTGCTGGCCTCGTTGCGGCCGGAATCGATCGCGTCGATCGCCGTGCACTCGGGTGGTCTCGGCCCGCTGGGCTTCACCGAAGTGTCGGTGGCATCCAAGTACGCGGCGATCATCATCCACGGCAACACTGACGACACGGTGCCGGCGCTCGAGGGCCGCAAGGCGCGCGATGCCTACCGCCGCTGGGGGCACGAGGTCGAGTACGTCGAGCTGCCGCGCCACGGGCACGCGTGGGCGTCGGGATTCAACATCAACGCGAGGATCTGGAACTTCCTCAGCTCGCATCCGCGACGCGGGGAGGTGACACTCGCGCCGGTGAAGTGATGGACAACTGGCCCTACCCGCGGCTGATCGCCCACCGCGGCGCCGGACGGCTGGCACCGGAGAACACACTGGCCGCGATCGCCATCGGCGCGGGATTCGGCTACCGGATGTTCGAGTTCGACGCCAAGCTGACCGCCGACGACGTGGTCATCCTGATGCACGATGCGACACTCGAGCGCACCACCGACGGTCGCGGCGAGGTCGCACGGCTGACTCATGCCGAAGTGTCGCGACTCGACGCCGGGCGCTGGCTCGACCCGCGTTTCGCCGGCGAGCGGATCCCGACACTGGACGAGGTCGCGCGCTGGCTGACCGCGCGTGGCCTGATGGCGAACATCGAGATCAAGCCGTGTCCGGGTCGCGAGGAGGCCAGCGGCACGATCATCGCGCAGCGTGCGGCGATGTTGTGGGACGGCGCCGCGTGCCAGCCGCTGCTGTCGTCGTTCTCCGAGGTTGCGCTGGCGGCCGCGGCACGTGCGGTGCCGCGACTCGCGCGCGGCCTGCTGGTGGAGAAACCACCAAACGACTGGGTCGATCGCTGCCGGGCCCTCGACTGTGTCGCGTTGCATGTCGCGCACCGCGCGTTGACGCCCTCGCTGATCGGCGCCGCGCACCGCGAGGGGCTGCGGGTGCTGACCTACACCGTCAACGATGCCCAGGCGGCCTCGCACTGGCTGTCCGTCGGGCTCGATGGCCTGATCACCGACGCGGTCGACCGCATCGCGCCGCTACATTGACCATCATCAATGAGCGGGATTGCCCGGCGCGATAGCTTGTGATCGTTGGGCCGTCGATTGGCGTGCGGGTCGCGTGTCACGCGCGGCCGCATCCGTCGAGGAGCCGGCGCAGGAGCAAAACAGCGATGACGATGACCCAGGACGAACTGGCCGCGCTCAGGCAGCGGTTGGAGTCGAGGATCCGGCAGTTGCGCCAGGAGATCTCGGGCAAGTTGGCCGATGGGGCGGCCGACTCGTCGCGCCTGGACGGCGTCGGCGACTCCGGTGACCAGTCGGCGGCCCTCAGTGAGAGCACGATCGACTTCGCCGAGGCACGACGCGACCTCGGCGAACTGTCGGCCACCGAGATGGCGTTGCGCCGGATCGACGACGGCAGCTACGGCGCGTGTGTCCGCTGCGGCGACGACATCCCGACCGACCGGCTGCGAGCGCAGCCGCTGGCCGCGCGTTGCATCTCTTGCCAGACGCGCAACGAACGCGAACACGGCGACCATCATTCGACGATCTGACCGGCACGGTCGCCCGGCCGGTCTCGTCTCGTCCACACGAACCCAGGAGGACTTCCATGTCGCACATCCATGCGGTGGTCTGGCTCGATCACCGTGACGCCCGTGTGCTCGACTTCTCGGTCGACGAATCCCACAAGACCGTGGTCCATCACCACGGCGGCCATCGCCAGGTCCATCACCGCGCCGGTTCCGTCGGCGCCGGTCATGCACCCGAGGACATCCGCTTCTTCGACGAGATCATCGCCGCGCTCGGCGATGCCCAGGAGGTGCTGCTGGTCGGCCCGGGCCAGGCACGGGTCGCGTTCCGGCACCATGTCGATCAGCACCACAAGGCGCTGGCCGCGAAGATCGTCGGCTCCGAGGTGCTCGACCACCCCAGCGACGGCGAACTGCTGAAGTACGCGCGCAAGTACTTCGTCAAGGTCGACCAGATGCTCGGTGACCGGCCGGCCTGAAGGTCAGCGCACGATCTCGACCGACGAGTCGAACACGTAGCCGGCGCCGCGCTCGGTGCGGATGAATCGCGGGTGGGTGGGATCACTTTCGATCTTGCGCCGCAGCCGAAGGATCTGCACGTCGATTGATCGATCGTAGACCTCGTCGTTGTGCAGCCTGGACAGGTCGAGCAGCTGCTCACGCGACAGGATGCGCTGCGGAGACGAAACAAAAGCCGCGAGCAGGCTGAATTCGCCGTTGGTCAGGTTGACCGATTCGCCGACGGCCGAACGCAGCCGGCGCAGCCCGATGTTCAGCTCCCACGGGCCGAAGCGGTACGCGCGCACCTGCGCGATCGCGTCGGCGACCGTGGCCTGGACCCGTGCGCGGCGCAACAGCGCCCGCAGGCGGGCGAGCAGTTCGCGAGGCGAAAACGGCTTGGTCAGGTAGTCGTCGGCGCCGAGTTCCAGTCCCATCACCCGATCGGCCTCGTCGGCGCGGCCGGTGAGCACCAGGATCGGGATCGTCGACGTCTCGCGCAACCGGCGGGCGATCTGCAGGCCATCCTCGCCCTGCAGCCGCAGGTCCAGGATCACCAGGTCGATCGTCTCGCGCGCGAAAGCGGCATCGAACTCCGCGCCGGTGGCGACCGTGGTCACCCGGAACTCGTTGTCGGCGAGGTACTCGCCGACCAGTTGCCGGATCGCCGGGTCGTCGTCGAGGGCCAGCACGTGCGGCTGGACCTGGGGCTGTGATTGCGTCTGCATCGGTCGGCCTGACACGATATCCCGCGTGAGGACCGGGTCATTGTAGGTTGTCGTCGGATCCGGCATCTCTTTCCCCCATCGTCGTCCCGGTCTGTCTCAGCGCAGGAAGAAATACTTGTCGCTCTCGAAGGCCGCCTCCGAGCGCGACAGGCCGATGTCGGCGAGTTGCCGCTCGTCGAGCTGTGACAGTTCCTGCCGCGAGCGACTTCGAATCCGCCATTCGGCCAGCCGCGCCGCGGCCTGGCGCAGCCAGCCGCCGCTGACGGGGGCGACGGTGATCGGTTGTCGTCGATCGCGATCGTCGGTGTGGCGGCGGTAGTTGGGGTCGACGCGGAACATGGTGCCTCCTTCGGATCGCTGCATGCCTTCATTTCGCGCCGGCCGTGTTGCCCGTTCGTTGCCCGTGATCGATGATCCCGTTCCGGTTGAAACAGAGTGCGACCGGCAACGGTCCCCGAACCGGCTGATTCCCGCCCGCTGTCCCGCGCCTTCATCCGCGGAATATCAGCCCCCCGAAGCCTGCTGCCAACCGCCACCGAGTGCGCGGATCAGCGCCACCGAGGCGAGTGCCCGTTCGCGCTGCACCTGCGCGGCCGCACGCCGGGTCGCCAGTACCGACCGCTGGGCATCGATCAGCTCGAGCTGGTTGACGTAGCCGTTGCGGTAGCGGGTCTCCGACAGCGCCGCCGCCCGGCGGGCCGCCGCGATCGATTGCGACTGTTCGTCGGACTGCAGGGCGAGGATCCGAAGTGATGCGAGACCGTCCTCGACCTCGCGGAACGCGGTCAGCACGCTGGTGCGATAGCGGGCGACCGCCTCGTCGTAGCGGGCCCGCGCCTGTTCCTGCAACGAGCGATTGCGCCCGCCGTCGAACAGCGGCATCGACAACACCGTGCCGACCAGCGGGCCGAGGATCCAGGTGCGGCTCGACCAGCGGAACAGGTCGCCGATCTCGGTCGATTCGTAGCCGAGTGCACCGGTCAGCGCGAGACGAGGGAAAAACGCGGCGTCGGCCACGCCGATCCGCGCATTGGCCGCGGCCATCGCCCGTTCGGCGGCGGCGATGTCCGGCCGTCGTTCGAGCAACGCGGACGGAAGCCCGGCCGGGATCGACACCGGCTCGAAGGCGAGCGGCGAGCGCCCGAGCGACAACTCCGCCGGCGGCTTGCCGAGCAGCACGGCCAATGCGTGCTCGAGTTCGGCCCGGCCTCGTTCGAGCCCGATCGCCTCGGCGCGGGTGACCGACAGCTCGGTGCGGGCCCGTGCGGCGTCGAGTTCGCTGACCTCGCCGGCGCGAAACCGGCGCTCGACCAGGTCGAGTGCCGACGCCCGCAGCGCGACGGTTTCCTCGAGCAGCGCGATCTCGCTGTCGATCGCCCGGATCGACAGGTAGTGCTGCGCGACGTCGGCCTGGACCGCGAGCTTCAGCGACTGGAACAGTGCTTCGGTCTGCTGTGCTTCGGACGTGGCGGCCGTGACCGAATTCTCGATGCGCCGGAACAGGTCGACCTCGTAGCCGACCGTCGCCTGCGCCCGCCACAACGTGTACGGCTGCGTGTCGGCATCGGCCGGACGCGACTGCGACCCGGGCGACGGACGTATGCGGGTCGGCCCGGTACCGATGCCGACCTGGGGCGAGCGTTCGGCCTCGGCGACGCCAGCGATCGCCCGTGCCTGGCGCAGGCGGGCGAGCGCCTCCTGCAGGCTGGTGTTGCCTTGCATCGCCTCGCCGAGCAGCCGGTCGAGCTGCCCGTCACCGAAGATCGTCCACCAGGCGCCGCGTGGCCGCGTATCGGCCGGATCGGCGGTCTTCCAGCGGCCGGCCTCAGCGGGGGGCAAGGTCTCCTTGAACGCGGCCGACATCGGCGGCGGTGGCGGTTCGTACCGGGGCGCCACGTTGCACGCGGCGAGAATCATCGCCGCGGCCGCCAGCAGCCCGGCCCGGATCCGGATCAGTGTCATCGGGTTCTCCACGAGGTCGGGCCTTCAGTCGCGGGGCGCCGCGTAGGCGGTGCGGGTGTCGTCGGGCCCACGGTCTCCGCGGTCCTGGCGCGCGCCGGAGAGCCGTTGGCCGAGTCGGCGCAGCAGGACGTAGAACACCGGCGTCAGCACCAGCCCGAACACCGTCACGCCGAGCATCCCGGAGAACACCGCGATGCCGATCGCGCGCCGCATCTCGGCACCGGCGCCGGTCGAGGTCGCCAGCGGCACCACGCCCATGATGAAGGCGAACGAGGTCATCAGGATCGGCCGCAGCCGCAGCCGACTGGCCTCGATCGCCGCCGCGACGATCGTGCGGCCGCGGCGCTCGAGTTCCTGCGCGAACTCGACGATCAGGATCGCGTTCTTCGCCGCCAGGCCAACCAGGACCACCAGCGAGATCTGCGTGAAGATGTTGTTGTCCCCGCCGAGCAGCCAGACGCCGCCGATTGCCGCGAGCAGCGCCATCGGCACGTTCAGGATCACCGCCAGCGGCAGCGTCCAGCTCTCGTACAGCGCGGCCAGCACCAGGAACACCAGCAGCACCGCGAGCGGGAACACGATGCGCCCGGTGTCGCCGGCCAGGATCTCCTGATAGGTGAGGTCGGTCCATTCGAAGGCCAGTCCCTTGGGCAGCACCTTGGCGGCGATCCGCTCGGCGGCCGCCTGCGCCTGTCCGGAACTGAATCCCGGGGCGGGTCCGCCGTTGATGTCCGCGGTCGTGTAGTTGTTGTAGCGCGCGACACGTTCCGGTCCGTAACCGGTGTGCACCCGCATCAGCGACGACAACGGCACCATCTCGCCGCGTTCGTTGCGGGTGCGCAGCTTGCCGACGTCCTCGGCGCGCACGCGGAACGGCGCATCGGCCTGGACCTTGACCTGATAGGTGCGGCCGAAGCGGGTGAAGTCGTTGGCGTACAACGAGCCGAGGTAGACCTGCATCGTGTCGAACACGTCGGTGACGGCGACGCCGAGCTGCTTCGCGTTGATCCGGTCGACATCGGCCACCAGCTGCGGCACGTTGATCTGGTAGCCGCTGAACACCCCGGTCAGCTCGGGGGTCTGCAGCGACTTCTGCAGGAACGCCTGCGTGGCCTCGTGCAGCGCCTCGTAGCCGAGCGAGGCGCGGTCCTCGATCTGCAGCCGGAAACCACCGGTCGAGCCCAGGCCCAGGATCGGCGGCGGCGGGACCGCGGCGATGAACGCCTCCTGGATCGCCATGAAGCCGCCGTTGAGCGACTGTGCAAGCGCGCCGGCCGACAGCTCGGGTGTGGTCCGCTGCTCGAACGGATCGAGGATCACGAACACGATGCCCGCGTTCGAACTGTTGGTGAAGCCGTTGATCGACAGTCCCGGGAATGCGACCGCCGCCTCCACGCCCGGGGTCGCCAGCGCGATGTCCGACATGCGCCGGATCACCTCGTCGGTACGGTCGAGCGCGGCCCCGTCGGGCAGCTGCGCGAAGGCGATCAGGTACTGCTTGTCCTGGACCGGGATGAAGCCGCGCGGAACCGCCTGGAAGCCGGCCCACGTGACACCGATCAGCGCGGCATAGACGATCATCGTCACCGTCTTGCGGCGGAGCATCCTGCCGACGGTGACGCCGTAGGCATCCCCGGAACGGACGAAGACCCGGTTGAAGCCGCGGAAGAACCAGCCGAATGCGAAGTCGATGAAGCGTGTCAGGCGGTCCTTCGGCGCGTCGTGTGAACGCAGCAGCACCGCGGCCAGTGCCGGCGACAGCGTCAGCGAGTTGAAGGCCGAGATCACCGTCGAGATCGCGATCGTCAGCGCGAACTGGCGGTAGAACTGCCCGGTCAGCCCGGAGACGAAGGCCAGCGGCACGAAGACCGCGACCAGGACCAGCGCGATCGCGACGATCGGACCGCTGACCTCTTCCATCGCCCGGTAGGTGGCCTCACGCGGCGACAGGCCGGATTCGATGTTGCGTTCGACGTTCTCGACGACCACGATCGCGTCGTCGACCACGATCCCGATCGCCAGCACCAGACCGAACAGCGACAACGCGTTGATCGAGAAACCGAACGCCAGCATCAGCGCGAAGGTGCCGACGATCGACACCGGCACGGCGATCAACGGGATGATCGACGCGCGCCAGGTCTGCAGGAACACGATCACCACCAGGACCACCAGCGCCACCGCCTCGAGCAGCGTGTGGACGACCGACTGGATCGATGCCCGCACGAAGCGTGTGGTGTCGTAGACGATCGAGTACTGGACACCTTGGGGCATGTCCGCCTTCAGCGTCTCCATCGCCGCGTGCACCCGGTCGGCGACGTCGATCGCATTCGAACCGGGTGCCTGGAAGATGCCGACCGCAACCGCCGACTTGTTGTCGAGCAGGCTGCGCAGCGAATACTGGTTGGCGCCCATCTCGATCCGTGCGACATCCGACAGCCGGGTCACCGCGCCGTCGGCCGAGGCCTTGATGACGATGTCGCCGAACTCCTCCTCGGTTGCCAGCCGGCCCTTGGCATCGATCAGCAGTTCGTAGTCGGTACCCCTCGGTGCCGGTGATGCACCCAGCGTGCCGGCGGCGACGTTCACGTTCTGCTCGCGGATCGCGCGCACGACGTCGGTCGCCGTCAGGTTGCGGGCGGCGACCTTGTCCGGGTCGAGCCACACCCGCATCGCGTAGTCGCCGGCGCCCCAGGTCAGCACCTGGCCGACGCCGGGCACGCGGGCGATCACGTCCTTGACGTTGAGCACCGCGTAGTTGCTCAGGTAGGTGACGTCGTAGCGCCCGGTGGGCGAGGTCAGGTGCACGACCATCATCAGGTCGGGTGAACTCTTGGCGGTGGTCACGCCGATCCGCCGCACTTCCTCGGGAACCCGGGGCAACCCCTGCGAGACGCGGTTCTGCACGAGCTGTTGCGCGCGGTCCGGATCGGTGCCCAGCCGGAAGGTGACCGTCAGGGTCATCACGCCGTCGCTGGTGGCCTGCGAGCTCATGTACAACATGTCCTCGACGCCGTTGATCGCCTCCTCGAGCGGCAAGGCGACGGTCTCGGCGATCACCTTCGGGTTCGCGCCGGGAAACGTCGCCCGCACGACGACCGACGGCGGGATCACCTCCGGGTACTCGGACACCGGCAGCCGTGCGAGCGAGATCGCACCGGCGAGGAAGACGACGATCGACAGCACCGCGGCCAGGATCGGGCGGTCGACGAAATAACGTGCGAATCGCATCGGTGCCTCCGCGGGCGGTCAGGAGTCGCCGGCGACGGCGGTGTTCGCCCGGACGGGCGGGGTGGCGGGTGTGCGTGCACCCATCTTCACTTCGGTCGGTGCGACCTGTGTGCCGGGCCGCGCGCGCTGGACGCCGTTGACGACGATCGTCTCGCCGGGACGCACGCCGTCGCGCACCACGCGCAGCCCGTCGATCGTCGGGCCGAGTGTCACTTCGCGGTAGTGCACCCGGCGGTCGGCGTCGACGACCAGCACGAACTTCTTCGACTGGTCGGTGCCCACTGCACGGTCGTCGATCAGCGCCGCCGGCCGTTCGTCGCGATCACCGAGGCGCAGCCGTGCGTACAGGCCCGGCGCGAGCCGGCCGTCGGTGTTGTCGAACACCGCGCGCACCCGGATCGTCCCGGAGCGCGGATCGAGCCGGTTGTCGACCGATTCGATCCGGCCTTCGCGCGGGTGGCCGGTCTCGTTGGCGAGTCCCAGCCGGATCGGCGCCGAGGTGATGCCCGGCGTGCCGGGGGCGATGCCGGCACCGGCCGCGTAACGCAGGAAGGTCTGTTCGTCCGCCTCGAAGGTCGCGTAGATCGGCGAGGTCGAGACGATCGAGGTCAGCATCGCACCGGCGGCACCGGCGGCGACCAGATTGCCCGCGGTGACCTCGGCGCGGCCGACGCGCCCGGTGATCGGCGCGGTGATCCGGGTGTAGCCGAGTTCGAGGCGGGCGATCTCGAGCGCGGCCTGGGCACCCTGCAGCGAGGCCTGCGCGTCGCGTCGTGCGTTCTGCCGCTCGTCGAACTCGCGTTGTGCGATCGCGCGATCGTCGAACAGCCGCTGCGCACGCGCGGCCTCCGATACGGTCAGTGCCAGTCTTGCCTGTGCGGCGGTGACGGCGGCCTCCGCCCGGGCGACCTCGGCGGCGAACGGGCGCGGGTCGATCATGAACAGTGTCGCCCCTTTCTTCACGATCGCACCCGGTGCGAACTGGACCGAATCGATGAAGCCCGATACACGCGAGCGCACCTCGACCCGTTCGACGGCCTCAAGTCGTCCGGAGAACTCGTGCCACTCGGTGACATTGCGCTCGATCACCGAGGCCACGGTGACCGGCATCGCCGGCATCGCCGCCGCGGGCGCGGGCGCATCGGCCGTGGCCTGCACCGCGTAGTAGCCGGCCGCCGCGCCGACGAGCGCGAGCACCGCGAGGAGAATGGCGACGCGTGGACCGCGCCGCCGGGTGGTCCGGTATGTGGCCATGGGATGCAACCTGTCCGTGTCGTTGGGATTCGACTGCATGGTCGCGACCGGCGGTTGCCCGTCGATTGCGAAGCGACCGCGCGCGGGTTTCAGTTGCAACGGCCGCCGTCCCGGCGACCGCGGCCCTCAGCGCTGCAGCGCCGCCGCCAGGCTGCGGGCGATCTCGCGCGCGGCGAGCGGCTTGGACAGCACCTCTCGTGCACCGGCGTCGCGGGCGCGCGCGGCCAGCGCGCTGGTCACGTAGCCACTCATCAGCACCATCGGCAACTCCGGCCGGATGCGGCGGATCTCGCCGAACAGTTCGGAGCCGGTCATCTCCGGCATCGCCTCGTCGGACAGCACCGCGTCGAACCGGTGGGGTGTCGCACGCAAAGCCTCCAGTGCCGCGATGCTCGAGGTGAATCCGACCGGTTCGTAGCCGAGGTCGGCGATCAGTTCCTCACCCAGGCGCACCAGCGGTTCCTCGTCGTCGACCAGCAGGATCGTCTCGCCGAGGCCTCGGGGCGCTTCGGCCGGCGGCAACGGCACCGGCGCCGGGATCGTCTCCCCCCACGGCAGGTAGACATGGAACACCGAGCCCGCGCCGGGACGGCTGTCGACTTCGATGCCGCCACCGAGGTCGGTGACGATACCGTGCACCAGCGACAGGCCGAGTCCGGTGCCGACACCGATCTCCTTGGTGGTGAAGAACGGATCGAAGATCCGTTCCAGCAGGTGCTGCGCGATGCCCGACCCGGTGTCGCGCACCGACAGGCGCATGTACTGGCCGCTGGGCAGCACGTTGGTGGCGCAACACGGCGCGCCGGGGTCCAGGCGGTCGAGGGTCACTGTCAGCGTGCCGTGGGTCTTCATCGCCTGGATCGCGTTGGTGCACAGGTTCATCACGACCTGATGCACCTGCGTGGGGTCGCCCATCACCGCGGCGTCGCCGCCGGCGAGCCGGTGCTCGAGCCGTATCGTCGGCGGCAGCGAGCTCGCCACCAGGTCGAGCGCCTCGATCACCACCGATTGCACGTGCACCGGCAGGCGCTGGCCCATGCCGCTGCGGCTGAACGCGAGGATCCGTTCGACAAGCGACTTCGCCCGCATCGCCGCACTCAGCGCCGCGTCGATGTGACGCCGCAGCGGCGTGCCCGCAGGCGCATCCTGCTGCGCGAGTTCGCCGTAGCCGAGGATCGCGGCCAGGATGTTGTTGAAGTCGTGGGCGATGCCACCGGCCAGCGTGCCGATCGCCTCCAGCTTCTGCGCCTGGCGCAGCTGGCTGCCGAGCCGCTCGCGATCGGCCTCGCTGGTCTTGCGGTCGGTGATGTCTTCCATCGACCCGGCCATCCGCGTCGGGCGGCCCTGGGCGTCACGCACCGCCACCCCGCGCTGGCGGTACCAGTGCCATTCACCGGAATGGTGGCGCAGCCGATACTCGACCATGAAATGCCGGCTGCCGCCGCGCAGGTGGTCCGACAGCGCGGCGCGCACCGGAGCGATGTCGCCGGGATGGTAGTGCGTCAGCGCGATCCATTCGCGCCGTGGCCGTTGCGGTTCGCCCGGCTCGAGCCACAGCAGTTCCTGTGCACGTGCCGACAGGAACAGGCTGTCGCTGGCCAGGTCCCAGTCCCACAACCCTTCGGCGGACCCGGTGACCGCGAGCTGGTAGCGCTCCTCGGAACGGCGCAGCGCCTCTTCGGTCTTCTTGGCGGCATCGATGTCGCTGACCGAGCCGGCCCACCGGATCGGACGTCCGGACTCATCGCTGACCTTCATGCCGCGGAAACGGGTCCATCGGTAGCTGCCGTCGTCGTGCCGGACGCGGTATTCGCCTTCATGGATCACCGTGCGACCGTCGGACGGCGCGAGTTTCTCGGCGAGCAGGCGCTCGCGGTCCTCCGGATGCATGCGCGGCAGGATCAGCGCCGACCAGTCGCGCTTGGTGCGCAGCGACGTCGTCGCCGGGTCGATGCCGAAGATGCGCAGCGCCCGCTCCGACACGTACATGCTGTCGTCGACGATGTTCCAGTCGAGGATGCCGTCGTTGGTGCCGGCCACCGCGAGTGCGAAACGCTCCTCGCTCTCGCGCAGCGCCTGCTCGGCGCGTTTGCGGGCGTCGATGTCACTGACCGACCCGGCCATCCGATGCGGCCGGCCCGCGGTGTCGCGGACACACAGGGCGCGCACCCGGATCCACCGGCACACGCCGTCGTCCTGCACCACGCGGTATTCACACTCGTAGGCCGGTGTCTCGCCGGCCAGGTGGGCCCGGATCGCCTCGGCGCGCCGGGGGACGTCCTCGGGATGCACCCGCAGGGAGGACAGCAGATCGGTCAGCGGCTGCAGCTCCGGGCCGGGCGGCAGGCCCTGCAGTTCACGCGCGCGCGACGATTCGAACGCCAGCCCGGCGGCGAAGTCCCAATCCCAGACCCCGTCATCCGAACCCGCGACGGCGAGGGCGAAGCGTTCCTCGCTCTGCCGCAACGCGAGTTCGGCGCGTTTGCGTTCGGTGACGTCGACCGTCGACCCGGCGAGCCGCAGCGGCCTGCCGTCGTCGTCGTGAAAGCAGCGGCCGCGCGACTGCAGCCAGCGGACCTCGCCGGTCTCCGGGGCCGCGATGCGGTATTCGACGTCCAGGGACGGGCACTCGCCGCGCACGTGTTCGTCGATCGCGTGTTCCAGCCGCTTGCGGTCGGTCGGGTCGATCGGAATGCGCGACACGAACGCGCCGAGAGTCCCCACCGGCGAATCGATCGGGATGCCGAACATCTCGTTCAGGCGGGCCGAGGTGTACAACTCGTCGCTGGCCACGTACCAGACCCAGTGGCCTTCGTTCGATCCGGTGATCGCGAGCGCGAAACGTTCCTGCGCCAGTCGGGAATCGTCGTTGCGGCGCATCCGTCCCGGTGACCGCTCGCCGCTGCCGGATCGTGCGGCCGGTGTGTCCTGATCGGCCTGGGTCATGTCAGCGCACCCGCATCATGTCAGCGCGCCAGCACGCGGCCGACCGCGTCGAGCAGCGCCTCGCGGGAGACCGGCTTGGGCAGCGCACACGACACACCCAGTGCCCGGGACACCTGTCCGAAGCACTCGACGCAGGCGAAGAACATCGCCGACAACGCGACGATCGGTGTGCCCGGATGGCGTTGGGCGATGCGTTGCACGAGGTCTCGTCCTTCCTGGCGAGGAAACGGGATGTCGATGATCGCGGCGTCGAATCGTCCGGGCGCACCGGCGGGCGCGTCGGCCTCGGCGACGACCTCGCAGTCGAGCGCCGCGAGCCAGGCCTGCAGCAGGCCGGCCAGTTCGTCGTCGGCGCCGACGACGAGGACGCGCTGACGGCCAGCGGTCGGCGCGGTCATCGGCAGACGCACGGTAGCGTGCCCGGGTCCGGCCGGGGGGCGAACTCCATGTCCACGATCGGGTCTCCCTGTTGTGTGATCGTGCAGTGACTGTCGCCGCGCGGCGCTACCGCCGGGTTTCGGTGGCCCGTGGCCGGATTACAGGTGTAATCGAGGCGGATCGGCGCGCACCGGCTACCGATGAAATGCAGTCGTGTCCGGTTGAAACCGTGCCGTCGGCCGGCGTCGGCACAGTGCGGTCTCTAGGAGTTGGAGGTCACGATGACGACGAAGTTGCGACTCGCCTGGTTGCTGGCCGGCGTGTTGGCCTGGATGCCGGTGCACCGCGAGGCGGGTGCGCAGATGGTCGACGCGCTGATGGTCGCCAGCCTGATGCCCGAGGTGGTCGCATCGGATTTCGCCGGCGTGTTGCTGGCCCGTGTCCAGGGCGAAGAGAGCACACCGGCCGGCCGGGGGCACGATCGTTCGGCGACCCGGATGCGGTGTGATGCCGCCGGCGAGGGACGCGTCGACGACGAGGGCACACACGCCGGGCAATCGATCGTGCCGCCACGCAGCGAATGCGCCGACCCGCCGAGCCCCGAGGAGGTGCGCGAGTTGCGTCGCTGGCGCGACCTGGCGCCGGGCGAGGATCCGCAGCGACGTCCGCTGCCGCTGGTGATGTTCCTGGCGCCTTTGCTGACCCGGCGGACGGGGAAATGCGGGAAGGCGGACGGTCTTCGCGCGCCACGTTTCGTGCACCGGTTCCGGCCGCACTGGCTGCTGCTCGCCGGCTCGCTGCTGGTCACGGTGCGCATCCACGGCGTGCTGCTGGAGTCGGTGCTGCGGTTGATCGCGGTGTCGCTGTGAGCGGCGACCCGGTGGTGGCCGGCCACCGGGTCAGCCGAACCGGCCCTGCAGGTACCAGCCCTGTCGTGACGAACCCTGCGGCAGGCGCTCGCGATAGATCCACAACATCCGGTTCGATTCATCCTCGGCGATGAAGTAGTCGCGCTGCACGAGCCGGCCGTCCCACCAGCCGCCTTCGATCCGCTCGGGTCCGGCGAGCAGGGTCAGCGGGCTGTGCCAGCAGGGCCGGTTGCCGCGCTCGCTGAGTGCGATCGGCTGCGGCAGCAACCAGATCGGCCGCGGCATCGCGCCGGCGAGCCGGGAATCGGCCGCGCCGCGATCGGCCTTGTCGCCACCGTCGGCGCCGGCCCGTGCCTGGCCGGTGGTGGCTGGTGCCGGCCCGCGCGGCGATCCGGGCGGCACGCGGGTGGGGCGTGTGCCGGCGCGGCTCGATCCGCGCTCCAGGTGCGACAGGTCGTCGATGATCTCGAAGCGGTAGGCGGCCTCGGGCCGATGGTCGGCGGCGAGCAGCATCCGCTGCACGTGTTCGCGACCGAGGCGGGTCTGCAGTCGCTCGAGCAGCCGGCCGATGCTCTCGCGTGTCCAGGCCTGTGTCGGGAACAGCGAGCCGTCGGCCATCGGCTGCACGACCACTTCGGTGCAGAGCAGGTGCAGCGTATGCGCGGGTTGCGGCAGGTGCGTGACCGCGAGTTTCTCGCGCAGCAGCGAGGTCAGGCGGTCGGCGTCGCGACTGGGGTCGGTGAGCCGGATCGAGAGCCGGGTCGCCGGCCGGTCGTCGTGTTCGGCCTGCAGCGCGAATTCACGCACCGCGCCGTGACGTGCCGACAACCAGCCGGCCAGTTCGACCAGCAGCCGACGGGCGGCGAACAGCAGCGCTTCGGCGTTCTCGACCTGGGCCAGCAATTCGAGCCGGCGTTCGAAGCTCGCCGGTGCTTCGAATGCGGGTCGGGGTTCGGGCTGCCGGCCCAGTGCCCGATCGAGTTCGACCAGCAGCGCCTTGCCGAATCGGCGCGCGAGTCCGGCGCGCGGCAGCAGCAGCAGATCCTTGAGCGTGCGTGCACCGATCGTCTGCAACTGTTCCTGGTGGCCGGCGACGCTGTCGAGCAGGTCGATCGGCAACCCGGCCAGGCGCGCATTCAACTGCGCTTCGCCCAGCGCCGACAGGCCGTCCTGGTGGCAGGCCATCAGCCAGGCCGCGGTCGGCGTCGGTGCGATCGCGATCCGCGCCGAGAAGCCGAGATCGTTCAGGCCGAGCTTGAGCCGGGTGATCAGCGCCTG
>CADEEH010000104.1 GCA_902826305.1 uncultured Burkholderiales bacterium
CACATCCGTGCACATCGCGCCCGGCCGCGTGTCGACAGATTTTACGGAGGATGAACGCCTGCAAGAACGATTGCAGCGACGATGGCGCACGGTAAACTCGTTGCACGGTATTGTCGACAAGGCCCGACGACGACGCTGTCGTCCGTGGACAACGCGGTCGAGGCGTTTGTGTCCGTCCGTTCGACAACGGCCCCCACCCCGGTCCCCGATCCCCTGAACCGACGAAGATGACGATCGCATCCGTCCCGTTGCCCTCCGAACGCAGCTTCGGCCTGTTGTTCGCCGCGATCGGAGCCGTCGCGGCGGCAATGATGGCCTGGAAGGGTCACCTGCCGGCGGCCGGCGGCGTCGCGGCCGTCGCGGTCGTGCTGGCCGTGATCGCACTGCTCACGCCTCGGTGGCTCGCGATGCCGAACCGCTGGTGGTTCCGCTTCGGCCTGCTGTTGCACCGGATCGTCAGTCCGATCGTGCTCGGCCTGCTCTTCTTCGTCCTCATCACGCCGATCGCGCTGTTCATGCGGATCACACGCCGCGACGCCCTGTTGCGCCGGTTCGAGCCCGGACGCGAGTCGTACTGGATCGAGCGCGATCCGCCCGGACCGGACCCCGAATCGTTCCGAAACCAGTTCTGAAGGACGCTGCATGTCGTTCGTCGCCGAGTTGTGGAGTTTCCTGAGGGCCAGGCGCAAGGTCTGGCTGATGCCGGTCATCATCGTGATGGTGGTGCTCGGCGGCCTGCTCATCCTGGCCCAGGGCTCGGTGGTCGCGCCGTTCATCTACACGCTGTTCTGAGCAGGCGGCGGGAAGCGCCATGCGGGTGCTGGGCATCTCCGCGTACTACCACGACAGCGCGGCCTGTGTGGTCGTCGACGGCCGCATCGTCGCCGCCGCGCAGGAGGAACGCTTCACGCGCCGCAAACACGATCCGGGGTTTCCCGAGCAGGCGATCCGGTACTGCCTGCACGAGGCCGGCGTCGGTCCGTCGGGAATCGACCACGTCGTCTTCTACGACAAGCCGTTCCTGAAGTTCGAGCGCCTGCTCGAGACGTATCTCGCGTTCGCGCCGCGCGGTCGCGCCTCGTTCTCGGCCGCGCTGCCGATCTGGCTCAAGGAGAAGTTGTTCCAGAAGACGCTGCTGGTCGACGAACTGGGCCGTGTGCTCGGCAAGGACATCGACTGGCGTGGCCGGCTGCTGTTCTCGGAACATCACCTGAGCCACGCCGCGAGCGCGTTCTTTCCGTCGCCGTTCGAGCGGGCGGCGGTGCTGACGATGGACGGTGTCGGCGAATGGACGACCACCTCGCTGGCGATCGGTGCCGGCAACGACCTGCGCGTGCATCGCGAGATCCACTTCCCGCATTCACTCGGCCTGCTCTATTCGGCGTTCACCTACTACACCGGCTTCAAGGTCAACTCCGGCGAATACAAGGTGATGGGCCTGGCGCCCTACGGCGAACCGAGGTATGCCGACCTGATCCGCGAGCACCTGATCGACGTCAAGGACGACGGCAGCTTCCGCCTGGACATGCAGTACTTCGACTACTGCACCGGGCTGACGATGACCAACGACCGTTTCGATCGCCTGTTCGGCGCGCCGCCCCGCAAGGCCGAGACGCCGCTGACCCAGCGCGACATGGATCTCGCGGCCTCGGTGCAGGCGGTGACCGAGGATGTCGTGATCCGGCTCGCCCGCGGCGTCGCCCGCGCCAGCGGCGAACGCAACCTGTGCCTGGCCGGCGGCGTCGCACTCAACTGCGTCGCCAACGGCAAGCTGCTGCGCGAGCGGATCTTCGAGCGCATCTGGATCCAGCCGGCGGCGGGTGATGCCGGTGGCGCACTCGGGGCCGCGCTCGCCGCGTATCACCTGATGCTGCGCGGCCCGCGCAAGGTCGACGGCCAGGACCGGATGCGTGGCGCCTACCTCGGGCCGGCGTACGACCAGGCCGACATCGAACGCCGTCTGAAGTCGGCAGGTGCCCGCTTCGACGTGTTGTCCGACGAGGCACTGATCGAGAACGCCGCGCAGGCGCTGGCCCGCGGCCAGGCGCTCGGCTGGCATCAGGGACGCATGGAATTCGGTCCGCGTGCCCTCGGTGGCCGGTCGATCCTCGGCGACCCGCGTTCGCCGACGATGCAGAAGCTGCTCAACCTGAAAGTCAAGTTCCGCGAGTCGTTCCGGCCGTTCGCACCGAGCGTGCTGCGCGAGGACGTCGCCGACTGGTTCGATCTCGACGACGACAGCCCGTACATGCTGCTGGTCGCCGACGTGCGTGCCGACCGGCGGGTCGCGACCACCGATGCCGAGGATCACCTGTTCGGCATCGAGCGGCTGAACCTCGCCCGGTCGACGATCCCGGCCGTCACCCATGTCGACTACTCGGCGCGCATCCAGACCGTCCATGCCGACACGAACCCCCGCTACCACGCGTTGCTGAGCCGGTTCAAGGCGCTGACCGGTTGTCCGCTGCTGGTCAACACGTCGTTCAACGTCCGCGGCGAACCGATCGTCTCGACGCCCGAGGACGCGTTCCGCTGTTTCATGGGAACCCGCATCGAGGCGCTGGCGATCGGCAACTGCCTGCTTTCCAAGGATCAGCAGAATGCCGAACTCGAATCCCGGTACGAGACCGCTTTCGAACTGGACTGACGAGCGGCTCGTGTCCCGGCCCGGTGTACCCGTCGACGACGAGGCACCCCGGGGGGCCGGCGCCGGGTCGGCCGGCCCGGCAGGCAGACCCGGACGGCGCGGACGCCCGATCGGTGCCCGCGGTCTCGCCGCATTCGCCGCGTTCTCGCTCGCGGTCGCGGTCGTGGCGGTGCTGACGCGGGCCAGCTTCCCGCCGTTCATCCTGCTCTTCACCTACCTGTTCGCGACGTTCGTCTGGCTGTCGCGCCGCGCGGGCCGGGCCTCGTCCCTGTTCTACAACCTGTCGTTCGTGTTCCTCGCCGTCGCCCTCGCCGAGGGCTGGCTGTACGTGTCGACCTGGGGCGGGGGCACCCGGTTCGACGGCCCCTACCTCGAGGCGCAGGTGGTGCCCGATGCCGATCGCGGCTACGCGGTCGCGCCGGGACCGGCGACCTACGAGGACGTCAAGCGCAACAACCGCGGCGAGCTGATCTACCGCGCCACCTATCACGTCGATGCCCAAGGCTACCGGGTGACGCCGGGCTCCGGCAGGCTGCCCGAGGTGCACTTCTACGGCGATTCGTTCATGTTCGGCGAAGGTGTGCAGGATGCCGACACGATGCCGGCGGGGGTGTCGACCCGCCTCGATCGGCGCACGCGCAACTTCGGCCTGCACGGCTATGGGCCGCACCAGATGCTGCGTTCGCTGGAGCAGGATCTTGCCGGCCGGAGCGGCGCGGCACAGCCCGAAGCGGTGGTCTACGTCGCGATCCTCGATCACATCGGCCGGGCCGCCGGCCGCTCGGGCTGGGACCAGAGCGGTCCGTATTACCAGGTGATCGACGGCAAGGCGACCTGGGTCGGCACCGCCGGGCAGGCCAAGCCGCTGGCGTCGGTGTTCCATCGACTCGCCGGGCGTTCGAATGTCTGGAACCTCGGCCTGAGCACACCGGTCGAGCGGCTGTTCATCGACCGCGACCGGGAACGTTTCGCGGCGATCGTCGAACGCGCGGCCGAACTGAGCAGCCAGCGCTGGAACGCGCCGTTCGTGTTCATGTTGTGGGACGTCGGTCCGTACATGAACGACCACAAGCGCACCGACGCCGACCGGGTCGCCGCGCTGCTGGCCGCCCGCGGCGTACCGGTGCTGCGACTGTCGCAGCGTGCACCCGAACTCGAGGGCGCCGAGTTCTACATTCCCGGTGATGCCCATCCGAACGCCCGCGGACAGGCGCGGGCCGCGGAGCTGCTGGCCGCGGAGATCACGAGCCGGCGCGCGACGGCGCGCTGACCCGTCACCCCCGATCGCGGCTCAGGGGCGGATCGGGGGACGGGCCAGTTCACCACGGAACTCGGCGACCACCGCCGCCGGATCCTCGATCCCGCGGGCTCGTGCGGCCACGAGCCATTGCCGCTCGAACTCCGCCGACCGGGACCGGATGTCGGCGACCAGCGTCGGGCCGGCCGCGGTCACCTTGACGCCTTCGGCGGCGATCGTCTCCATCGCCTCGCGGGTCCGCCGATCGGTGGCGCGGCCGATGGCCCGCGCCAGGTGTTCGCCGGACACCCGGTCGATCGCCGCCTGGTCGATCGCCGACAGCTCGCGCCAGCGGTCGAGGTTCATCAGCATCACGAAGCTGCTGTTGAACAGTCCCCCCGGCACCTCGGTGACGTGGCCGATCAGCTTGTCGAGCCGGAACAGCGGAATCGCCTCGGCCGGGAACAGCGCCCCGTCCATCACACCGGTGGCCAGCAGCTGGTAGGCCTCGCTGGCCGGACGAAAGGTGACATCCGCGCCCAGCGCCTTGCCCAGTTCCATGCCGATGCCGCCCGGCACGCGCAGCTTCAGGCCGCGCAGGTCGCCCGCGTTGGCCACTGCGCGCGACTTGCTCAGTATCATGCCCGGTCCGTGGGTGAACACGGCGAGCACCTTGACGCCCTGGTGTTCGTTCGCCCGCAGCAGATGCCGCTGATGGATCCGCTGCCAGGCGACCGACATCGTCTCGGCCGAGTCGCCGAGCATCGGCCACTCCGCCAGCGTCGTCAGCGGGAAGCGCCCCGGCGTGTAGCCGTGCAGCGTGAACGACACGTCGGCCAGGCCGTCGCGCACGGCATCGAAGGTCGCCGGCGGCGGGGCGACCGCCTTGGCCAGCATCCGGACGCGCACCCGGCCAGCGGTCGCCGCCTCCACCTCACGGCCCCACTCGCCCATCGATTCCGAGATCGGATGGCTCGGCGCGACCCAGGTCGACGCGGTCAGCACGGTCTCGGCGGCCAGCGGGCGGGCCGCGAGCGACACCGCGAGGGCCACCAGCGTCGTCGACAACACCATCGTGAGACGGTGCCGGCAGACGTCGCGGACCGGACGGAAGATCAGCACGGACATCGTCGACTCCTCGTGTGGCGATCGGACGCCAGGATGGCCTGCCGATCGCCGCCGGTCTTGAACAGTCGCGACATCCGGCATCCGCGCGACGGGGGCCATGCGGCCGGGTTCTCGACCCGCCCCGGGGCCGTCGCCGACACCGGGTCCGGGTGGCGATACACTGTCGACAGCCCCGTATCGCCCGGAACGACCGAGCCGCGCCAGCGTGCCCCATCGTTTGCCGCCGCCTCGCGCCGCCGTTGTCCTCCACCCCCGCCATGAACGCACCTCCCGACAGCAGTCAGCTTCGCATCGACAAGTCAGCGTTTGCCGGGGCTCGGCGTCGACGCCCGTGGCTGTGGATCACCCTGGCCGCGATCGTGGCGGCGGCGGTTGCGTACTGGATGCTCGGTTCACGGACGGTGCCGGTGCGGGCCGCGTCGGTGGTGACGACGTACCCGTCCGCGCAATACGTGCTGCTGACCGCGTCGGGCTACGTCGTCGCGCAACGAAAAGCGGCGATCGCGACCAAGGCGACCGGGCGGCTCGAAGAACTGACGGTGCGCGAAGGCAGCGTGGTCAAGCGCGGTGATCTGCTGGCGCGGATCGACGCGCGCGACGTGCGGGCACAACTCGAGCAGGCACGCGCGAACGTCGGCGTCGCGCAGGCGAACCTGAGGCAGGCGCAAGCCGAATTCGACGAGTCGGCGCTGGCGCTGAATCGGGCACGCGACCTGCTGCGCCAGCGCTTCCTCTCACAATCGGCCGTCGACCAGGCGCGGGCCCGCGAGCAGCGCGCACGGGCCGCGGTCGGCAGCGCCCGCGCGGCGATCAGCGCCGCACAGGCCAACGAGACCGCGGCGCGGGTGGCGGTCGACTTCACCGACATCCGCGCTCCGTTCGATGGCATCGTGCTGCAGAAATCGGCCAACGTCGGCGACGTGATCACCCCGTTCTCCAACGCAGCGGACTCCAAGGGCGCGGTGGTCACCATGGCCGACCTGGGCACCCTCGAGGTCGAGGCCGACGTCTCCGAGGCGAGCCTGGGCAAGGTCAAGCCCGGCCAGCCGTGCGAGATCCTGCTCGATGCGTTGCCCGAGGCGCGGCTGCGCGGATCGGTCGCCGGCATCGTGCCCACGGTGGACCGCTCGAAGGCGACGGTGATGACCAAGGTGCGCTTCGAGGTGATCGACCCGCGGGTGCTGCCCGACATGAGCGCGAAGGTCAACTTCCTCTCGCAGGCCCCCACCGACGACGAACTGAAGCCGCTGACGGCGGTGCCGTCGGCCGCGATCGTGCGTGGCGGCGCCGAGACCATGGTGTGGCGGCTGCGGGCCGGCAAGGACGGCGGCGACACGGTCGACGGTGTCGGTGTGCGCACCGGGCGCACGATCGGCGACCTGGTCGAGGTCATCGGTGAGCTGCGCGCCGGCGAGCGGGTGGTGCTCGAACCGCCGGCCGGACTGAAGGCCGGTGCCGCGGTGCAGATCCAGACCAAGTCCTGAGCGCCGATGGCCGCATCGACCGCCACGCACGATCCGCCGAGCGCACTCGCCACGCCGGCGGACGCCCCGATCGTGCGCACGGTGGCGCTGTCCAAGTCGTATCGTCGCGGCGACCAGGTGATCCCGGTGCTGGTCGACATCGAACTCGAGGTCCGCCGCGGCGACTTCGTCGCGCTGATGGGTCCGTCGGGTTCCGGCAAGAGCACGCTGCTGAACCTGATCGCCGGCATCGACCAGCCGACCTCGGGCCGGATCGAGGTCGACGGCATCGACATCGCGGGCCTGTCCGAGCGTGAACTCGCCGCCTGGCGCGCGAGCCACGTCGGCTTTGTCTTCCAGTTCTACAACCTGATGCCGGTGCTGACCGCGTTCGAGAATGTCGAGCTGCCGCTGATGCTGACGCCGCTGTCGCGCTCGCAACGCCGCGCCCACGTCGACGCGGTGCTGGGCATGGTCGGGCTGTCCGATCGCGCGCAGCACTATCCGAACGAGCTCTCGGGCGGCCAGCAGCAACGGGTGGCGATCGCCCGTGCGCTGGTCTCCGACCCGAGCCTGATCGTCGCCGACGAGCCGACCGGCGACCTCGACCGCCAGACCGGCATCGAGGTGCTCGCACTGCTGTCGCGACTGAACGACGAACTCGGCAAGACGATCATCATGGTCACCCACGATCCCAAGGCGGCCGCGGTCGCGCACCGGATGGTGCACCTGGACAAGGGTGTGCTCGGCGACGAGCCCGAGGGCACACGCGGTGTCGAGGACCGGGGCCGAGCCTGATCATGCTGTTCGTGCTCCGGCTGATCGCCCGCAACGCGTTGCGCCAGAAGCTGCGGGTCGCGCTGACGGTGTTCGGGCTGACGGTGGCGATCGCCTCGTTCGGCATGCTGCGCACGATCGTCGCCGCCTGGTACGCCGGATCGGAGGCGACCTCGAGTGCCCGGATGGTCACCCGCAGCGCGGTGTCGCTCACCTTCCCGCTGCCGCTCAACTACGCGACGCGGCTGCGCGGTGTCGACGGCGTCGCCTCCGTCGCCTGGGGCAACTGGTTCGGCGGCGTCTACCAGACCGAACGCAACTTCTTCCCGCAATTCGCGGTCTCGGGCGAGTCGTTCCTGGCGATGTACCCCGAATACGTGATCCCACCCGAGCAGCTGAAGGCGTTCCTGCGTGACCGCACCGGCGCGGTCGTCGGTCGCAAGACCGCGGATACCTACGGCTTCAAGGTCGGTGACCAGGTGCCGATCCGCGGCACGATCTTCCCCGGCACCTGGACCTTCACGATCCGCGCGATCTACGACGGCAGCACCGAGCGGATCGACAGCTCGCAGTTCTTCTTCCACTGGGAGTACCTGAACGAGACGATCAAGAAGGCGTTCCCGCGCCGGGCCGACATGGTCGGCATCTATTTCGTCGAGCTGCGCGAGCCGGGGCGCGCCGCCGAGGTCGCGCGGGCGATCGACGCGCAGTTCCGGAATTCACTCGCCGAGACGCTGACCGAGACCGAGAAGGCGTTCCAGCTCGGATTCGTCGCGATGACCGAGGCGATCCTGATCGCGATCGAGGCGGTGTCGTTTGTGGTCATCCTGATCATCATGGCGGTCATGGCCAACACGATCGCGATGACCGCACGCGAGCGGGTCGCCGAGTACGCGACCTTGAAGGCGATCGGTTTCTCGGAGGGGTTCGTCGCCCGGCTGATCACCGGCGAGTCGCTCGCGGTGGCGCTGGCCGGGGGCGCGATCGGCGTCGCGCTGACGTTCCCGCTGGCCGATCTCTTCGTCGCCCAGCTCGGCACCCTGTTCCCGGTGTTCAACGTGTCGCGCCAGACGGTGCTGATGCAATTGGCCGCGACGCTGGCGGTCGGCGCCGTGGCCGCCGCGCTGCCGGCCTGGCGCAGTGCCCGGGTCCGGATCGTCGACGGCCTGCGGCACGTCGGCTGACGATGAATCCGCTCGCCGCCGTCCCCCTGCCCTACGTGCTGCGCAATCTGGCGACGCGCCGGCTGACGACCGCACTGACCGCCGGCGGCATGGCGCTGGTCGCGTTCGTGTTCGCCACCGTGCTGATGCTGACGCAGGGCATCCGCGACACGATGGTGCAGACCGGACAACCCGACAACGTGGTCGTGATCCGCAAGGGTTCGGGCACCGAAGTGCAGAGTTCGATCGAACGATCACAGGCGGCGGTGATCGAGTCGATCCCGGGCATCGCGGTCGGCGAGGACGGCACGCCGATGGTGTCGCGCGAACCGGTGGTGCTGATCACGCTGCCCAAGCGCGATTCTCGCAACCTGGCCAATGTCGTGGTTCGCGGCGTCGAGCCGGCGGGAGTGGTGCTGCGACCCCAGGCACGGCTGATCCAGGGGCGGATGTTCCGTCCGGGCACCTCGGAGATCGTCGCCGGTGCCGCGATCGCGCGCGGCTTCGATGGCGCTGGGCTCGGCGAGACGGTGCGCTTCGGTCAACGCGACTGGACCGTGGTCGGCGTGTTGGATGCCGGCCGGACCGGCTTCAATTCCGAGATCTGGGGTGATTCGGACCAGTTGCTGCAGGCGTTCCGACGGCCCGCGTATTCGGCGATGCTGTTCCGTCTGGGTGATCCGGGTGCGTTCGACCGGGTCCGCTCGGCCATCGAAGCCGACCCCAGGCTGCAGAACGAGGCGCAGCGCGAGAACGCGTTCTACGCGGCGCAGTCCGAGCTGATGGCCAACTTCATCGGCATCCTCGGCACCGCGCTGTCGATCATCTTCTCGATCGGCGCGATCGTCGGTGCGATGATCACGATGTACGCCAGCGTCGCCAACCGGACGACCGAGATCGGCACGCTGCGGGCACTCGGCTTTCCGCGTCGCTCGATCATGATGGCGTTCCTGTTCGAATCGTTGTCACTCGGTCTGCTCGGCGGGCTGGCCGGGCTGGCCGGGGCGTCGCTGCTGCAGAATTTCAGCATCTCGACGATGAACTGGCAGACCTTCTCCGAGCTCGCGTTCTCGTTCCGGCTGGACGCCGCGATCGTGGCCAAGACCCTCGGCTTCGCCCTGGTGATGGGGCTGATCGGCGGGGTCCTGCCGGCCGCGCGTGCGGCCCGGCTCGCGATCGTCGACGCGCTTCGCGCCGCCTGAGCGGTGGACCGGATGGGATCGATCGACCCGATGGACAGTGATGGTGCCGACGGCCCGGGCGGTGCCGCGGAGTCGTACTGGCGTTCACACGAACTGCTGCTGCTGTCGCAGGTCGCCCGTGCGATCGGCAAGACACTCGCCTACGAGGGTGCACTGCGCGAGATGCTGCACCTGATGTCCGAACTGCTCGGCCTGAATCGCGGCCGGATCGTGCTGATCGACGGCCTCGATCTGACCGGTGGCACCAGCCGGCGCCGCCGCGGCGACGACTTCGACAGCGCGTCGATCCAGGTCGCCTATGGATTGACCCGCGAGGAGATCACCCGCGGCCGCTACCGGCCGGGTGAAGGGGTCACCGGCCGCGTGCTGGCCACCGCACAACCGGCGGTGGTGCAGGACGTCGACGCCGAGCCGGCGTTCCTGTTCCGGGCGGTCACCCGCGACCGGCTGCCGCAGGAGACGGTGGCGTTCATCGCGATGCCGATCGAGGTCGATTCGCGCACGATCGGCGTGCTCGCCTGCCACCGCATCCGCAGCCGACATCGCCAGCTCGCCGACGATGTCGCGATCCTGAAGATCCTGGCGACACTCGCCGGGCAGCTGTTGCAGCTGCGCCAGCTGGTCGAGGTCAAGACCCGTTCACTCGCGCAGCGCAACGCGCTGCTGACACGGGCGCTGGAGAGCGCCGCCGCGCGCTACGGCATCATCGGCACCTCCGAGCCGCTGCTCAACGCGATCGGCGAACTCGAGCGCGTGTCCTCGTCGACCGCGACCGTGCTGCTGCTCGGTGAATCCGGCACCGGCAAGGAGCTGTTCGCGCGCGCGTTGCACCTGGCCAGCCCGCGCCGCGATGCGCCGTTCGTCAAGATCAACTGCGCGGCGATTCCGGACACGTTGTTCGAGTCCGAACTGTTCGGCCACGAGCGCGGCGCGTTCACCGGTGCCCATGCGGCGCGTGCCGGCTGGTTCGAGCAGGCCGACCGCGGCACCGTGTTCCTGGACGAGATCGGCGAGCTGCCGCTGGCGATGCAGTCCAAGCTGCTGCGCACGCTGCAGGAAGGCACGATCGTGCGCCTGGGCGGCAAGCGCGAGATCCCGGTCGACCTGCGGCTGGTCACGGCCACCAACCGCGACCTGGAACACGAGGTGCGGGCCGGCCGCTTCCGGCGCGACCTCTACTACCGGCTCAACGTGATACCGATCCGCCTGCCGGAGCTCGCCGAACGTCGCGAGGACGTGCCGATGCTGGCGCTGCACTTCCTGAGCCGCGCCAACCAGGCACACCAGCGCAACGTGCACCTGTCGCCCGATGCACTCGAACGCCTCTCCGCGCACGAGTGGCCCGGCAACGTGCGCGAACTGTCCAACGTCATCGAACGGCTGGTGCTGCTGGCCGAACATCCGGCGGTGTCGGTGGCCGACATCGAACGATTCCTGCCGGACACCGGCGCGATGCGTGTGCCGACGACCCCGGCACAGGTCGCGGTGCCGATCCGCGACTACCGGCGCGGCGACTCGCACACCGCCGAAGCACTGGCCGACGCGCTGGCACGACACGGCGGCAACCAGTCGCGCGCCGCCCAGTCGCTCGGACTGACGCCGCGGCAGTTCGCCTATCGCTGGCGCAAGCTGCGCTGACGTTCCCTCGGTCGACCTGCGTTCCGGCGTCGAGGCGACGACCGGCATCGCCTGCGGCACAACGATTGTCGACATTGTCCGACATTGGTCGACATTGTCCGGCGGGCGATCGGGTGGCGCGCCGACCCTCGCGCGAACCGTACGGCGGCGTCCACCGGTGACGAAACGCAATGCCCGCGACGTCGCGCGCCCGTGCTGGCACGACCGTTGCAACAAGCCGTCGACCCCAGACTAGGAGAACACGATGGCCCAGAACGACGTCCTGATCTCACCCGCCGAACTGCAGGCGCTGCTCGCCAGCGAACCGGTGATCGTGATCGACACCCGCGATCCCGACTCGTATGCGGCGGGGCACCTGCCCGGTGCGGTCAACGTGCGCGACGTCTTCACCTACCTGGCCACCTCGACCGCCGAAGGACTGCAGGCATTGAAGAGCACGTTCGCCGCGGCGTTCGGTGCGGCCGGCCTGTCGGGTGAGCAGACCGCGGTGTTCTACGAGGATGCGTTGAACAACGGCTACGGGCAGTCGTGCCGCGGCTACTACCTGCTGACCTGGCTCGGCTATCCGAAGGTCAAGGTGCTCGACGGCGGGATCAGCGCGTGGAAGGCGGCAGGCATGCCGTTGTCGACGATCGCCACCGTGCCGACGCCGGCCGCGTTCCCGGTCGACCTCGTCGGCTCCGACGTGATGCTGACCAAGGACGACATCCAGGCGGCGCTCGGTGCCCGCGATCGTGTGCTGCTCGACGTGCGCGACGTCGACGAATGGACCGGCGAGAGTTCGTCGCCCTACGGCAAGGACTTCGCGCCGCGCAAGGGTCGCCTGCCGGGCGCCAAGTGGATCGAGTGGTACCGGTTCATGAAGCCCGGTCCGCACGGTCCGCAGTTCAAGTCGCCGCTCGAGGTGCAGGCCGAATGTGCGACCGCCGGCATCGCTCCGGACGACACCGTCTACCTCTACTGTTTCAAGGGCGCGCGGGCGTCGAACACGTTCCTCGCGCTCAAGCAGGCCGGCTTCGCCGACGTGCGGATGTACTTCGGTTCGTGGAACGAGTGGTCGCGTGATCCGTCGCTGCCGATCGAGACCCGTCCGCCGCTGATGGCGACGACGCCGGCGGCGATGGCCGCCTGAGAAACGACCCGCGGCACGACGACCGAGCCGGGCGCAGCGTCGACCGGCCGGCGTCGCCGCGCCGCGACCCGCAATGATCCTCACCGGAGATTCCATGTCCGCCATCGCCCCTACGACCATCAAGACCCGACTCAGGCCGATCGATCGCGACGGCCTGCTCGCCTTCGCCGCCAAGGGTCGGGCCAATCCCGGCACGCGGGGAACGAACAAAGTGCGCACGGTGCTCGAGGGGCAGTACCGTTCACTCAGCTACGTCGGTGACCATGAGGCCGTCGTGGTCGACGAGCCGTTGCACCTGTTCGGGCAGAACACCGCACCGGCGCCCGGCGAGATCGTGCTGTCGGCGCTCGGCGGCTGCCTCGCGGTGGGCATCACCGCGGTGGCCACCTGGAAGGAGGTCGAGCTGACCAGGCTCGAGCTGTTCCTCGAGGGTGACATCGGCAACCCGGCGGCCTGGGGTGCGGGCGGCGCGGAGAAGATGCCGCCCGAGATGGGCTTCCAGGCGATCCGGGTCAAGGTCGTGCTCGAAGGCAACGCGCCGCGCGAGGTGCTCGACCAGATCGTCCAGCACGCGAACTTCTACTCGCCGGTCGCCAACTCGATGCGCAATCCGATTCCGATGACGATCGCGCTGGAGGGCTGAACGGCGATGAGTGCCGTCCTCGCCCCGAGTCCCGGCGCGTCGCACCCGGGCAGTCCGGCCTGTGATCCCGCGTCGCTGCTCGAGCTGCCCGTCCCGCTCGACGGCGACGAACTGATCGGCGCAGTGCGTGAACTCGCGGCCGGGCCGCTGGCGGCGATCGCCGAACAGGTCGATCGCGACGGTCTGTATCCCGGTGACATCCTGCGCCAGCTCGGTCGCCTCGGTGCGTTGCAGGCCCATCTGCAGCGGCGCGACCTGCCGGGTCGTGATGCGGACTTCGGACTGGCGATCCGCGCGATGGCCGAGGTGTCGCGTGTCTGTGGTGCGACCGGCTTCCTGACCTGGTGCCAGATCGTCTGCGGGTTGTACATGGAGCAGTCCGGCAATCCGGCGCTGGCGGGTGATGCGCTGCGCCGCCACGGCCGCGGCCTGCGCCTCGGCGGCACCGGGATGAGCAACCCGATGAAGTGCCTGGCCGGCATCGAGCCGTTCCTGCTGCGCGCGCAGCCGGCGGGTGACGGCTACCGGATCGACGGCACGCTGCCCTGGGTCAGCAACCTCGGTGACGATCACTACTTCGGCGTCGTCGCGCCGGTCGTCGACAGCAACGGGTTGCCGGCGGCCCACGGCGGCGCCCACGAGATCATGTTCCTCGTCGATTGCGCCGCGCCCGGCGTGGAACGGCGCACCTGCCCGAGTTTCTCGGCGATGGAAGGCACCAACACCTGGGCCGTGCGCCTCGACGACTATCGGGTCGGCCCGGAGAACCTGGTCGCCGATCCGTCGCGTCCGTTCATCGAGCGCATCCGCGGCGCGTTCGTGCTGCTGCAGGCCGGGATGGCCGTCGGCATCGTCCAGGGTGCGATCGATTCGATGTGGCAGGTCGAGCCGCAACTCGGCCACGTCAACCGCTTCCTCGACGAGCGGCCCGACGAGCTTCAGGCCGAACTCGACGCGCTGGTCGAACGGGTGATGGCGCTGGCGCGGACACCGTACGAACGCGACCCGTCGTATTTCGTCGAGGTGCTCGATGCCCGTGCCCACGGCGCCGAGCTGGCACTGCGCGCGGCGCAGTCCGCGCTGCTGCATGCGGGCGCACGCGGCTACCTGATGCAGTCCCCGGTGCAGCGGCGCATCCGCGAAAGCCACTTCGTCGCCATCGTCACGCCGGCGATCAAACATCTTCGCAAGGAGATCACCCGGCTGTCGGCGACGGTCCTGCCGGCATGAATACCGGCGCACGTGACGCCCCGGCAGGCGCGGGCATCGACGATCGGCCGCAACCGGCCGCCGACGGCGGTGACACGTTCCGCCAGTTCATCTGCCGGGCCTGCGGCTACGTCTACGACGAGGCGACCGGCGATCCCGACGGCGGCCTGCCGCCCGGCACCCGCTACGCGGACATCCCCGACGACTGGGCCTGTCCGCTGTGCGGCGTGACCAAGGCCGATTTCGAACCGGTCCAGCCGACGACGGCGGTGCGCACGGTGTCCACCGCCGCGCCGGTTGCGCGGTCCGATCGGCGCCGGCACGATCCCGGCGTGGTCATCGTCGGTGGCGGGCACGCCGGCTGGCAGGTCGCGCAGGCGTTGCGCGCGGCCGATCCGGCGCTGCCGATCACGCTGGTGTCGGCCTGCAGCGCCGATGGATACCCCAAGCCGGTGCTGTCGGTTGCGATCGCCCGCGCGATCGAACCCGACGCCATCGTCCGCGAGCCGGCCGCCGAACTGGCGCGACGCTGCGGCATCCGGCTGCTGGCTGATGCCCATGTGATCCGTGTCGACCCGGTCGCACACACCGTGCGGTCGACACGCGGCACGCTGCGCTGGCGCCGACTGGTGTTCGCACACGGCGCAAAGCCGCGACTGCCCGCGGCGTTCGCACCGAACCAGGCCTGGCGGATCAACGACCTGGTGTCGTACCGCCGGCTGCGGGTCGCACTCGCGCGCGGCCCGCAGCAGGTGCTGATCGTCGGTGCCGGCCTGATCGGCAGCGAACTGGCGAACGACCTGGCGCTGGACGGTCACTCGATCAGGCTGCTCGATCTGGCGTCGCGCCCGCTGGCGGCGCTGCTGCCGGCGGTGGCGTCGCAGCACCTGCTCGATGCGTGGAGCTCGCTGCCGATCCGGTTCATCGGCGACGCCGAGGTGATGTCCGTCGATTCCGCGCCTGCCGGTGGTCACACGGTGCGGCTCGCGGATGGGCGGACCTTCACCGTCGACCAGATCATCGTCGCCACCGGCCTGGCGGCGGACGACCGGCTCGCGCGCAGCGCGGGGGTCGTTTTCGACGATCGCCAGGGTGGCATCGTCGTCGATGCGCGGACGATGCGGACCTCCGACCGCGACGTGTTCGCGCTCGGCGACTGTGCGGTGGCCGGCGGTCGCGCAAGCCGGTTCATCGAGCCGATCACCCGCCAGGCCCGCGCGATTGCCGCGGCGATCACCGGCAACGGCGCCGACGACGACACCGTGACGCCCGAGGTGCCGATCCGGATCAAGACCACCGCGCTGCCGATCTCGCTGCACGGCCGGCTCGACGGTGACGGCAACTGGCGGGTCGACGGCGACGGCGCGGACGGATTGCGGATGGTGCGGGTCGATCACGACGGCGCGATCATCGCGACACTCGAGGCACGACCACCCGCAACCAGCGCGCGGGCGGCGTGACGAGGGACATGGCGGGAAGGCAGCGGCCCGGGACGGGCCACCGGCTTCAATAGGTCTTGTACGGCAGGAACTTGCCCGACATCGTGATCGACACACGGTCACCGGCCGGATCCGGCTGGCGCTTCAGGTCCATCCTGAAGTCGATCGCACTCATGATCCCGTCGCCGAATTCCTCGTGGATCAGTTCCTTGAACGTGGTGCCGTAGACGGCCACGAGCTCGTAGAAACGGTAGATCAGCGGATCGGTCGGCACGCTGGTCGGCAGCGAGCCCTTGTACGGCACCACCATCAGCCAGCGTTTCTCCTCCGGGGTCAGGCCGAAGATCTCGGCGACCACGGATGCCTGCTCGGCGGTCAGTGTCATCTGGCCGAGGCAGGCCGCGGTGACCCACTCCTTGCTCTGGCCGACTTTCGCGGCGACATCGGACCACTTCAAGCCCTTGGCGACCTTGGTGGTGACGATCTTTTCGGTGACTTCGAGACGGCTCATCGGTTCTCCTTCGGGGTGGGACAGGTCCGGGTTCAGGCGACCCGGTGCAACGCCGGCCGCTCCGGGCCGCCGGCCGCCGATGCCGGGTCGACGACGGTTGCCGCGATCGTGTCGATGCCCGGCCGGACTTCCGCGGGGATCGCAGGCGCACGCCCATCACACAACATCGCCGATCGGCTGATCAGGAAATCGGCCAGGTGGTTTCGCACCGCGTAGAACAGCGGCTCGTGGTGCAACGTGCCGCGCTGGCGCGAACGCGGCAGCGGATTGCGGACCACCTCGGCGACCCGCGCCCGTGGTCCGTTGCTCATCAGCAGGATCGCGTCGGCGAGCAGGATCGCCTCGTCGACGTCATGGGTGATCATGAACACCGTCTGCTGCGTCTGCGCGCAGATGCGCAGCAACTCGTCCTGGATCGTGCCGCGGGTCAGCGCGTCGAGTGCACCGAACGGCTCGTCGAGCAGCAGCATCTTCGGCTGGATCGCGAACGCGCGCGCGACACCGACCCGCTGCTTCATGCCGCCGGACAGTTGCGACGGTTTCTTGTCGATCGCCGCGCCGAGTCCGACCATCTCGACGAAACGCATCACCTGCGCGTCGACCTGTGCGGCGCTCCAGTCGGGCCAGCGGCTCTTCACCGCGAACGCGATGTTGCGACGGACCGTGAGCCACGGCATCAGCGCGTGGCCCTGGAACACGACGCCGCGGTCCAGGCTGGGCCCGGCGATCTCGCGGTTGTCCATGATGACGTTGCCGGCGCTCGCCCGTTCGAGCCCGGCCAGCACGTTCAGGATCGTCGTCTTGCCGCAGCCCGAGTGGCCGATGATGCAGACGAACTCGCCGCGCCCGATCGAGAAGTTCAGATCCTCGAACACCGGCTCGGTCGCGCCGGGGTAGACCTTGGTCAGGCCTTCGACACGCAGGAACTCGCGTGCGGGCGCCGGCTGGCCGGGCACCGGCTCAGTCGGCATAGGTCACCATCTTCTGCAGGCGGCCGAACAGCGCGTCGAGCGCCATCCCGACCAGGCCGATGACCAGGATCGCGAAGATCACGTTGGTCAGGGCCAGGTTGTTCCACTCGTTCCAGACGAAGTAGCCGATGCCGGTGCCGCCGACCAGCATCTCGGCGGCGACGATCACCAGCCA
>CADEEH010000105.1 GCA_902826305.1 uncultured Burkholderiales bacterium
CGGCGAGCTGCTGCTGCATCGCCCGCATGCCGCTGATGTCCTGGTGGATGCCGCCGATCGCGATGATGTGGCCGGTCGAGTCCCGTTCCGGGCGCATCAGGCAACGCAGCAGGATCGCCTGCCCGGCGGGCTTCATGTATCGGAACTCGACCCGCGCCTCACGCACGCCGCCGAGCACCCGTTGCCGGCATTCGATCCAGCGCGGCCGGTCCTCCAGGTGGATCGATGCCTCGAACTCCGGCGCGGTCGGCGGCCCGGCGGCCCGATCGTAGCCGAGCAGCCGGAAGGTGCCGTCGCTCCATTGCAGCGTCTGTGCGCGCAGGTCGTGGCGCCAGGTGCCGATGCCGGAGAAACGTTCGGCCAGTGTCAGCGGACCCAGGCGCGCGAGGCGGTCACGCAGCTCGACCGCACGGGTTTCGAGTGCACCGCGCGACACGTTGGCCAGCCACCACGACCAGGCGATCAGGCCGAGCGTGATCGCGCCGGTGACCGTGGTCACCAGCAGCACCGCCCTTGCCGGGCGTGTGGACCAGCCGGCCACCAGCAGCCCGGCGAGCGCGACCACGCCGAGCGCCGCGAGGACGATCGGCAGGTACCGGTTCAGGATGTCGGAGGGCTCCCCGCCGGTCTTCGGCGGTCGAGACGTACCCCCGGCTGCACCCGCGGCGGAGTCAGGATCCATGGCGGCTAGACTGTAGCGGAGGCAGGCAGGAGGTGCCGAGGAATATGTGCACATTGTCGCAACATTTCGACTCGGGGTCGTCCGAACGGCCGCTGGCCTGGATCGAGCGGTGGCTGGCCGGTGTACGGCCGGGCGCCACCGTGCTCGATTTCGCGGCCGGCGGCGGGCGGCACGTACGCGCTGCCCTGGCCCGCGGCGCCCGGGTGCTCGCCGCGGACCGGGACGCCGCGGCGCTGGCCGGCCTGCCGTCGTCGGTCGAGACCGTCGTCTGCGACCTCGAACGTGAACCCTGGCCGTTCGCCGATCGTCGCTTCGACGTGGTGATCATGACCAACTTCCTGTTCCGGCCGCGCCTGGATCTGCTGGTTTCACGAGTCGCGCCGGGCGGGATCCTGCTGGCGCAGACCTTCGCCGCGGGCAACGAGCGCTACGGGCGGCCGAGCCGTCCGGAGTTCCTGCTGCGTCCCGGCGAATGGCTCGCACTCGCCCAGCGGGCCGGGCTGCACGTGCTCGCCTGCGAGGACGGTTTCACGTCGACACCGAAGCCTGCGCGGGTGCAGCGGATCGCGGCACTGCGCGCGCCGTGGGACTTCGAACGGTGGGTGATCGACGCGTGAATTAGAATCGGGGCCTTTCCCGAACCGACCACGACTTCCTGCGTGGGAGCGCACATGTTCAAGGGCAGCCTGGTAGCCATCGTCACGCCGATGCACGAAGACGGCAGCCTCGACTTCGACCGGTATCGCCGGTTGATCGACTGGCACGTCGAATCGAAGACCGCCGCGATCGTCGCCGTCGGCACGACCGGCGAATCGCCGACGGTCGACGTCGAGGAGCACGGCGAGCTGATCCGGGTCGCGGTCGAACACGCGGCCGGCAGGATTCCGGTGATCGCCGGCGCCGGCGCCAACTCGACGCGCGAGGCGATCGAACTGACGCGTCACTCGAAGAAGGTCGGCGCGGCCGCGACGCTGCAGGTCGTGCCGTACTACAACCGGCCGACGCAGGAGGGGCAGTACCGCCACTTCCGTGCGATCGCCGAGGCGGTCGACCTGCCGGTGATCCTGTACAACGTGCCCGGCCGCACGGTCGCCGACCTCGCGACCGAGACCACGCTGCGGCTGGCCCAGGTGCCCGGCATCGTCGGCATCAAGGATGCGACCGGTGACCTCCCGCGCGGGTCGGACCTGATCGCCCGGGCACCGCGCGGCTTCGCCGTGCTCAGCGGCAACGACGATTCGTGCCTGGCGCTGATGGCGATGGGCGGCAGCGGCGTGATCTCGGTCACCGCCAACGTCGCTCCCGCGCCGATGGCGCAGATGTGTGAACGCGCGCTGGCCGGTGATTGGAACGGCGCACGCGAGATCAACCGGCGGCTGCTGCCGTTGCACATGAAGCTGTTCTGCGAACCGAATCCGATACCGGTCAAGTGGGCGTTGCAGACGATGGGCCGGATCGGCCCGGGCATCCGGTTGCCGATGACGCCGTTGTCGGCCGGGCTGCATTCGACGGTGTCCGATGCCCTGCGGGCCGCCGGGGTGGTGAATTGATGCCGGTCGCTCGCGTGATCACGAGCCTGGCGCGATCGGGCGGTGCGGCGCTGCTGGTTGCGCTGGTGGCGGCGTGTTCCTTCACCGGCGGCTCGGACGACGGGATCGACTACCGCTCGCAGGGCCGCAAGGCGCCGCCGCTGGACGTGCCCCCGGATCTGGTCAGTCCGCGCTCGGACGAACGGTTCGCCGTGATCCCGGGCACCGAGGAGAAGACCTTCTCCGCGTTCCAGAAGGGGCGCGCGGAACGTGCGCCGTCGCAGCAGACGGTGCTGCCGCAGGCCGCGGGTGCCCGCATCGAACGCGCCGGCGGCCAGCGCTGGCTCGTCGTCGGCCAGCCGCCGGACAAGGTCTGGCCGGTTTTGCGCGAGTTCTGGCAGGAGTCCGGATTCGCGATCGCCAGCGAAAGTCCCGAGGTCGGCATCATCGAGACCGAATGGGCCGAGAACCGCGCGAAGATTCCGCAGGACATCATCCGGCGCACGGTCGGTCGTGTGTTCGACTCGCTGTACGCCACCGGCGAACGCGACAAGTTCCGCACCCGCATCGAGGCCGGCAGCGGCGGCACGGAGATCTACGTCAGCCACCGCGGCATGACCGAGGTCGCGCGTTCGGCGACGCCCGGTCCGGTCGCCGACAGCACCGTGTGGCAGCCGCGCGCGAGCGACCCGGAACTCGAAGCCGAGTTCCTGCGCCGCCTCCAATTGAAGCTGAGCGGGGTCGACGCCCCGAAACCGGCCGTGGCCACCGTCGCCAACGCGCCGGCGGCCGCTTCCGACCAGGCGGTGCAGCTGGTCGGCGCGCCGGGTGGCGAGCAGGTGCGTGTCGCCGAGAGTTTCGATCGTGCGTGGCGCCGCGTCGGCCTGGCGCTGGATCGTGGCGGTTTCACCGTCGAGGACCGCGACCGATCGCAGGGTGTCTACTTCGTCCGCTACATCGACCCCGAGGCCGAGGCGGCTGCCGCGTCGCCTGGATTCTTCTCGCGGGTCTTCGGCATCGGCAAGAAGGCCGAACCTTCCAAGCAGTTCCGCATCCGCCTGAGCGGCGAATCGGATGCGACGCTGGTCGGCGTGCAGACACGCGACGGACAACCGGTCAGCGGCGAGGCCGACCAGAAGACCGCCGGCCGCATCCTCGCGTTGCTGCGCGAGCAGCTCAAGCCCTAGCACTGCCCGCCCGCCAGGGACCTGCCGGCGCGCGCGCCGTCGACAGGGACCGGGCGTGTGTCGGTACACGACACTTTCCAGGAACATCGACATTGCGTTTCTGCAGTCTCGGCAGTGGCAGCGAAGGCAACGGCTTCGTCGTCGAAGGCGGCGAGGCGGGTTCGCGGGTCCGGCTGCTGGTGGACTGCGGATTCGGCCGCCAGGAACTCGAACGCCGGCTGCGCGTGCGCGAGTTGTCGATGGCGGACCTCGACGGCGTGCTCGTCACACACGAACACGGTGATCACGTCGCCGGTGTCGCGCGGCTCGCACGCACGACCGGGCTGCCGGTCTATGCGACGCATGGCACCTGGCGTGCCGGTGCACTCGGCGACGTCGACGCGGGCAGCCGGCGGACGATCGATCCGCACCGGATCTTCGCGATCGGCGCGATGACGGTCGAGCCGATGCCGGTGCCGCACGATGCCCGCGAGCCGGCCCAGTTCGTCTTCGACGACGGACACCGGCGCCTGGCCATCCTGACCGATCTCGGCCATGCCACCACGCACCTGACACAGGTGCTGCGGCGGCTCGACGCGCTGGTGCTCGAATGCAACCACGATGTCGAGCTGCTCGAGAACAGCGCCTACCCGCCGTCGCTGAAACGTCGCGTCGGCGGCGCCTACGGACACCTGGCCAACACGTCGGCCGCCGCGCTGCTGGCGCGGATCGACCACAGCCGCCTGCGTTGTGTCGTCGCGGCCCACCTGAGCCGGCAGAACAATCGTGCCGAGCTCGCGCAGGGTGCGCTGGCGGCCGCCTGGGGTTGTGACCCGGCGCAGGTCCGGGTCGCCGACCAGGATCAGGGCGTGGACTGGATCGAGGCCTGACGCAGCGAAGGCGCTGCAAACGACGAGGGCCGGTCGGACCGGCCCTCGGGTCATCGAAGCGATCGGCGGGTCACTGCTTCTTGTCGTCGACCGCCTTGGCCGCCGCGTCCTTGGCCGCGCTGATCGCGTCCTTGGCCGTGGTCATCGCATCCTTGGCGCCGTCTCCGGCCTTGGCGGCGGCATCCTTGGCCTTGTCCATCGTTTCCTTGGCCGAATCCATCGCCTTGGCCGCCGCGTCCTTGGCGGTGTCGGTCGCGCTGCCGGCCGCGTTCTTCGCCGCCTCGACCGCGCTGCTGGCCGCGTTCTTCGCGCCGTCGGCCGCGCTGCTCGCCGTGTCCTTGACCGTCTCGACGGCCTGGCCTGCCGTCGATTTCGCCGCGTCCACCGCCTTCTGCGCGGCATCCTTGGCCGCGTCGGCTGCACTCTTGGCCGCGTCCTTCGCGGCGTCGACGGCCGAACTCGCCGGGGCCGCCGGGGGCGGCGGCACTTCCTTCTTGCCGCAGGCGGCGATCGCGACGGCGATCAGGGGCACAAGCAGGACTGTCCGGTTCATGCAGTGTTCCTCGGAACAAGAAAGGGCCCAAGGATAGCGCATTTCGCAACCGCTCCTCGCCCGGGCTCCGGGTCCGTCATGACGGTGTCACGAGGGTCACAGACCCAGTGTCGTCGCCGGCAGGCAGGGCTCCGATTCGTCCCACAACGCATCGAGCCGACGCCAGACCGGGTCGACCTCGCCGGGTTGGGCGATGGCCAGCGAGCCGCGGAACACGCCGGCCTGCGGCAAGCGCAACAGGTGCTGGGCATCGGCCCCGGCGATCGTGGCTGCCGATCGCATCGAGGCCGGCACGCGGCGGCACTCGAAGGTCGACGCGAACTGCCGCCGGGTCCGCATCAGCCGCTCGCCGTGACGCTCGAGCCAGCCCGGGTCACCGACCAGGAGGCGCAGGCTCGCGCCCGGTCGCAGCAGGAACGTGTGCAGCGCGTCGTCGACCGACGGTGATCGCAGCGGCCACGATTCGAAATCCGGATCGGCGAGCACGACCTGGCGCCGCGCGATCCGGAACAGTCGTTCGATGCCGTCGTGGAATGCCGCGCGCGATTCGATCGGATCGGTGGTGGCTTCACGCATCGTCGTCGCTCCCGAAACGCAGCCAGCCGTGGCCGAGCCACGTGCGCAGGAGCCGCACGAGATCACCGTCGTCGAGCCAGCGCGCGTCCATGGCCGGTGCCAGCCGGCGGCGATCCGCCAGTGCCCGCAGCCAACGTGCACCCGTTGCCGGCATCGCGCAGGCTTCGCCGTTGATGAAGAACCAGCGGCCACGATACGCGACACGACTGCGACGGTCCAGGCACAGGCCGTGCGAGCGCGCGGCGCGATCGAACCGTGCCGGTGTCGGCGGTCGCGTCGGTGCGTCGAACCAGACCGATGCCTTCGGTTCGGTCAGGAAACAGCCGATCGCCCGGTCGATCTCGGTCGGACGCGGCCGCCAGTCGCGAGCCCAGCGTGTCAACGTGTCGGACAGGGCCCCGGGTATCGCACCCGGTCGCCGGGTCGCGCGACTGCCGGCGTCGGTGAACCGGGGATCATCCCCGCCCGGGTCGTCGGCCGCGTCGGCGAGCAGGTGCCGCAGCAGTTCCTGCCGCGACGGCGCGCGGAATCCGACCGAGCAGGTCATGCAGGGACCGCCGATCGCGACCCCGTCGTGGCCCCAGCCGGGCGGCAGGTACAACATGTCGCCGGGGGCGAGGTCGTGCTGCTCGGTCGGCTCGAAGCGGCTGAGGATCTTCAGCGGCAGGCCAGGTACCATCGCGGCATCGCGCACCGGGCCCAGCCGCCAGCGACGCGATCCCTCGACCTGCAGCAGGAACACGTCGTACGAATCGACATGGGGACCGACACCACCGCCCTCGGAGGCCCAGCTGATCATCAGGTCGTCGAGCCGGCACTCGGCGATGAAACGGAACCGGTCGAGCAGATGGCGCGCGGCCCGGTGATGACCGTCGACGCCCTGCACCAGCAGGGTCCAGCCGGGGCGCGAGCGTGCCGGCAGCGAGCGCGCGCCGAACGGACCGTGCACCAGCCGCCAGCGACCGTCGAACGCGCTGACGAGCCGGGACTCGACGTCGTCGCGCCCGGCGAGTGTGAACAGCTCGGCGCGCGACAGCGGAGGCTGCGCGCCGGGCAGGGCGGCGCGGATCAGGCACGGCCGGCGCTGCCAGTATCGCGCCATGAACCGATCGACGTCGAGATCACCCAGCGGCGGTTGCATCCGGCGATTATAGGAACATCGACACACGGAGCATCGCGATGCAAGTGAGCACCGATCATTGGGTGACGGTCCACTACCGGTTGTTCGATTCGGAGGGTGAACCGGTCGAGGACGGGGTCCGTGAGCTGACCTACCTGCACGGCGGCTACGGCAACGTGTTCACCCCGATCGAGGTGGCGCTCGAAGGCAAGGGCGAGGGGGAGAGCGTCTCGCTCTATCTCGAGCCGGCCGACACCTTCGGCGACTACGATGCGGACCTGGTCGCGATGGTCGAGCGCGAGCGGCTGCCGGAACGCGTGGAGGCCGGCATGACGTTCGAGGGCATCCCCGGCGAGGCGTCGGACGGGCGGCTCTACACGGTCACCGACATGACCGACCATGTGGTCGTGCTCGACGGCAACCACCCGCTCGCCGGCATGGCGCTGCGCTTCGAGCTGACCGTGGTCGGTGTACGGCCGGCGGACTTCGACGAGATCGAACAGGAGCGCGAGCGCGCGGCACGCGACGACGACTGACACCACCCGGTGATTCGGTGGACCAGGGCCTGTTGACAGGCCCTAGCCCGGCGGCAGGTCGGCGGCGACGCTGCGTGAATTGATCTCGAAGATCGGCCGTTGCGACGGGTCGACGACGATGCGCAGCCAGCTCGAGGTGAACGGCGACCCGTAACATTCGACGCGCGTGAAACGCGGCAGCGGTCGCGCGTCGGCATCGAGCAGCGGCTGGTCGATCCGCTGGCGATGTGTGTCCCCGTGCAGGTACAGGATCTCGCCCGGGTAGGCCTCGTGCAGGTGTCGCAGCAGGTTGCGATGCGCGGCGTAGCCGTCGCTGAACACTCGATTGACCGCGTGATGGATCGAATACGGGTCGTCGCTGAAGAAATCCGGATTCGCATGCGAGGCCAGCACGATCGCCGGACAGCGCTCGCGTGCGGCGACCTCGATCAGTTCGTCGACCCAGGCGGCGTTCGCGCGTTCGCGTGCCGCGTTCCATTCGGCCGCGAGTTTCTCCGCGCGCACCGTCTGCGTCGCATTGTTGCTGCCGGGCACGTTCAGCGTCGCGAACAGCACCGATCCGTGGATCAGGCGGGTGTTCTCCGGCAGCCCGTCGGGTCCGGACTGGCGGACCAGCGGCAACGTCTGCCGGCCCATCGTCTGCGCCCGGGCGTGGACGCGGGCGCGCAGCCAGCGCAGGCGCTCGAGCGGATCGAAGCCGCCGGCGCGCGGGCGCCAGCAATCGGTCCATTCGTTGTCGCCGGGCGTGAAGAGCAGCGGCAGGCGCGACTGCTCGAGCAGCGCCAGTCGTCGCGACAGCAGTTCGTCGCTGCAGGGTTCGCTGCTGCTCTTGATGTCGCCGACGTGGACAACGAACGAGACACCCGGATCGATCTCCTCGAGGATCCGCACCAGCATCCGTTCCTCGAGCCCGGTGTAGGGCAGGTCGCCGATGAAGGCGAACGCGAAGCGGTGCGCGCCACGGGCGCCGGCCGGGGTGTCGCCAGCAGCGGCCAGCCGCGGCGGCACGAGGCCTGTCGCAGCCGCCGCCGCGGCCATCGAGCCGACGAAGGAACGCCGCTTCATGTCGACTCGCCGAGCAGCCGGCGCAGTTCGTAGACCAGTTCGAGCGCCGCCCGCGGCGTCAGGCGGTCCGGGTCGACGTCGACCAGCAGGCGTACCAGCGGTGACGGTGCCGACCCGGACGCAGCGACGGGATCGGTGGCCGCGACATTCGCTGCCTGCTCCGATGTGTCGGCGGGTGAGGTGAACAGGTCGAACTGGTCGTCCGCTTCGCGTGCCCGCTCCTCGAGCCGCCCGAGCAGTGTCGAGGCCGCGCGCACCACCGCCGCCGGCAGCCCGGCGAGGCGGGCGACCTCCAGTCCGTAGCTCTGGCTGGCGGGCCCGTCGCGTACCTCGTGCAGGAAGACGATCCGGCCGCGATGTTCTGCCGCGGCCAGGTGGCGGTTGATCGCCGCCGGATGGACCGCCGCGAGCTGGGTCAGTTCGAAGTAGTGGGTCGCGAACAGCGTGAACGCCCGGTTGTGTGTGATCAGCCGCGACGCGATCGCGTGTGCGAGCGCCAGGCCGTCGAAGGTCGAGGTGCCGCGCCCGATCTCGTCCATCAGCACCAGCGAGTGCTCCCCCGCGGCATGCAGGATGGTCGCCGCCTCGGTCATCTCGACCATGAAGGTCGAGCGGCCGCCGGCGAGATCGTCGGAGGCGCCGATCCGCGTGAAGATCCGGTCGAACGGGCCGATCTCGCAGGAGGCGGCCGGCACGAAGCTGCCGCAGTAGGCGAGCAGCACGATCAGTGCGACCTGGCGCATGTAGGTGGACTTGCCGCCCATGTTCGGTCCGGTCAGCACCACCAGTCGGCGCCGTTCGTCGAGCACGCAGTCGTTGGGCACGAACTGGTCGACCGCCGACTCGACGACCGGATGACGACCGGCGCGGATCTGCAGTCCGGGCAGCGGACGGAACGTCGGCGCCGACCAGCCGAGTGTGGCCGCGCGTTCGGCGAAGGTCACCATCACGTCGATCTCGGCGACCGCGGCGCCGATCCGTTGCCACGACGGCACCGAGGGCGCAAGCGTGGCCAGCAGCGCCTCGTACAGTTCGCGTTCGCGCGCCAGCGCCCGTTCCTTCGCCGACAGCGCCTTGTCCTCGAACGCCTTGAGCTCGGGTGTGATGTAGCGTTCGGCGTTCTTCAGCGTCTGCCGGCGCCGGTAGTCGTCGGGCACCTTCGCGCTCTGGCCGTGGGTCACTTCGATGAAGAAGCCGTGCACGTTGTTGAAGCCGACGCGCAGGTTGGCGATCCCGGTGCGTTCACGTTCACTCTTCTCCATCGTGGCGAGGAACTCGCCGCAGTCTTCGTCGATCGCGCGCAGTTCGTCGAGCGCCGCATCGTGACCGGGTCGGATCACCCCGCCGTCGCGCGCCTGGGCGGCGGGCTCCTCGAGCAGCGCACGCTGCATCGCGCCCAACGCCTCGCGCGGCAACGCGAGGGCCTCGGCGAGTGTGCCGAACAGATCGCCGGGCAGCACACGCAGCGCCGCGGCCAGCGATTCGAGGGCCGGCGCGCTGTCGCGCAGCGCGGCGAGCTCGCGCGGGCGCACCGAGCCGAACGCGAGACGCCCGGCGACCCGCTCGAAGTCGACCAGTCGCGACAGGCTGTCGGCCAGGCGGGCGGGACCGGCCTCACCCAGCACCGCGACCCGCTGCTGGCGCAGCTTGGCGACCCGCTGGCTGCGCGGCGGGGCGACCAGCCAGCGCCGCAGCAGCCGGGCCCCGGCGCTGGTCGCGCAGCGGTCGAGCAGTTTCAGCAGCGACGGACCGTCGTCGCCGCGCAGCGTCTCCACCAGCTCGAGATTGCGGCGCGCGGCCGGGTCGATGAAGATCGTGTCATCGCCGGTTGCGACACGCAGTCCCTGCAGGTGGCTCGGCGCGCGGCCCTGCGTGCGGGTCACGTAGGCGATCAGCGCGCCGGCGGCGCCGAGGGCCTGCGACAACGCCTCGGCGCCGTAGCCGGCGAGGTCGTGGGTGCCGAGCAGCTCGCGCAGCACCTGCCGGCCGCGTGTCGGATCGAACTGCCAGTCGGCGATGGTTCCGATCGCGACGCCGGCGACCGACTGGCGCACCGGTTCGACATCCGACGACTCGGCGACGATGATCTCCGCCGGGCGCAGCCGGTCGAGTTCGGCGGCGAGGGCGGCGCCGCCGACGGTGCCCTCGATCTCGGCCAGCCAGCATTCGCCGCTGGCGACTGCCATCCAGGCGAGTCCGACCCGGCCGCGTGCGGCCGACAGCGCGAGCAGCAGGCGGTCGTCGCGCTCCGGCAGCAGGGTTGCATCGGTGATCGTGCCTGGCGTGACGACACGCACCACCTTGCGCTCGACCGGCCCCTTGGAGGTCGCCGGATCGCCGATCTGCTCGCAGATCGCCACCGACTCGCCGAGCCGGATCAGCCGCGCGAGGTATTGCTCGACCGAATGCACCGGCACACCGGCCATGCGCACCGGCTGGTCGTTGGACATGCCGCGGCGGGTCAGTGTGATGCCGAGCAGCCGTGCCGCTTTGTCGGCGTCTTCGTAGAACAGCTCGTAGAAATCACCCATCCGGTAGAACAGCAGCGTGTCCGGCTGCTGCGCCTTCAGGCGCAGGTACTGCTGCATCATCGGCGTGTGATTGTCGAGTGTCGCTTTAACATTCCCAGGATCGACTGGATGATTCATCAGTAATTCTTTGTTTCGTAACAACTTACACCAGATCCCGGGCAGGGGCGATCAGCTTTCCACGTCCAACGGTCGACCCACACCGCGGGATTCCGTCCGAGCGGCCGGTTCAGGCCGCCCGGGCCGACCTCCGGCCGGCAGCATCGGACTTTTCGCCGAACAGGTCGAAGACTACCGTCCGCAGCCATCGATTGGCCGGCGAGCGGTGGTACTTCGCGTGCCAGAAGGCGTTGATGGCGACCTCCGGCAGCTTGGCCGGATGGACCACCTTGGCCAGGCCGAAGGGTTCGAGCAGCCGGTCCGCGAGCTTCTCCGGGACGGTGGTGACCAGGTCGGAGCCCTGCAGGATGTGGCCGACACCCACGTAGTGCGGCACCGTCAATCGGACCGTGCGCTCGATGCCGCTGCGCCGGAGCAGGTCGTCCACCTTGCCGTGGCCGGTGCCGGCGGAGACCACCACCAGATGCTCCGCGCCGGCGTACTCGGCCAGCGTGATCCGCCGCTTGTCGAGGTGATGCCCGCGCCGCATCAGGCAGACGTAGCGCTGCCGGAACAGTCGGCGCTGGAAGAATCCCGCCTTGAGCTGGGGCAGCAGGCCGATCGCCATGTCGACCTTGCCCGACTCGAGTTCGTCACGCAGGTTCGTCGCCGTGTTGCGCACCGTGCTCAGGGTGACCCCCGGTGCCTCGCGTTTCACGCGTGCGATCAGCTCGGGCAGGAAGACGATCTCCCCGATGTCGGTCATCCCGACGGTGAAGGGCCGACATTCCTGCGCGGCGTCGAAACGGGTGCGCTGGTTGACGCCGCTGTGGATCATCGCCAGGGCATAACTCACGGACTCGGCGAGCTGGTCGGCGAACGGGGTCGGCTCCATGCCCTTGGACGTGCGCAGGAACAGCTCGTCGCCGAAGAGCCTGCGCAGCTTCGCCAGCGAGTTGCTGACGGCGGGCTGGGAGACGCCCAGGTTGTCGGCGACCTTCGACACGCGCCGTTCGACCAGCAACTGGTTGAAGACCACGAGCAGGTTCAGGTCGATCTCGTGCAGTTCCATCGCTGCTCCCTGGGGCGGCAACATCACGGCTGGTGATATGGCATATATACGAAATCCTCTTGGCTGATTGTGCTCCAAACGCGAAGATGGATCCCATGGAAGTGCTGATCCAGCCGCTGCAGCGGGTCATCGACGTCGAGCCGGGGGCCAACCTGCTCGAGGCGTTGCGCAACGCGCAGATCCCGATGTCGTACAGCTGCATGGCGGGTCGCTGCGGCACCTGCAGGTGTCGGGTCGTCGACGGCGAGGTGCTCGACTCCGGGCTTGCCGAACAGCGCCCGCTCGACGGTCAGGACGCCTACATCCTGGCCTGCCAGACCTTCGTGACCGAGCCTTGCACGATCGAGATCCCCGAGCCGGACGAGATCGTCGTCCATCCGGCCCGCATCATCAAGGCCACCGTGCAGGCCGTCGAGAGCCTGACCCACGACATCCGGCGGGTCGTGCTCAAGCCGGCCAAGCCGCTCGAGTTCTCACCCGGCCAATACGTGCACCTGCAGTTCACCCCGGAACACATCCGCCCCTACTCGATGGCGGGACTGGCCGGCGAGGACACGCTGGAGTTCCACGTCCGCGTCGTACCGGACGGGCGTGTCTCGGGCTACATCGCCGACCTGCTCAAACCCGGTGATGCCGTCAGGGTCAGCGGACCGCTCGGCACCGCCTATCTGCGACGCAGGCACGAAGGGCCGATGCTGTGTGTGGCCGGCGGCACCGGGCTCGCGCCGGTCCTGGCCGTCGTGCGCGGTGCCATCGCCAACGGCATGCACAATCCGATCCACCTCTATTTCGGTGTGCGCTCGCCGGGTGACATCTACGGCCTGGACTGGCTCGCCGCGCTGCAGGCGAAACATCGCGCGCTGAAGGTCCACGTGGTCGTGGCGTCCGGAGGCGATCCGCGGGAACACCGCTGCGGCCTGGTCACCGAGGCGATCGAGCAGGACTTCGCGACGTTCGACGGCTGGCGCGCCTACCTGTGCGGCTCGCCGCCAATGGTCGAGGCGGCCACCGTGCTCACCCGCCACAAGGGCATCGACCCGGCGCGTGTCCACGCCGACGCGTTCTACACCCAGCCCAGCTGAAGGAGACGAGAGCATGAGCGGCACATCGACGATCTTTCCGACCGAAGCGAGCTGGGAGCGCGAGGACACCTCGCGTATCCCGTTCCTGACCTATACCAGCGACGACCTGTACCGGCGCGAACTCGAGCGCTTCTTCTACAAGGGCCACTGGTGCTACCTCGGCCTCGAGGCCGAGATCCCCGATCCGGGCGACTACAAACGCACCGTCGTCGGCGAACGGTCGGTGATCCTGGTGCGCGACGCCGAGGGCGGCATCCATGTCGTCGAGAACGTCTGTGCCCATCGCGGGATGCGCTTCTGCCGCGAGCGCCACGGCAACCGCAAGGACTTCGTCTGCCCGTACCACCAGTGGAGCTACACCCTGAAGGGTGACCTGCAGGGTGTGCCGTTCCGGCGCGGTGTGAAACAGGATGGCCAGGTGCATGGCGGCATGCCGGCCGACTTCAGGACACAGGACCACGGGCTGACCAGGCTCAAGGTCGCCAGCCGTGGCGGCGTGGTATTCGCCTCCTTCGATCCCGACGTGGAACCGTTCGAGCAGTACCTCGGACCCACGATCCTGGGCTACTTCGATCGCCTGTTCAACGGCCGCAAGCTGAAGATCCTCGGCTACAACCGCCAGCGCATCCCCGGCAACTGGAAGCTGATGCAGGAGAACATCAAGGACCCGTACCACCCGGGGCTGCTGCACACCTGGTTCGTCACGTTCGGCCTCTGGCGGGCCGACAACAAGTCGCAGCTGCGCATGGACGACAGACATCGCCACGCCGCGATGATCTCGACCCGCGGCAGCGGAGGCAAGGCCGAACAGGTGACCCAGGTGTCGAGCTTCAAGGAGAGCATGCAGCTCAACGATCCGAGTTTCCTCGACATCGTGCCCGAACCCTGGTGGGGCGGCCCCACCGCGGTGATGACCACGATCTTCCCGAGCGTGATCCTGCAGCAGCAGGTCAACAGCGTGTCGACGCGGCACATCCAGCCCACGGGGCACGGCAGTTTCGACTTCGTCTGGACACACTTCGGCTTCGACGACGACAACGACGAGATGACGCAGCGTCGGCTGCGCCAGGCGAACCTGTTCGGGCCCGCCGGCTTCGTCTCCGCCGACGACGGCGAGGTGATCGAGTTCTCGCAGCAGGCCTTCGAGTCCAAGCCGTTCCACCGCACGCTGGCCGAACTCGGCGGGCGCGAGGTGGAGAACACCGAGCACATGGTGACCGAGACGCTGATCCGCGGCATGTACCGCTACTGGCGCGATGTGATGGAGGCCTGAAGTGATGGCAACCCACCTGGACTTCGAGGATTGGCTGGCGCTGAACCAGCTCTATGCGGACTACGCGAGTGCGGTGGACTCGGGCCAGTGGGACCTGTGGCCCGAATTCTTCACCGATCAGTGTGTCTACCGGCTGCAGCCGCGGGAGAACCACGAGCGTGGCTTTCCGCTCGCGACGCTGTCGTTCAGCAGCAAGGGCATGTTGAAGGACCGCGTCTACGGCATCAGGGAGACGCTGTTCCACGACCCGTACTATCAGCGCCACGTCGTCGGCACGCCGGTCGTGCGTGGCCGCGACGGCGCAGGCATCCGCTGCGAGGCCAACTACGCGGTCTTTCGAACCAAGCTGTCCGATGCCTCGACGGTGTTCAACGTCGGCCGTTATCTCGATGTCGTGGTGCCCACGCCCGACGGATTCAAGTTCGCCTCGCGCGAATGCATCTACGACAGCGAGATGATCCCCAATTCGATCATCTACCCGATCTGAGGCACACGATGAACCAATCCAACTGGGTCGACGCGCTGTCGGCCGACGATCTTCCCAGCGACGACGTCATCGGCGTCGTCGTCGGCGGACGCGACATCGCGGTCTACGCCGTCGGCGACGATGTCTACGCCACCGACAACATCTGCACCCACGGCCAGGCGCGCCTGTGCGACGGCTTCCTCGACGGCCACGAGATCGAATGCCCGCTGCACCAGGGCAAGTTCGACGTGCGCAACGGCCGGCCCACCTGTGAACCGGTGACCGAAGCGGTCCGCAGCTACCCGGTGCGTATCACCGGGCAGCGCGTCTACCTCCAGCTCGACTGAGCGGACGCATGAGCCAGACCCGCTACTTGTGGAACCCGCCGCCGGTCCCATCACTCGCCGTTCAGGGGCGGGAGGAGCGCTATCCGGTGTGTCGTCTGTTTTTTGTCGGCCGCAACTACCACGCCCATGCGGTCGAGATGGGGCGCCCGGTCGACAAGACGGTCGAGGTGCCGTTCTATTTCACCAAGGGGCCGGGCACCCTCGTCGAGTCGGGGACGACGGTGGCCTATCCGCCGCAGACCCGGGACTATCAGCACGAGATGGAGCTCGTCGTCGCGATCGGGGCTCCGGGCTTTCGCGTCGACCAGGCCGGTGCACCGAAGCTGATCTACGGTTATGCCTGCGGCCTGGACATGACGCGACGCGACCTGCAACTGGCCGCGCGCGAGAAGGGGCGGCCGTGGGACCTGGGCAAGGACGTGGAGGCGTCGTCCGTGGTCTCGCCGATCGTGCCGATGCCGGGTACGGTCCTGGACAGGGGCGCGCTGGTGCTGAGCGTCAACGGCCTGGAGCGGCAGAATTCGGACCTGTCGAAGCTGATCTGGAACGTTCCCGAACTGATCGCCGACCTGTCGACGTTCTATCATCTGCAGGCGGGCGACCTGATCTTCACCGGCACACCCGAAGGCGTCGGCCCGTTGCAGCCGGGTGATCACATCGAAGGCCGTGTCGAGGGCGTGGGCACGATCACGCTGACCGTCGGCCCCGCCGAGTGACCGACCGTTGTCGACCGCCGAGAGGAGTTCCCGATGAGCACCGATCCGAACCCTTCACCCGTGCGCCTGAAGGCCGTGGCCGGTCACGGCCAGCCGGATCCGTCGCCCGAACTCGAGCAGTTGTACCGCGGCTTCGAGCGCGAACTGCTGGTGCCGTTGTGGACCGAGATCGGCGACCTGATGCCCGTGCAGCCGAAGTCGAAGGCGGCGCCCCATCTGTGGCGCTGGGAGCGGCTCAAGGAACTCGCGGCGCAGGCCGGCCGCATCGTGCCGGTCGGTCGCGGCGGCGAGCGGCGGGCCATCGCACTGGCCAATCCGTCGCTCGGTGGCAAGCCCTACGCGACGCCCACGCTGTGGGCCGCGATCCAGTACCTGATGCCCGGCGAGGATGCGCCGGAACATCGCCATACACAGCATGCGTTCCGCTTCGTCGTCGAAGGCGAGGGCGTCTGGACGGTGGTCAACGGCGATCCGGTGCGCATGTCGCGCGGCGACTTCCTGCCGCAGTCGGGCTGGAACTGGCACGCCCACCACAACGCCGCCAAGGAGCCGATGGCGTGGATCGACGGCCTCGACATACCGTTCGCCTACTACACCGAGAGCCAGTTCTTCGAGTTCGGCCGCGAGTCCATCAGTCCCGCGGAGAGGACCACACCCGAACGCTCGCGTGCCGAGCGCCTGTGGGGACATCCGGGACTGCGGCCGGTGTCGAAGCCCGACGCGACGCCGGCCTCGCCGCTGCTCGCCTACCGCTGGGTCGACACCGATCGCGCGCTCGCAGACCAGCTCGCGCTCGAGGAAGAGGGTGACGCCGCGACGCTGAGCCCCGGGCATGCGGCCGTGCGTTTCACCAATCCGACCAGCGGCGGCGACGTGCTGCCGACGATCCGCGCCGAGATGCATCGCGTTCGTGCCGGCGCGCGGACGCTGACACGACGCGAGGTCGGCTCGTCGGTGTTCCAGGTGTTCGACGGCAGCGGCACGGTGACGGTCGGCGAGCGTCGCTGGAGCGTGGCGAGGGGTGACCTGTTCGTCGTGCCGTCCTGGGTGCCGTTCACGGCCCAGGCCGCGACGAGCGAGCACCTCGATCTGTTCCGTTTCGGCGACGCGCCGATCTTCGAGGCATTACACGCCCAGCGGGTCAGGATCGGCGACTGACGCCCCGGGCCATCGCAACAATGCCCGGGGGCTGCCGCCGGATCATCGGCGCGGGTTTCCCGGTGCCTCGCGGCATCGGGACCGCCACGTCAGGTCGACCGGAAGACCGGGACATCGTCCGGCGCCGGCTCGCCCATCCGGATGCGGAACATGCGCTCGTCGGTGTCGCGCAGCCGGCGGCACAGTTCGCGCCCGATGTTCATCTGGATCAGCGCGAACTGCTCGGGGTCGTGCTCGAACAGCCGCAGCAGCTGCGCCGGCGTCAGCTCGATCGCCGTGCAGTCGGCCTCGGCCAGCACCGACGCGCTGCGCGGGAACAGATCGAGCATCGCCAGCTCACCGAAACAGTCGCCCGGTCCGAAGCGGCGTACGAGCAGTTCCTGTCCGCGCCATTGCTTGAGCACGGCGACGGCGCCGATCTCGAGCACGTACATGCCA
>CADEEH010000106.1 GCA_902826305.1 uncultured Burkholderiales bacterium
TGTTCTCGCTGCAGCGGGTGTCGATGCGCAACGTGCTGCAGTCGATCCACGTCGCCCACGACATCACCGAGCTCAAGCAGATCGGTGCCGAGATCGGGATGTTGACCGAGAACCTGATCGCCCAGGGCGCCAACTCGGAACCGCTGACCCACACGATCTCGGCGCTCAACGACGCACTGACGCAGCGGCTGTTCGACCTGGTCACGCCGAAGTTCGGTCTCGACGGGCTGCGCTGGTGCTGGCTGTCGCTGGGCAGCGAGGGCCGCCGCGAGCAGACGGTCGCCACCGACCAGGACAACGCGCTGATCTTCGAGTCCGACGAGGACGAAGTGACCGCGATGCGGGTGCGGTTCCTGCCGTTCGCGCGGGCGATCAACGAGGCGCTGGCCGAACTCGGCTTCCCGCTGTGCCCGGGCAACATCATGGCCGGCAACCGCGACTGGTGCCTGTCGATCGACGAGTGGCGCGAGCGGTTCGCCGGCTGGATCCGCGAGCCGACACCGCAGGCGTTGCTGAACGCGAACATCTTCTTCGATTTCCGGCCGCTGGTCGGCGACGAGGCGATCGCGGCCGGGCTGCGTCGCTGGCTGGGCAGCGTCACCGAGGACAACCGGCTGTTCCTGCGCCTGATGGTCGCCAACGCGCTGCAGTGCGAGCCGCCGCTGGGCATGATCCGCACCTTCAAGGTCGACGAAGGTGAACACGCGGGCACGATCGACCTGAAGACCCACGGCACCCGGATCTTCGTCGACGCGGCGCGGACGTTCGCGCTCGGACTCGGCATCGCCGAGACCAACTCCGCCGCGCGGCTGCGGCTGGCGGCGCGCAAGCTCGGCATCGAGGAGCGGCATGTCGATGCCACCGTCGATTCGTTCCACTACCTGCAGATGCTGCGGCTGCGTGCGCAGTGGGGCGAGTGGAATCCGCCGGAGGCGACGGCCGCGGACGCCCATCGGGCCGCCAACCGGATCGATCCGTACAAGCTGAACGAACTCGACCAGCGGATGCTCAAGGAGGCGTTGCGCCAGGCCCGCCAGCTGCAAGCCCGCCTCGGGCAGACCTTCGGTCGATGAAGCTGTTCGGGCTGACGCTGCGCACGAAGCGCTCGCGCATCGCCGACGCGCTCGAGGCGCCGGTGCGTGTGCGGCTCGACGCGCTCAAGCGCCGGCTGCACGAGGAGTCCGAGTCGCGCAACGACGGCGCGCTCGCGCAGCCGATCGCTCTCGCCCGTTTCGCCGCGATCGATTGCGAGACCACCGGTCCGAACATGCACAAGGACCGCATCATCTCGGTGGGTGGTGTCGGCGTCCGCGAGGGAACGGTCGACCCCGCCGACTGCTTCGAGGTGATCTTCCGGCAGCACGAGTCCAGCGCGACCGACAACATCCTGATCCACCAGATCGGCGGCCAGCAGCAGCTGGGCGGGGTCGAGCCGGCGCTGGCGATGATCGAGTTCCTCGAATTCGTCGGCACCTCGGTGTCGGTCGCGTTTCGCGCCGAGTTCGACCAGACGGTGCTCGAGCGCGAGATCCGCGAAATGATCGGCATTCCGCTCGATCACGTCTTCCTGGATCTCGCCCATCTGCTGCCGGCGGTGTTCCCCGGCACGCCGAACGACTCACTCGACGACTGGCTGACCCATTTCGGCCTGGAACCGATCGGCCGCCACCAGGCGATCGCCGATGCCTGGGCAGTCGCGCAGCTGCTGATGATCGTCCAGCACAAGGCGATCGAGGCCGGGCGCACCCGGGTGCGTCACCTGGCCGAGATGGAGAAGGCGCAGCGCTGGCTGGGCAAGCGACGATGAGACCGGCCGGGACCGTCCCTGCCCGCCAGGGCCTGTTGACAGGCCCTAGTAGTCCCACTCGTGCACCGGCATGCCGCTGCGCTGCCGTTCCAGGTAGTCGGCCACCAGCTTCAGCGTGTCGCCGCCGTGCCGTTGCAGGTGCCCCCGTTGCCAGGCCGCGCCGGTCCGGCCCGACTGCACACGGACCGCGATGACGTCGAGGTAACGATCGCGCTCGGCCTGGCCGATGCCGCGTTCGGCGAGCCCTTCGTGGGCGAGCGGCAGCAGCTCGCGCAGGATCAGTGCCTGCGCCGTCGTCCGCTCGCCGCGCCAGTGCAGCAGCGCCGGCAGTCCTTCGCGGGCGGCGTGGTAGAAGTTGTCGCGTGCCGCCTCGAACGGCAGCCAGCGCTCCATCGGCACGCCGCGACGGGCGAGCGCGTGTGCGGCGCCGGCGAAGAATGCCGCGTTGGCGACCATGTCGATCAGGCTGGGGCCGGCCGGCATCACGCGTTGTTCGATCCGGAGCACCGGACGCTGCTGCGCGTCGAAGCCGACCAGCGGACGATTCCAGCGCCAGATCGTGCCGTTCTGCAGCCGCAGGTGCGACAGCGACTCGGGCGGATCGTCCTGCAGCATCGGCAGCAGCATGTCGAAGCGACGGCTGTTCTCCCGGAAGCAGGCGATCGGATCACCCTCCAGGTAACCGGAGCCGAAGGTGACCCGGTTGCGCTCCGGCGGGGCGACGTCGGAGATCGGGACCGCCTGCTCGAACAGCGGCACCCGTGTCTCTTCCCACAACTGGCGCCCGAACAGCAGCGGCGAATTGGCCGCCAGCGCCACCAGCGGCGCCGACAGGACCAGCGCGGCATTGAAGTGGCGCACGAATTCGTCGCGGGGCGGCTGCAGGTGCACCTGGAACGACGTGGTCGCCGCCTCGAGCATCACGTCCTCGTGGGTCAGCTCCAGCGTCTCGCGACCGTCGATCCGCACGTGGATCGGCCGCCCGCCGCGCAACGACAGCACCCGGTCGTTCAGTGCGCGGTAGCGGTTGGACGGCGAGATGTTCGCCAGGCACAGGTCTTCCTGCCGGATCGTGGGCAGGATGCCGATCAGGATCGGTGATCCCTGCTGTTCGTGGGCGATCTCGACGCAGTCGCGCCAGATCGTCCGCATCTCCTCCTCGAAGCGCGTGAACGCGCCGTCGCGAAGTGCCTGCGGCGTGGCGTTCAGCTCGAAGTTGAATCGGGACAGCTCCGGCACGATCATCGAGCTGCCGGCCGCCTTCAGGAATTCCTGGTTGCCGGGCCACGGGTAGCAGTTGTGGTCGATCAGCCAGCCTTCGAGCTCGTGGCCGACCACGTAGTCGTCACCGGCGAAGCGGCCGTCACGCCACCAGCGCGAGCACAGGGCGGTCTCGGCGTCGACGCGGCGCTCGAACTCGGCCACGTCGTCGGCGTCGAATGCTGCGCGGCCGATTTCCTGTCCCATGGATCCTCCCCGTCGTTCCCGACTGTAACGCAATCGACCCCCGCTCGGCGTGGTGTACGCTTCGGAGCGCGCGGCGTCGGACGACCGTGTGATCGACCATGGACCAGACACCGACTGCACAGCCGGCCGGCGACGCGCCGGGCGCGGGGTATACCGCGGTATCCGGCGCTTCCGGCGGATTGTGGGTATTGGCGCGTGCGTTCTGGACCGGCCCGCGGCGGCGTTTCGCATGGACGATCACCGTCGCGCTGATCCTGCTCACGGTCGTGCAGGTCACGATCCCGATCGCACTCAACCTGTGGAGCCAGCGCCTGTTCGACGCGCTCGAGCAGCGTGACCTGCGCACGGTGCTCGCCCAGGTCGGTGTCCTGCTGCTGATCATCCTCGCCAACGTGACGGTGATGACCGTGCACCTGAGGCTGCGTCGCCGCTTGCAGATCGACTGGCGCGCCGAGTTGACCGACCGCCTGCTCGGCGAGTGGATGGCCGGCGGCCGGAACGACCAGCTGCGCCTGCTCCCGGGTCGCCACGACAATCCGGACGGCCGCATCGCCGAGGACATCCGGATCGCGACCGAATCGACGGTCGATCTCGCGCATTCGCTGCTGTACTGCATCCTGCTTCTGGTCAGTTTCACGCAGATCCTGTGGCTGTTGTCCGGGCCGCCCGGTGTCGCGATCGGCGCCTGGCGGATCCACCTGCCCGGCCATCTGGTCTGGTTCGCGCTGTTGTACGCGGGGCTCGGCGCGGCGCTGGCGACGCTGCTCGGGCAGCCGCTGATGCGTGCGGCCAAGGGGCGTCAGGAGAAGGAGGCCGATTTCCGCTTCGGACTCGTCCGCGCCCGCGAGACCGCGCTGACGATCGCGTTGCGTGCGGCCGAGCGTCAGCAGCGGCGCGAACTCGGCCGCCTGTTCGGCGAGGCGCTCGCCGCCTGGCAGCGGCAGACGCGGGCGCTGGCCAACCTGTTCATGTTCTCCTCGAGCTGGACCGTTCTCAACCAGGCGGTGCCGATCCTGGTCGCCGCGCCGCGCTACGTGCAGGGCGCGATCACGCTGGGCGGCCTGATGCAGACCGCACAGGCCTTCCAGCAGATGGTCACCGCGCTGTCATGGCCGATCGACAACATGCAGAAGCTGGCCGAGTGCCGGGCGTCGATCGCGCGCGTCGTGCACCTGCACGAGTCGCTGGTCGAACTCGACGCCGGGACCGCGTCGGCGAGGCGGATCAAGGTCGAGGCGGGCGACACACCGTGCCTGGAGATCCGCGGTCTCGACCTCGACACACCCGACGGGCGGCCGCGTCTGCGGCAGTTCGACGCCACCGTCCACGCGGGCGAGCGGGTGGCGATCGCCGGTGATCCGATGTCGGCGCTGACGCTGTTTCGTGCGATCGGGGGCATCTGGCCCTGGGGCCGTGGCCTGATCCGGCTGCCGGCGGGGGATGCGATCTTCCTGCTGCCGCGCCGGCAGCGGCTGGCAGGCTCGACACTGCGCGCGGTCCTCGAGTATCCGCCGATGGCCCAGCGGGCGACCGACACGGTCCTCGCCGACGCACTCGGGCGCGTCGGGCTCGGCGGCTGGGCGGCGCGACTCGACGAGGCCGGTGTCTGGCCCGACCGGATGAGCCCGGCAGAGCAGCAGCGACTCGGTTTCGCGCGCCTGCTGGTGCACCGTCCGTCCTGGATCTTCCTGCGCGAGGCGACCAGCGACCTCGATCCGGCGACAGCCTCGGCGATGTACGCCCTCGTCGACCGGGCACTGCCGGATGCCGCCGTCGTGTCGATCAGCCGCGATCCTGCACTGGCGCCCGCGGGCCACCGCGTGATCGTGCTGACCCCGCTTTCCGAGGCGGCGGCGAAGGACGAACCGTCGGCAGGGTGATCCGTCAGGCCCGTGCGGCGGCGATCAGCTCGCGGTACCACCGGGCCGAGGATTTCGGCGTGCGGCGCAGGGTCGCGAAGTCGACATGGAACAGGCCGAAGCGGTTCGCGTAACCGGCGCCCCACTCGAAGTTGTCCAGCAGCGACCAGATGAAATAGCCGCGGACGTCGGCGCCGGCCGCGATCGCCTCGTGCATCGCCGCCGTATAGGCCTGCAGATAGTCGACCCGTCGCGCATCGTCGACGCGGCCGTCGGCCGCCGGGATGTCGGCGCCACCCGAGCCGTTCTCGGTCACCACCACCGGCAGCCGGAAGCGTCGCGACAACTCGACCAGCTCGTCGCGGAACATCTCCGGATGGATCGCCCAGCCGATCGGGGTCCGTTCGGTCGCCTCGGGCGGGTCGGCCCAGGCAAAACCCCAGAGGGCGGACGGTTCGGCGCGCGCGAAGATCGGGCCGTAGTGGTTCAGCCCGAACCAGTCGATCGGGCGGCAGATCCGCGCCATGTCGCCGGCGCGTACGAACGGCTCGATCGCCTCGGCGACCGGGGACGGATACGCGGCCTCGAGCTGTGCCTCGGGAAAGGTCCGGTTCCAGAACGCGTCGAGGGTGGTCGCCGCGACCCGGTCGGCGTCGTCGTCGCCGCGAGGCAGCACCCGCTGGCGGTTGTGGATCGCACCGATCGAGGCGCCCGGCACCAGCGAGCGGATCACGTCGACCGCGGCGCCATGGGCCAGGTTCACATGATGGATCGCCTGCAGGTGCGCCCGGCGATCGACCTGTCCCGGTGCCTGCCAGTCCATCGCGTAGCCGAACAGCGTGAACACCGAGAACTCGTTGAAGGTGATCCAGCGCCGGACGCGATCGCCGTAGCGGCGGCAGGCGAGTGCCGCGTAATCCGCGAACCAGCCGGCCGAATCGCGGCTGGTCCAGCCGCCCTGGTCCTGCAACGCCTGCGGCAGATCCCAGTGATACAGGCACAGCCAGGGTTCGATGCCTGCGGCGAGCAGGTCGTCGATCAGGCGGTCGTAGAAGGCGAGGCCGGCCGGATTCGGCGCGCCGATGCCGCGGGGCAGCACACGAGGCCAGGCGACCGAGAAACGATAGGCGTCGACACCCAGCGAACGCATCAGCTCGATGTCCTCGCGATGGCGATGGTAGTGGTCGCAGGCGACCGCCCCCGTATCGCCGTTGGCCACCTTGCCCGGCAGCCGGCAGCGCACGTCCCAGATGCTCGGACCGCGGCCGTCGTCGGTGGCACCACCTTCGATCTGGTAACTCGACGTCGACACGCCCCAGATGAATTCACGCGGCCATGTTGGTGCGGATCGGTCGGCTGGCATCACTTTCCTCGCGTGTCGGAACGTCCACCGAGGATATACCGCGTAAATGTCAACGACACCCCTGGCGCCGCGCTTGGCGACTGCTTAACATGCGCGAGTCGGCTCGGCGGGTCGCGGCACGCGTCCCGGCGTCCGGGTCGATGGGAGCGGACCGTGATCGACATCGAGTCGTTGGCCAGGCCCCTGTCGCCCGAGCAGCCGGCGGGGGACAACCTTGAATACTCGGCCGAATTCCAGGCACTGGAGAGCGCTGCCCGCGGCAAGTCCGAGCAGCAGTTCGGCGAGACGCTGATCCCGGCCGAGGAGCCCGACTGGAAGGATGTCGAGACGCGCGCTCTCGACCTGGCGGCACGCACCCGCGACGTCCGCGTCCTCGGCCTGCTCACCCGTGCGCGAACGCGGCTGGCCGGCATCACCGGCGCCGCCGAAGGGCTGCAGCTGATCGAACAGGCGCTGTCGGCCAACTGGGATCACATCCATCCGCAGCTCGATGCGTCCGACGACGACGATCCGACGATGCGGCTCAACGCACTCGCGGCGCTGGTCGCCGAGAACGGGTTGCTGCGCGATCTGCGTGCCGCCCCGTTCCTGACGCTGCGTGGTTTCGGCACGATCAGCGTCAGGCAGGCCGAGATCGCACTCGGCCTGCTGCAGCCGCGGGCCGAGGAAGCCGGTGTGCCGACCGTGTCGCAGCTCGAAGGGGCGGCCCGCGAGGCGGCGATCACCGGCACGCCCAATGCCGCGGCCGAGGCGCTGGCCACGACGCGCCGGCTGGCGGCGATGCTCGAGGCGAAGGTCGGGGCGAGTCGTGCACTCGACCTGCAGCCGCTGCTGCGCCGGCTCGAGCCGCTCGCGTCGATCGCCCGCGGCGCGCCCGGCGAGGAGGCCGTCGCGCCGGCGGGCGACGGCGGTGCACCCGGGCCCTCGTCCGGCGCCCGCGCGACGGCGGCTCCGATCGCCGGCATCACATCCCGCGAAGACGCGATACGCGTGCTGGAACGGGTTTGCGAGTATCTGGAGCGCTCGGAGCCGACCAACCCGGCGCCGCTGCTGATCCGTCGTGCGCAGCGCTGGATGCGGATGAGTTTCGTCGATATCGTCCGCGAGATGGCGCCCGAGGGCATGGATTCGTTGCAGAAGATCACCGGAGTGGCCAGCGAAGAGAATTGATCCTTCCGGCGGACCAGTCGGTCGGAAGGTGGCGGAGGTTGTGGGGCGTCGGGGTGAAGAGCCTGGGCGTGCCGCACTGGATCGGCAGGACAGACACCGGAGGCAAGGATGGCCCAGAGTCAGAAATTCATCGCCCGCAATCGTGCGCCACGGGTGCAGATCGAATACGACGTCGAGTTGTACGGTGCGCAGAAGAAAGTGCAGCTGCCCTTCGTGATGGGTGTGCTGGCGGATCTGTCGGGCAAGCCCGCCGAGGCCTTGCCACCGGTGGCCGACCGCAAGTTCCTCGAGTTCGACGTCGACAACTTCGACTCGCGGATGAAATCGATGAAGCCGCGTGTGCAGTTCACCGTGCCGAACACGCTGACCGGCGAGGGCAACCTGGCGGTCGAGATGACGTTCGAGAACATGGACGACTTCTCGCCGGGGGCGATCGCACGCCAGATCGAACCGCTGCGCAAGCTGATGGAGGCACGCCAGCAGTTGTCCAACCTGATCACCTACATGGATGGCAAGACCGGCGCCGAGGCGCTGGTCGAGCGGATCATGAACGATCCGGAACTGCTGAAGTCGCTCGCCGCCCAGGCCAAGCCGGCGGAATGAGAAGCCCCCCGAAGCGCCTGCGGCGCCTGCCCCCGCCGGGGGGCGCCGCGCGCGGCCCGGCGGAACCGGAACCGCTGCGGCTCCCGTAATCGACTGTTGAATGCGTTGAGGATCGAACATGGCAGACACCCAGCTCCAGACCGCCGAAGGCGCGCTCGAATACGACGACTTCTCCAAGCTGCTGAACAAGGAATTCCGACCCAAGTCCGACGAGGCCAAGAGCGCCGTCGAACAGGCGGTCAAGACGCTGGCGCTGCAGGCGGTCGACCAGAGCAAGCTGATCAGCAAGGACGTGATGGAGTCGATCAAGGCGATCATCGCCGAGCTCGACAGGAAACTGACCGAACAGGTCAACCTGATCCTGCATCACGAGGAGTTCCAGCGGCTCGAGGGCGCCTGGCGCGGTCTGCACTACCTGGTGAACAACACCGAGACCGACGAGATGCTCAAGATCCGCGTGATGAACATCTCCAAGGGCGACCTGCACAAGACCGTCAAGAAGTTCAAGGGCACCGCCTGGGACCAGAGCCCGCTGTTCAAGCAGGTGTACGAGGCCGAATACGGCCAGTTCGGCGGCGAGCCGTTCGGGGCGATGGTCGGCGACTACTACTTCGACCACAGCCCGATGGATGTCGAGCTGCTGGGCGAGATGAGCAAGATCGCCTCGGCCGCACACTGCCCGTTCGTCTCCGGCACCTCGCCCACGCTGATGCAGATGGATTCGTGGCAGGAGCTGGCCAACCCGCGCGACCTGTCGAAGATCTTCACCACGCCGGAATACGCGTCCTGGCGTTCGCTGCGCGAGTCCGACGATGCGCAGTACGTCGGGCTGGCGATGCCGCGTTTCCTGGCACGCCTGCCGTACGGGCAGAAGACCAGCCCGGTCGAGGAATTCTCGTTCGAGGAGGAGACCGCGGGCGGTGAACACGGCAAATACGCCTGGGCCAACGCGGCCTACGCGATGGCGACCAACATCACGCGTGCGTTCAAGCTCTACGGCTGGTGCACGCAGATCCGCGGCGTCGAGTCCGGCGGCGCGGTCACCAACCTGCCGGTGCACACGTTCCCCACCGACGACGGCGGCGTCGACATGAAATGCCCGACCGAGATCGCGATCTCGGATCGGCGCGAGGCCGAACTCGCCAAGGTCGGCATGATGCCGCTGATCCACAAGAAGAACTCGGACTTCGCCGCGTTCATCGGCGCGCAGTCGCTGCACAAGCCCGCGGAATACGACGATCCCGATGCGACCGCGAATGCGAACCTGAGCGCGCGCCTGCCGTACCTGTTCGCGGTCACGCGCTTCGCGCACTACCTGAAGTGCATCGTGCGCGACAAGATCGGATCGTTCAAGGAGCGGTCGGACATGGAGCGCTGGCTGAACGACTGGATCATGAACTACGTCGACGGCAACCCGGCGACTTCGTCGGACGAGACCAAGGCGAAACGGCCGCTGGCGGCCGCGGAAGTCGTGGTCGAGGAGGTCGAGGGCAACCCGGGCTACTACACGTCGAAGTTCTTCCTGCGCCCGCACTACCAGCTCGAGGGATTGACCGTGTCGTTGCGGCTGGTGTCCAAGCTGCCGTCGCAAAAGGCGGCGTGAGTGCATCGAAAGTCGTACTGCGTAGGCGGTATTGTTCGCGCACACCCCGCTGCATATATTGATCTCGCGGTCCACGCATAATCCAAAGGAGAGTTCGAGATGGCTGCGACAGATTTCTTCATGAAGATCGACGGTATCAAGGGTGAGTCCTCCGACGACAAGCACAAGGACGAGATCGACGTGCTGAGCTGGTCGTTCGGTGTCAGCCAGACCGGCACCGCCGCCCACGGCGGCGGCGCGGGCGCGGGCAAGGCCAGCTTCCAGGACGTCCATTTCACGATGAAGGCGAACAAGGCCTCGCCGGAGATGCTGCTGGCCTGCGCCTCGGGCAAACACATCAAGGAGGCGATCCTGACGGCCCGCAAGGCCGGCGGCGACCAGCAGGAGTACTTCAAGGTCACCTTCGAGGACGTCATGGTCTCCAGCTACCAGGCCGGCGGCTCGGGCGGCTCGGACCTGGTGCCGACCGACCAGGTCTCGCTGAACTTCTCGAAGATGAAGATGGAATACAAGCCGCAGAAGAAGGACGGCAGCCTGGATTCCGCGGTCACCACCGGCTGGGACCTGAAGGCCAACAAGAAAGTCTGACGGACCCAGACGCCTTCGGGGCGTGGTCCGCGAACGCACCGTCCGGCCGCTGGCCGGACGGTCGATCCGGGAGTCGATCGTGCCAGTTGCGGGAACACGGAACGGATCGGGTGACTGCCTGATCACCCTGAAGGGCAACAAACAGGGCGAGATCAAGGGCGAGGCGACCGCCAGCGGCTTCGAAGGCTGGATCGAGGTCGGGCGCTGGCAGTGGGGCATGGAACTGCCCACGGCCTGGGATGCCCCGTCCTCGGGGGCGTCGAGCCGCACCTTCATCGGCGCGCCGAGGGTCAAGAGTTTCAGCTTCCGCCACGGGCTCGACACCGCGTCGGCCCAGTTGCTGGCCGCCGCGTCGACGCACGAGGAGTGCACCGCGGAGCTGGCGATGCGCAAGGCGGGCGGCAGCGCGTTCCGTTACCTGAAGATCAAGTTCGAGCGGGTCTTCATCGCCAGCGTCGACCTGCTGCACGACGACGACAACCAGGTGCCCGAGGAAGCGATCACGTTCACCTTCGGCCGCATCGAGTACGAATACACCCCGCAGGGCGCGATCGGCGGCTCCGGGCGTGGCGGCATCAAGTCGTGGATCCACGACCTGGGGACCGCGAAGTGAGCGGGCGACCCGGCAGGCCGGTGGACAGGGGCGGTCGATGACACTCGCCGAGACACTCGCCCGCACGACCGCCGAGGCCAAGGCCGCGCCGACCGATGCATCGGCACGGATGAAGCTGTTCCGGCTGTTCGCGGTCACCGGACAGTGGGATCGCGCAGCAACGCAGCTCGACACCGCGAGCACGATGGATTCGAGCCTCGGCTTCACCGCCACCGTCTACCGGCAGGCGATCGCCTGCGAACGGTTCCGTGCCGAGGTCTTCGCCGGCCGGCGCACGCCGGTGATCGCCGGCGAACCGCCGGCCTGGCTCGCGATGATGATCGAGGCGCTGCGGGCCGGGATGACACCGGCGGCCGCGGCGCTGCGCACGCAGGCCCTCGACGCGGCGACGACCCGCGCGGGCACCCTCGACGGCCGCCGTTTCGAATGGATCGCCGATGCCGATTCCCGGCTCGGCCCGATCGTCGAGACCTTCATCGACGGCAAGTACTACTGGGTGCCGTTCGAACGCATCAGCGCGATGTCGCTGCCGGCGCCCGAGGACCTGCTCGACAAGGTCTGGGTCGCGTGTGAGATGACTTTCGACGCCGGCGGCACCAAACACGTGCTGCTGCCGGTGCGTTATCCCGGCTCGGAGTCGATCGACGACGAGGCGATCCGGCTCGCCGGCGAGACCCGCTGGGAGGGATCGGACGCGATCGGCTTCTGCGGCCTCGGCCAACGCGTCTGGACCACCGACAGCGACGAGTTCGGACTGCTCGATGTCCGTGTACTCGCGTTCGACTGATCGGTGCGCATGGTCGCGGAGACCTATTCCCGGGATCGGCTGCAGCCGGCGCTGCTCGACCGGCTGATCGATGACGATCCCGGCAGTCGCACCGAGGCACCGGAACTCAGGACGATCAACAAGCAGCGGCTGCGCCAGGGCGTGCTGCGTGACCTGACCTGGCTGCTGAACTCGCAGGCGGCACTGGCCGCCGAGCGTTCGTTCGATCCGGCCCGCCACGGCCATGCCGCACGTTCGGTGCTCAACTTCGGCCTGCCGCCGTTGTCCGGCAAGCTGGTGTCGCGACTCGAGCTCGCCGACCTGGAACGGATGCTCCGGCAGGCGCTGATCGACTTCGAGCCGCGGATCCTGCCCGATACGCTGGTCGTGCGCGGCCTGCCGCCGACCGACCCGCTCGGCCACCACAACCTGCTGACGTTCGAGATCACCGGTCACCTGTGGGCGCAGCCCTATCCGCTCGAACTGCTGCTGAAGACCGACCTCGACCTGGAGACCGGCCTGGTCGAACTGCGCGATCGCGGCGCGGCTCCGGTGCGCCGGCTCGAGTCCGACGGCCAGGTCCGCTGACGGGCGGCGACGGACGAACCCGATGGATCCGCGCCTCCTCGACTACTACAACCGCGAACTCGCCCACCTGCGCGAGATGGGCGCGGAGTTCGCCGCCGAGTTCCCGAAGGTCGCCGCGCGGCTCGGCATGGAGGGGCTCGAAGTCGCCGATCCCTATGTCGAACGGCTGCTCGAGGGTTTCGCTTTCATCGCCGGCCGCATCCAGCTCAAGATCGATGCCGAGTTCCCGCGTTTCACGCAGCACCTGCTCGAGATCGTCTACCCGCACTACCTGAGCCCGACGCCGTCGCTGGCGATCGTCGAGATGAAGCCGAACTTCGCCGAGCCGGCGCTGCTCGAAGGGGTCACCGTGCCGGCGGGCACGCGGGTGCGCAGCATCGTGCCGCGCGGAGAGCAGACCCCGTGCCACTTCCGGACCGCCCACGACCTGACGTTGTGGCCGTTCGAGCTGGTGTCGGCGCGGTACTTCAGCTTCGCACCCGACCTGCCGCTGGCCGGCACCGCGCTGGCCAACGGCGCACGGGCCGGGCTGCGGCTCAGGCTGAAGACCCACGCCGGCGTGCGCTTCGATCAGATCCGCTGCAACCGGCTGACGCTGCATCTGAACGCGGCCGACGAGGTCGCCGGTCCGTTGTACGAACTGCTGCAGTCGCAGTGCATCGGTGGCCTGGTGCAGACCGTCGACTCGCCACCGAAGGCGATGCACCTGTTCGGTCCGGGTTGTGTGCGCGAAGTCGGCTTCGACGATGCCCAGGCGCTGCTGCCGATCGATCGCCGCTCGTTCCACGGCTACCGGCTGCTGCGCGAGTACTTCGCGTTTCCGCAGCGTTTCCACTTCGCCGCGATCGACGGCCTGGCACCCGGGCTGTCGAAGATCCGCGCCACCGAGTGCGAGCTGGTGCTGCTGTTCGGCCGGCACGAGGCGGCACTCGAATCGCAGGTCGACGCGTCGATGCTGTCGCTGTACTCGACGCCGGCGGCCAACCTGTTCCCGCGTCGCGCGGATCGGGTGCCGCTGGCCGACGGCGAGTTCGAACACCACCTGGTGGTCGATCGCGGCCGGCCGATGGACTTCGAGGTGTTCTCGGTCAACTCGGTCCGCGGGCTGGACGGCACGTCGACCGGCGAGACCGAGTTCACGCCGTTCTACGGCGACGGCGTGCATCAGCACACGACCGGTCGGCGCGCCTACTACGTGATGCGGCGCGAACCGCGGCGCTTGTCCGAGCGGCAGCGGCGCGGCGGCAGCCGCACCGGCTACGTCGGCAGCGAGGTGTTCCTGTCGCTGGTCGACGAACGCGAGTCGCCGTATCCGGCGGTGATGAACCAGCTCGCGGTCGACGTGCTGGCGACCAATCGCGACCTGCCGCTGCTGCTGCCGATCGGTTCGCTGCACGCGTTGACACTCGAGGATCCGGCGCCGGTCGAGTCGCTGCGCATCCTGAAGGGGCCCACCCGGCCCAGGACCGGCCTGGCCGATGGTGACTTCGGCTGGCGGCTGCTCAGTCACCTGTCGCTGAACTACCTGTCGTTGTTCGACGAGGAAAGCCGCGCCGCGGACGGCCCGCGCAGCGCCCGCGCCTCGGCGATGTCCGGCGGCGGGCGGCGGGCGGTCGATGCGTTGCGTGAACTGCTCGGCCTGTACGCCGATCTCGCCGATCCGGCGACCCGCAAGCAGGTCGAGGCGATCAGCGCGGTGGCTGCCAGGCCGCTGGTGCGACGGCTGCCGATGGCCGGGCCGATCACGTTCGGCCGCGGACTCGGCATCGACCTGTCGATCAACGAGACCGGCTTCGGCGGCGGTGGCGGTTACCTGCTCGGTGCGGTGATGGAGAAGTTCTTCGCCCGCTACGTCAGTCTCAATTCGTTCACGCAGACGCGACTCGTGTCCGAGTCGCGCGGCGAGGTGGCGTCATGGCCAGCACGGACCGGATCGCGGATCGTCGCCTAGCGCTGCTGTCGGCGCTCGAGTCGACGCCGTGGGCGTTCGACTTCTACCAGGCCTTGCGCCGGGTCGAGTCGCTGCATCCGGAGCTGCCGCGGCTGGGCGAGGCGCTGCGTGCCAGCGACGAGCCGGTGCGGCTCGGCCAGCAGGTGGAGTTGTCGTTCGCGCCGTCGAACGTGGCGCTGGTGCGGCCCGGCCCGGGCGGGCGACCGCGGATCTCGGTCCGTTTCCTCGGCCTGTTCGGCCCGCAGGGCCCGATGCCGACCCACCTGACCGAGTTCACGCGCGAACGTGAACGTGCGTACAACGATCCGACGCTGGCGCGCTTCGCGGACATGTTCCATCACCGGCTGCTGCTGCTGTTCTACCGGGCGTGGCGCCAGGCGCAGCCGACCGCGAGCCGCGACCGGCCGACGCTGGACCGCTTCATGGTCTATCTCGGGTCGCTGGTCGGCACCGCGTCGCCGGCCTTCGCCGGGCGGGATTCGATCAGCGACGAGAGCAAGCGGCATTTCGCCGGCCACCTGTCGCGCGGCGTGAAGAGCGCCGATTCGCTGGCCAGCATCCTGTCGGCGTACTTCGATTTCCCGGTCGTTGTCCGCCAGTTCGCCGCGCGCTGGATGCGGCTGCCGGTGTCGGAACAGACGCGACTCGGCCTGGGCGGTGCCGCACTCGGCCAGAGCGCTGTTGCCGGCAGCCGGGTGTTCGACGCCCAGCATCACGTCGAGCTGCGGCTGGGCCCGATGTCGCTGGCCGACTACGAAAGTGTGCTGCCGCCGGGCGGCAGCCACCACAAGCTGCGCGACTGGGTGCGGATGTTCACCTGCGAGGAGTTCTTCGTGCACGCGCTGCTGCAGCTCGACGCCACGCAGGTGCCGGCGCTCAGGCTCGGCAGCGCGGAGCGGCTCGGCTGGACCACCTGGCTCGGCCGGCGCGCGGCGGATGCCGGGCCGACCGGGGACCTGTCGCTGGCGCTGAGCGCCGTGGCGAGCTGACGCGTTTGGCGATCGAACGGGAGATACGGATGTCGGAGATCAGTCGGGTCGCGTTGTTCGGCAAGCTCAATCCGACGCTGTACAAGGCGATCGAAGGGGCGACGGTGTTCGCCAAGCTGCGCGGCAATCCGTACGTCGAGTTCGTGCACTGGCTGAACCAGCTGCTGCAGCTCCAGGACTCCGATCTGCACCGGATCGTGCGCCACTACCAGCTCGATCCGGGCGTGCTGGCCAAGGACGTGGTCGATGCGATCGACCGGCTGCCGCGCGGCGCGACCGCGATCTCGGACCTGTCGGCACACATCGAGGACTCGGTCGAGCGCGGCTGGGTCTACGGCACGCTGATGTTCGGCGAGACGCAGGTCCGCAGCGGCCACCTGCTGGTCGGCATGCTGAAGACCCCGTCGCTGCGCAACGCGCTGATGTCGATCTCGCGCCAGTTCGAGCGGGTCAAGGTCGAGGCGCTGACCGACGAGTTCGCCCGGCTGCTCGCGGGCTCGCCCGAGGAGGGGCAGGGCGCCAGCGACGGTTTCTCGGCCGCGTCACCCGGCGAGGCCAGCGGTGCGATGGCGCCGGCGCAGATGGGCAAGCAGGAGGCGCTGCGCAAGTACGCGGTCGACCTGACCGAAAAGGCGCGCCACGGCGAGATCGATCCGATCTCCGGCCGCGACGAGGAGATCCGCCAGATCGTCGACATCCTGATGCGCCGGCGGCAGAACAACCCGATCCTGACTGGCGAGGCCGGGGTCGGCAAGACCGCGGTGGTCGAAGGTTTCGCGCTCCGGCTCGCCAAGGGCGACGTGCCGCCGCAGCTCAAAGGGGTCTCGCTGCTGGCGCTCGACATCGGGCTGCTGCAGGCCGGTGCGTCGATGAAAGGTGAGTTCGAGCAGCGGCTGCGCCAGGTGATCGATGAAGTGCAGGCGTCCCCGAAGCCGATCATCCTGTTCGTCGACGAGGTGCACACGCTGGTCGGTGCCGGCGGCGCCGCAGGCACCGGGGATGCGGCCAACCTGCTCAAGCCCGCGCTCGCGCGCGGCACGTTGCGCACGATCGGCGCGACCACCTGGGCCGAATACAAGAAGTACATCGAGAAGGATCCGGCGCTGACCCGCCGCTTCCAGGTCGTGCAGGTGCCCGAGCCCGAGGAGGACAAGGCGATCGTGATGCTGCGCGGCGTCGCCTCCATCCTGGAGAAACACCACCGGGTGCAACTGCTCGATTCCGCGATCGAAGCCGCGGTACGGCTGTCACATCGCTACATCCCGGCCCGCCAGCTCCCGGACAAGGCGGTGAGCCTGCTCGACACCTCGTGTGCCCGGGTCGCGGTCAGCCAGCACGCGACCCCGCCCGAGGTCGAGGACAGCCTGCGCCGGATCGAGGCACTCGACACCGAACTGGCGATCATCGAACGCGAGGAGGCGGTCGGTGAAGCGATCGGCAGCCGCAAGGTCGATGCAACCGCGAAGTTGTCGGCGGAGCGGCAGCGCCACGAGCAATTGAGTGCGCGCTGGAAGGACGAGAAGGCGGTGGTCGACCGGATCCTCGAGGTGCGGGCGCGGCTGCGGGCCGACCGCCTGCCGGTGGACGAGGCGGCCGATGCATCGACCGCGGCATCGACCGCGGCATCCGGTCCCGCGGCGGTCGCGGCATCGGCACCGACCGATCGCCCCGACGCGCCGAAGCCGCCGACACCCGCCGAACGCGAGACGCTGCTCGCCGAACTGAAGGAACTGCAGGCGCGGCATGCACAACTGCAGGGGGACACGCCGCTGATCCTGCCGTCGGTCGACGAGCAGGCGGTGGCCAGCGTGGTCGCGGACTGGACCGGCATTCCGGTCGGCCGGATGGTCAAGAACGAGATCCAGGCGGTGC
>CADEEH010000107.1 GCA_902826305.1 uncultured Burkholderiales bacterium
CGCCGCCAGGCGCGCCCGGATGCCGAGCGTCTGCTCCGGATCGAGCTTGCTGCGCGAGCGGTGCACCGCCTTGTCGATCGCGAGCTGGTCCTTGATCACCGATTCGTCGACCAGCGACAGCTCGTCGGCGTTCTCGTCGGCCTGGTCGCGATCGCGGCCCTCGCCGCTGCGCACGTCACCTTCGACGTTGCGGTTGAACAGCCGGCGCTCGAAGACGTCGGCGAACGAACGGCGGAACCTGAGTTCGATCTGCGGCCGGTAGTTGCGGACCACCGACACCGCCTCGAGCAGCACCTGCTGCTCCTCGCGGCTCTGGCTGTTGACCGCGAGCGAGGTCAACTCCTCGCCCATCCGGTTCAGCGCCTCGCCGACCACCTTGCTGACGCGCGAGACGATCAGCTCGCGGGCTTCTTCCAGGATCTCCAGGCGCTTGCGTGCGCTCGAGGGGATGCCGACGTTGCCGTCTTCGGTCGACTGCTCAACCTTGGGTTCCACGTTCCAGCCTTCGTCATGTCGCGAGGCCCGACCGGAGGTCGAGGCCTGCCCGTGACCGGAGCATAGACCTGGGGTAGCGGGGGCGTCTGCATCGAGGATCGCGCCGGCCGATGGAGGCCGACGAATGGCGGATACGGCGGCCCGAAAGGACCGACGGTGATCCTTCGCACGTTCAGCCCGCGACCATTGCCCGTTCCGAGTTGATGTCCCCGACCGTCCATGCCGTCATGTTGACGATGCGACGCACGGTGGCCGACGGCGTCAGGATGTGGACCGGACGCGCGACGCCAAGCAGCACCGGCCCGATCGCGACGTTGTGGCCGGCGGCGACCTTCAGCAGGTTGTACGAGATGTTCGCCGCGTCGATCGTCGGCAGCACCAGCAGGTTGGCGGTGCCGGTCAGCGTCGAGCGCGGCATCAGCTGGGCACGGCCCTCGGGATCGAGTGCGATGTCGCCGTGCATCTCGCCGTCGACCTCGAGTTCCGGTGCGGTCGAACGGACGATCGCCAGCGCCTCGCGCATCCGCATCGCCGACGGATGGTTCGACGAGCCGAAGTTCGAATGCGACAGCATCGCCACCTTCGGCTCGATGCCGAAGCGACGCAGTTCCTCGGCGGCGAGGATCGTGATCTCGGCCAGTTGCTGCGCGCTGGGATCGGCGTTGACGTGGGTGTCGACCAGCGTCACCGTCCGCTCGGGCAGCATCAGCGTGTTCATCGCCGCGTACAGGCTCGCCCCGGGGCGTTTGCCGATCACCTGGTCGACGTAGTGCAGGTGCAGCGCGAACGTCCCGAACGTGCCGCAGATCATCCCGTCGGCCTCGCCCTTGTGGATCATCATCGAGCCGATCAGCGTGTTCCGGCGCCGCATCTCGATCTTGGCGTACTGCTCGGTGACACCCTTGCGATCGGTCAGCGCATGATAGGTCTGCCAGTAGTCGCGATAGCGGGCGTCCCATTCCGGATTGACGATCTCGAAGTGTTCACCGGGCTTCATCCGCAGGCCCAGCGTGTCGATCCGGCGCTCGATGACCGCCGGCCGCCCGATCAGCACCGGTCGCGCGATCTTCTCGTCGAGCACCACCTGGGTCGCGCGCAGCACCCGTTCCTCCTCGCCCTCGGCGAAGACGACCGTCTTCCTCGCCGCACTCCGGGCGATGCCGAAGATCGGCTTCATGAACGTGCCCGAGTGATACACGAACTGGGTCAGCTGCGTCCGGTACGCGTCGAAGTCCTCGATCGGACGCGAGGCGACGCCAGCCTCCATCGCCGCCTGCGCGACCGCCGGCGCGAGGCGGACGATCAGCCGCGGGTCGAACGGCTTCGGGATCAGGTACTCCGGGCCGAACGCGAAATCTCCTGCGCCGTAGGCGGCGCTGACCACCTCGGACTGTTCCTCGCGCGCGAGCGCGGCCACCGCGTGCACGGCGGCAACCTCCATCGAACGCGTGATCGTGCGCGCGCCGACATCGAGTGTGCCGCGGAAGATGAAAGGGAAACAGAGCACGTTGTTGACCTGGTTCGGATAGTCGGTCCGCCCGGTCGCGATCACCGCGTCGGGACGGACCGCCTTGACCTCCTCGGGCATGATCTCGGGCACCGGATTGGCCAGCGCGAACACCAGCGGACGCGGCGCCATCTGCGCGATCTCGTCGGCCTTGACCGCACCCGCGGCCGACAGGCCGAGGAACACGTCGGCCCCCGGGAGCACTTCACCGATCCGGCGCGCATCGGTCGTCTTGGCGAAGCGCGCCTTGTCCGGATCCATCAGTTCCTTGCGCCCGTCGTAGACGACACCGACCAGGTCGCTGACCCAGATGTTCTCGACCGGCAGCCCGAGGTCGACCAGCAGGTCCAGGCAGGCGAGCGCCGCGGCGCCCGCGCCGCTGCAGACCAGCTTGATCGAACCGATGTCCTTGCCGACGACCTTCAGACCGTTGAGCAGCGCCGCACCGACGACGATCGCGGTGCCGTGCTGGTCGTCGTGGAACACCGGAATGCCCATCCGCTCGCGAAGCTTGCGCTCGACGTAGAAACAGTCCGGCGCCTTGATGTCCTCGAGGTTGATGCCGCCGAACGTCGGCTCGAGCGCGGCGATCACGTCGACCAGCTTGTCCAGGTCCGGCTCGTCGATCTCGATGTCGAAGACGTCGATGCCGGCGAACTTCTTGAACAGCACCGCCTTGCCTTCCATCACCGGCTTGGCCGCCAGCGGGCCGATGTTGCCCAGGCCGAGCACCGCGGTGCCGTTGGTGATCACCGCCACCAGGTTGCCGCGGCTGGTGTAGCGGAACGCGTTGGCCGGATCCTTGACGATCTCCTGGCACGCGGCGGCCACGCCGGGCGAGTACGCGAGTGCGAGGTCGCGCTGGTTGGTCAGCTGCTTGGTCGCCTCGACCGAGATCTTCCCGGGACGGCCCTGCTCGTGGTACTCGAGGGCGGCCTTGCGAAATTGCGGATCCATGGCTGCGGGGTGTCCGGCGAATCGTTCGGGCGTGCATTATCCTGCCGTGAATCCCCGGCGACAAACCCTTCGACCGTCCTCTACGTGAAAACACTGCCCGAGCAGCCGGCTGGCGCCGTCCGGCGCTGGATCGCTCATCTCGACATGGATGCGTTCTACGCATCGGTCGAGCTGCTGCGGCGTCCGGATCTGGTCGGCAGGCCGGTGGCCATCGGCGGCCGCGGTGACCCGACCCGCCGCGGCGTGGTCACGACCGCGAGCTACGAGGCGCGCGCGTTCGGGGTGCGTTCGGGCATGGCCCTTCGCCACGCGGTGGAACTGTGTCCGCAGTGTGTGTTCCTGCCGTTCGATTTCGACGAGTACCGGCGGCTGTCGCGTCGCTTCAAGGAGGCGATCGCCGCCGTCGCGCCGACGATCGAGGACCGCGGCATCGACGAGGTCTACATCGACCTGTCGCATGTACCCGGCATCGCCGACGACGACGGGCGCGCACTCGCCGCCGAGATCAAGCGCCGGGTCCACGAGGCGACCGGCCTGTCGTGTTCGATCGGCGTGGCACCGAACAAGCTGCTCGCCAAGATCGCCTCCGACCTCGACAAGCCGGACGGCCTGACGATCGTGCGCGAACAGGACGTCGAGCGCCTGATCTGGCCGCTGCCGGCGCGTCGGATCAACGGCATCGGACCGAAGGCCGACGCCCGGCTCGCGTCGATCGGCATCCACACGATCGGCGAGCTCGCCGCCACGGCACCCGAGCGGCTGGTCGCCGAGTTCGGTGCGTCGTACGGCCGCTGGATGCATCAGGTCGCACACGGCCGGGACGACCGCCCGGTGGTCACCTTCAGTGAACCGAAGTCGCGATCGTGCGAGACGACGTTCGATCGCGACCTGCATCCGCGGCGCGACTGGCAGGAGCTGGCCGCCACGCTGGCCTCGCTGGCGCGAAGACTGGCCGGCGAACTCCAGGCGCGCCGCTACGTGGGCCGCACGATCGGGGTCAAGCTGCGCTTCGACGACTTCCGCATCGTCACCCGCGACCTGACCCTGCCGCAGGCCACTGCCGACGTGGTGCAGATCCGCAAGGCCGCCTTCGAATGCCTGGCCCGGGTGCCACTCGACAGACGGATCCGGCTGATCGGCGTGCGCGTCAGCGCGCTGGTCCGCGAGGGAAGCCCGCCGGCGTCCGCGCCGCGACGTGTCGCGCCCGTGCCATCGCCGGACGAGCCGGACCTGCCGCTGTTCGACCCGGTCTGACCGTCCGGCGGGGCGGGTGGGATGCCGGGACCGGGACTCGGCGGGCCCCGGGTGCGTCGGTTACCATCCCGAACGCACCGAAGCAGTCCCGGACTGCGTGCCCCACATCGGACGCCATGGCATCGGACGAACGGATCACGATCGACGCGGATCGTTGCGGCGGGCTCGCCTGCATACGCAACACCCGCGTGCGGGTGGTCGACGTGCTGGCGCTGCTCGGCCAGGGCGGCGGACACGACGAGGTCCGTGCGCTGTATCCGTCGCTCGAACCGGAAGACGTGCTCGCCTGCATCGAGTTCGCGGCGCGGTTGTCCGAGCGCCCGTTGGTCGCGCAGGACTGAGCGGGCCCGGCCGTGCGTTTCATCGTCGACGCCCAGTTGCCCGAGTCGGTCGTGAGCTGGCTCAATCGGCAGCGGTTCGCCGCCACTCACGTCGATGACCTCGGTCTGGCCGGCGCCACCGACGATGAACTGTGGCAGCGGGCGATCCGCGACAACGCGGTGCTGGTGACGCGGGTGCAGGGGTTCGTGCAGCGCCGGCTGCGCGAGCCCGGACCCCGCGTGGTCTGGGTCGGCGTCGCCGACATTCGCGGCTGGGGCATCGTCGACAAGCTGTCGCAGGCGCTGCCGCAGCTGACCGAGACACCACGCGCCGACATCGTCGAACTCGTCGACTGACGTCGGGGCCGGGACCCCGGGGCTGCACGTCCGGTGACGCGGCATAATGCCGCGATGCCCAGTCGATCCCCGCTGCCCGGCCTCGCGCGCCGGACCGGCCACGTCCAGCCCTTCCGCGTGATGGAGCTGGTCAAACATGCCGACGAACTGGCCGCGCTGGGCCGGCCGGTGATCCACCTGTCGATCGGCGAACCCGACTTCACGGCGCCACCGCCGGTCCTGGCCGCGCTCGAGGCCGCCGCACGATCGGGACGCACGCAGTACACCGGGGCCACCGGTGTGCTGGCGCTTCGGCAGGCGATCTCGCGCTACTACGGCGAGCGGTTCGGCCTGGACATCGCACCGCAGCGGATCGTCGTCACCGCCGGCGCGTCGGCCGCGCTGTCGCTCGCCTGTTGTGCATTGGTCAACCCGGGCGACGAGGTGCTGCTCACCGATCCGAGTTATCCCTGCAACCGCCATTTCGTCGCCGCCTACGATGGCGTCGCGCGGCTGGTGCCGGTGGGCGCCGATACCCGCTTCCAGATGACCCGCGAACTGCTCGAGCGCCACTGGCCGCTGGGCGACACCCGCGCACGCGGCGTGCTGCTGGCGTCGCCGGCCAACCCGACCGGCACCTCGATACCGTTCGACGAACTCGGACGCATCATCGCAGCGACCCGCGCGCGCGGCGGCTTCACGATCGTCGACGAGATCTACCTCGGCCTGTACTACGGCAACGGTGAAGCCGGCGATGACACCCGAGCACGATCGGCACTGGAGTACGGCGACGACCTGATCGTCACCAACAGCTTCTCGAAGTTCTTCCACATGACCGGATGGCGGCTCGGATGGATGGTCGTGCCGCCGGCCTGGGGGCCCACGTTCGAGAAACTCGCCCAGAACCTGTACATCTGCGCATCGACACTGGCCCAGCACGCGGCGCTTGCCTGCTTCGACCCGGAGTCGATGGCGATCTACGACCAGCGCCGCGAGGAATTCCGCCGTCGCCGCGACTACATCGTCCCCGCGCTGCGCTCGATCGGCCTGGACGTGCCGGTGACACCGGACGGCGCGTTCTACGTCTACGCCGACTGCAGCCGGTTCACCGACGACAGCGCGAGATTCGCGCTCGAGGTGCTCGACCGGATCTCGGTGGCGATGGTGCCCGGAGCCGACTTCGGCCATCACCATCCGGAGCGTCACCTGCGACTGTCGTACGCGACGTCGATGGACAAGCTGCAGGAGGCGGTCTCGCGGCTGGACGGCTACCTGCGCAATCTGTAGATCCGGCCGCTCGCTGGTGTCGTGGCCGTCGCCCATGTGCACGGGCCTCGACGGAGCAGGCTACCGCGGCGGGTCCGGCGGCAAAGGCACCGCCGGGGACACGGGCGCGGCAGGAACCATCGGCAACGTCGGTGGCACGAAGCGGTCGACAACAGCCGCCGCGTCGCGTGCCCAGCTCGTGCCGGCCTGTTCGACGAAGCGGCGCCAGTCGAGCGCCGCGATCGCCTGGTAGGCAGCGGCACGCACTTCCGGCGGCGCCCGGTCGAGCCGTTCGATCTCCGCGAACACGGATTCGAGCGACGCCTCGATGTCATCGGGTGCGGCGACGTTGGCCATCACCGTCGACTGGCGCAGCGTCATGTGCAGCCGGCCGTCGATCCAGGTCTCGATCCGCATCGGCACACGCACCGGTTCACCACCAGCCAACCGGTAGTCGGCATACCGCTCGAGTCGCTCACCGTCATCGCCGACCCATCGCCGCGTGCGTACCAGGCCCGTGTCCGTCTCGAACGCGAGTTCCACGATCCGCCCCGCGCGACTGCGCGCGAGCACCTTCCATACCGGTGTGTCGCCGTCGCTGCCGCGCACCGGATCGCGCCGGTCCGGATAACCCGGCTTGAGCAGCGCGAGCGCTGCCGGCGGCGCATCCTCGTCGTAGGCGGCCAGTTCGCGACTGTCGAGCACGAAGGCCTGCGCCGCGACCGGTGTCAGCACCGAACGCACCCCGCGGGTCCCGGTGCCGGCGAGTGTGGTCATCTGCGCCGCCTGGCGCCAGACGAGCCGCCACTGCGCGGGCACGATCCGTGTCGACAGCTGGTACGCCTGCAGGTTGCCTTCGCGATCATGCACGGTGCCCGACGCCGACAGCGAACGCACGCGACGCCACGCGGCCTCGCCGCCGACGGTCTCGAGATGTCGATCGAAGAAACGAGCCGCCGCGGAGCCCTTGCGATCGACACCGGCGCCCGACGAGGTGCCTGCGGCGATCGACGATGCAGCGAACGGTGCGACCGCCGCCGCGACGATCAGCGCGCGGCGGGGCCTGCAAAGGATCGGGTCTTGGTCAGCCGCCGACGGCGGTTGCCTGCGCATCGGGGACGGCCGAACGCGGCGAGGAGTCCGTCGCCGGATTCGATCCCTCGATCAACGATCGCTTCATCGTGTCCGCAGGCAGCGGCTGCACCGGCGTCGAATCCGCCGGCGGCTGCGACGCCGCGACCCCGGCCGGATTCGCGGACTGCGCGCTGTCGTCCTTGCGCACCGGCGCAAGCCTGGGCTCGACCGCTTTCGGCTCGAGCGCCCGGTCGACCTGCTTCGGTTCGGCCTTCGCGTCGACCGCGGTGCCGAACGGGCCACCGGGCACCGGCTTGCCGGCGGCCGCCGCCGCGATCCGCTCACGCTCGCCGAGGACCTTCGAACCATAGCCGTTGTCGTGCGGGCGCAGCGCGGCGCCGACGTACGACTTGAGTGCACCTTCGACCGAACCCTCGCGGGCCAGGTACTCGTTCAGTATCCGCGCGCCGACCTTCACATTGGCCACCGGATCGAATGCCGCCTCGACACCGCCGAACGGTTCGAACTTGTCGGCGTGCACACGCGTGAGCACCTGCATCAATCCCTGCGCACCCTTCTGGCTCTGGGCGAGCGGGTTGAAGCTCGACTCGATCGACATCACGGCCAGCAGCAGGAACGGATCCATCCGGTGTTCGCGCGCCGTCTTGTAGGCGAGTTCGACGAAGTGCTGCACCGAGTCCTGCGCGACGCGATACTTGCGGGCGATGAACGTCGCCACGTTCAGCTGTTCACGCGCGATCGGCAGGCGCGGCGCGGCCACCACCGGATGTTCTGGCGAAGCGACCAGGCCGGGACGCGGCTCGAACGTCAGCACCTCGGGACTCGGTTCGGCGGCGGTGATCACACCCATGACCGACAGGTCGATCGGTTCGATACGCGGCACCGACAGCAGGCCGGGCAGCGCCGGGGCCATCGCGATCACCGAGCCGATCATCGAACCGACGATCACCAGCGCGGCGAGCCGCGTCTGGGGACGGGTGTCGATCTTCGGTTGTGTATCGTCGAGCATGATTCCGTTCTCGAACCTTTTCGCACGCGAATGCCGATGCGGCACCCGGGTGGGCCTTGGCCGGTCCTCGTGTCGCGACATCGGTCGCGACGGGTTCCTGCTTTGCTGCCACGGTCACGTCACACTTCGTGGGACGTCGACCGCCGACCTGAGGTCGTTGATCCTGCCGATGCGGCCCGCATCGAAAGTGGGCGGGCCGTGCTGATCAAATGACGGAAGCGCTGATGCTTCGCTCCCGACGCTATCCTTGTTCGTGCCTGCTTGCTGCTCGCGATCGAGCGACGCGGTCAGGCAACTTTATCTGCGGGGGTGATCCAAATTCTAGGCAGCATCGCACAGGCGGTCAACGAATCGCCGGATTGACCACACGACGTGCGATCGTGGTGCACACCATCGGAAACATATGAAATACACGGACTTACGTGATTTTCTCAAGCAACTTGAAGAACTAAAGGAGCTAAATCGCGTTGCACTGGCGGTATCGCCACGGCTCGAGATGACCGAATTAGCCGATCGTGTTCTGCGCAATGCGGGGCCGGCTTTGCTGTTCGAGAACGTCCGCGATCGTGATCACCACTACGACATGCCGGTGCTGGCCAACCTGTTCGGCACGCCGCGACGCGTCGCGCTCGGCATGGGCGCGGACTCACCGCAGGCTTTGCGCGAGATCGGTCGCCTGCTCGCGTTCCTGAAGGAACCGGAGCCTCCGAAGGGACTGCGCGACGCCTGGGAGAAGTGGCCGGTGCTGCGCCAGGTGATGAACATGGCACCGAAGGAGACGAGCTCGGCGCCGTGCCAGCAGATCGTGCGCGAAGGCCACGCGGTCGATCTGTCGACGCTGCCGGTCCAGCACTGCTGGCCCGGTGATGCGGGGCCGCTGATCACCTGGGGCCTGGTGATCACACAAGGGCCGGACAAGCCGCGACAGAACCTGGGCATCTATCGACAGCAGGTGATCGCGGCGGACCGGACGATCATGCGCTGGCTCGCACATCGAGGCGGCGCGCTCGATTTCCAGTCGCACGCGAAGCGTCACCCCGGCACACGTTTCCCGATCGCGGTTGCACTCGGCGCCGATCCGGCAACGATCCTCGGCGCGGTCACTCCGGTGCCGGATTCCTTGTCCGAATACCAGTTCGCCGGGTTGCTGCGCGGCGCAAAGACCGAACTGGTCCGTGCGATCGGCAGCGACTTGCGCGTGCCCGCGAGTGCGGAGATCGTGCTCGAAGGTGCGATCGAACCCGACCCCGATGCGAGTGCCACCGCGGCGAACGCATCCGCGCTCGGCTGGCGCGGCGAGTTGCCGCCGAACGCGCGCACCGGCTACGAGATGGCGCTCGAAGGGCCGTTCGGTGATCACACCGGCTACTACAACGAACAGGAGTGGTTCCCGGTGTTGCATGTCGATCGGATCACGATGCGACGCGAGCCGATCTATCACAGCACCTACACCGGCAAGCCGCCCGACGAACCGGCCGTGCTCGGCGTCGCACTGAACGAGGTGTTCGTGCCGATCCTGCAGAAGCAGTTCCCGGAGATCACCGACTTCTACCTGCCCCCCGAAGGCTGTTCGTACCGGCTGGCGGTCGTCTCCATGCGCAAGCAGTATCCCGGACACGCCAAGCGCGTGATGTTCGGCGTCTGGAGTTTCCTGCGCCAGTTCATGTACACCAAGTTCATCGTCGTCACCGATGACGACGTCGACGTGCGTGACTGGAAGGAGGTCATCTGGGCGGTGACCACGCGGGTCGATCCGGTGCGCGACAGCACGATGGTCGAGCACACGCCGATCGACTATCTCGATTTCGCCTCGCCGGTGTCCGGGCTGGGCTCCAAGCTCGGTATCGACGCGACCTCGAAGTGGCCGGGCGAGACGACCCGTGCCTGGGGCCGCGTGATCGATCGCGATCCGACGGTGACCGCACGTGTCGACGCGTTGTGGAAGGAACTCGGCTGGTGAACCGCGACGGCTGCGCCGGGTCTGCACTGCCGTCGGTGGTCAGCCGTTCGCGTACACCCAGCGCAGCAGCGCGTCCTGCGCCGCCTGCGACGATTCGGCGCGTGGCCCGTTGACCACCATCACCACCGCGTGGCGACGACCGGAGGCGGCGATCACGTAGCCCGCGATGCTGCGCACGTCGGTCAGCGAGCCGGTCTTGATCCAGGCCTGCCCCGCGATCGGATCACCGGCCAGTCGCGACTTCATCGTGCCGTCGACGCCGACCTGCGGCAGCGACGTGCGCATCAGTTCCGCATGCGGCCCGCGCGACGCGTGCTGCAGGACCTGCGCCAGGTGTGCGGGCGTGATCCGCTCGTCGCGCGACAGACCCGAGCCGTTGTCGACCACCAGTTCCGGGAACGACAGCGAATGGGTACCGAGCCAGTCGCGCATCATGCGCCGCGCGCGGTCCATCGTCGCCGGCAGTTTCATCACGTCCGCGGTCGCCGACAGCAACAACTGCCGGGTCATCACGTTGTTGCTGAACTTGTTGATGTCGGCAACCACCTCGGCGGCGTTGCGCGGCGAGATCCATTCGGCCCAGGGCTGGCCGCGTGCGGCCCCGCGCTGGATTCGTGTGCGGCCCTCGAAGGTGCCGCCGGCGGCCAGCCACGCGGCCTTGAAGAAACCGTGGATGAACTGGCGATGTGTCAGCACCGCCGTGAACACCGCCTGCTCGCCGCATGCCGCGGAGTACGAGCCGGACAGCCGGATCGCGGGTTTCGACTCGCTGCCGGCGTCCCGGATCGACAGGCCGTGGGCGCCATACCGGCACGGCCCGCCGACCAGGCGGATGTCGTTGTCGATCTCGACATCGGCCAGCGCCGGATCGAGCATGACGGAGGCTGCCTGGCCTTCCGGCCGGATCACGAACTTGGTCGCCTTGAAGTTCATCAGCGCCGCGTGCGGACGCACGTTGTACGGCTGCGTCGGATCACCGTCGAACCGTTCGACGCTGTCGTCGCCGATATCGAACAACCCGTCGTCGATCACCAGGTCGCCGCGGATCTCGCGCAGTCCGGCGCGTCGCAGCCGCGCGGCGAACTCGGTCATGTCCTCGATCACCAGCTTCGGATCGCCGCCGCCCTTGACGATCAGGTCGCCGCGCAGCACGTCGCCGTCGAGCCGCCCGCCGAGGAAGACCGGTGTGCGCCAGCGGTAGTCCGGCCCGAGCAGCGACAGTGTCGTGTAGGTCGTGACCAGCTTCATCGTCGAGGCCGGATTCATCGCACGCTCGGCGTTCCAGGCCGCGATCGGTGCACCACCGGCAAGCGGCACGACGATGAAGCCGGCGTCGCTCAGCGGCAGGCTGGTCGCGCGCAGCGCCTTCGACAGTCGTTCAGGCACCAGGTTCGGCACGACCTGGGCGGCAGCCCCGAGCGGAAATCCGACCAGCGCCAGCACCGTGAGCAGCAGACCGACGCGGCCGCGCGAGGACCCTGCCCGCGCGAGGGCACGCGTCATCGACATCGATCGCGGCGGACGTATCGGGCGTATCGGATCGATCGAACGTATCGGATGGATCTCAGCGGTCATGGCTCCCGCCCTGGTCACATGCGGCACTCGGTTCGCGTCGCACGCGGCAACGGGATCACACCCGGCATCATCCGGCGACGCGGGAGTTTAACGCAGCGCACCCGGTGTGCCGGCCCGCGGCGAACTGCGGTTTGTCAATGCACCGTGCCCTCCTCGGGCGGAGGATGCGTCGATGCACGACAGGCCACCCCCGCGCACCGACACGCGTCAGGTCGGATACGGCGAACTCGAGATCGATCACGACCTGATCGAACGGTTCGGTGGGCGCGGACCACGGTATACGTCGTATCCCACCGCCGACCGATTCCAGGGCGGCTTCGATCCGGCGGAGTACCTGCATGCGCTGCTCGAACGCGGTGCACGTCCGACCGCGGCGCTGGGCCTGTATTTCCACATCCCGTTCTGCAAGACCATCTGCTACTACTGCGGGTGCAACAAGATCGGCACCAAGCACCAGGAGCGCTCGGCCGAATACCTGGCCGCGCTGGCCACCGAGATCCGGCTGGTCGGCTCGCTGATGGGCCGCGGCCAGCGCATCAGCCACCTTCACTTCGGCGGCGGCACACCGACGTTCATGCTCGACTCGGAATTCGTCGAACTGTTCGACGAGATCCGGCAGCAGTTCGCGTTCGATCCCGAGGGTGAGTACTCGATCGAGGTCGATCCGCGCACGGTCACCCCGGAGCGCATCCGCACGCTGCGCGACCTCGGCTTGAACCGGATCAGCCTCGGGATCCAGGACTTCGACCCGGCGGTCCAGCGCGCCGTCAACCGGATCCAGAGCTACGAGGACACGCGGGCGCTGATCGACGCGTCGCGCGAGTGCGGCTTCGCCTCGGTCAATGTCGACCTGATCTACGGGTTGCCCCGGCAGACACTGGACGGCTTCGAGCGCACCCTCGCGCTGACCATCGCCGCGCGGCCGGACCGGGTCGCGCTGTACCAGTACGCCCATCTGCCGCAGCTGTTCAAGCCGCAGCGCCGGATCGACGAGGCCGCGATTCCGCCGGCGACGCTTCGTGCCCAGCTGTTCGACCTGGCGGTGCGACGCTTCCGCGAGGCCGGATATCTGTACCTCGGACTGGATCACTTCGCCCGTGCCGACGACGAGCTCGCGGTGGCGCAGCGTGAAGGTCGACTGCACCGCAATTTCCAGGGTTACTGCTCACACGATGCCGGCGACCTGATCGCATTCGGCGTCTCGGCGATCTCCGCGGTCGGCTCGGTGTACGCGCAGAACGAGAAGACGCTCGATGCGTACTATCGGCGCGTGCAGGCGGGTGAACTCCCGATCGCCAAGGGACTGCGCCTGGTCTTCGACGACTTCGTGCGGCGCGACCTGGTGCAGTCGCTGATGTGCAACTTCCGGATCTGGTGGCCCGAGATCGAGGCCCGCCATGGCATCCGCGGTCCCGAGTACTTCCGCGACGAACTCGCCCGGCTGGCGCCGATGCACGACGCCGGCGCGATCCGGATCGACGACAACGGCCTGACCGTGCTGCCCCGCGGGCGCCTGCTGGTGCGCGCCGTCGCGATGGCGTTCGATCGCTACCTCTCCACCGCGCCGGCGGCCGGCACCTATTCCCGGATCGCCTGACGCGGGTCGCCTTGCCGCGGGCTAGCGGTGCACGAGCACCGGAATCTTGCAGTGAGTCAGCACCTTCTGCGTCTCGCTGCCCAGGATCATTCCGGCCATTCCCCGGCGGCCGTGTGAAGCCATCACGATCAGGTCGCAGTGCTGCGCCTTGGCCGCGCGGATGATCGCCTCGTAGGGGCTGGGATCGAGTTCGATCACACAATGGCAGGTCACCTTGTGCTCCGCCGCCATCGCCTGGACCTGATCGAGCACTTTCCGCGCACTCTCGCGGACGACTTTCTCGTATTCGTCGGGTGAGTACAGATACGCCGCCGGCACCTCGGCCACGATCGGCGGCTGGAACGGCGGCTGGACGTTCAACGCCACCACCTCCGCACCGATCTCCGAGGCCAGAACCAGCGTCGATTGCACAGCCTCGGTCGACAGTTTCGACCCGTCGGTGGGCACCAGGAGCTTCTTGAACATGGACGACCTCGCTTGGCGGGTTCAGACACCCGTGATCATGCTCTTCCCGCCGGGGACAACGGGCATTGAGGATGCGCAAGCGTCCGGATAGCGACTTTGGCTTGCAGCCGCGCGGACCTCATAGCGACGGGCTATCGAAGACCAAGAAACAATCAAATGGCCAAGTCGATGAGAATCATTATCATTGACTCATCCAACACACAGCTCATCGAACCTCGGTTCGTTGAACACCAGGAGCAGCTTGCCATGGTGAAATCCGCGGTTTTTGGCCTGATCCACGTCGTGATCGCATTCACGATCGGGTACCTGCTGACCGGCAGTATCGCGATCGCGGGCCTGATGACGTTTCTCGAACCGCTCGCCAATACGATTGCGTTCTACTTCTTCGACCGCTATTGGCAGCGTCGGATCGACCGTCGTCGCGCCAACGGGTCGGAGTTCGCCGGCCACGAGTTCGGCACCGCGAGGCGGCGGGCACTCGCACTGGACGCCGGCTAGCCGCCCGACGACATCATCAGGGGTCGCTCGACCGGCGCGCCGGCAAAGCCGATTGGCCAAGCGACCGCTGTCGCCCGGCCCTGGGCTTCAGTACCCGTATACCCTGCCGCCGCGGTGCCCGCGATGATGATGAGGGAAATGGCCGCGGGGCGGCCCGTAGTACATCGGCGGCGCCACGTACACCGGCGGACGGATGTAGACCGGCGGAGCCATGTACACCGGTGGCGGCACCGGCCGCGCATACCCGTAGCCGTAGCCATGACCACGGCCATAGTACGGACCCGGGTAGTAACCGCCAGAGTAACCGCCAGGATAGCCACCATAGACCGGCGGGCCGTAGCCGCCAACGGTCACCGACCAGGATCCGCCGTGTGCCGAAGCCGCGGTCGACACCAGCGCGGCAGCCGCCGCCAGACCCAGTCCCACGAACCACTTGCGCATGATTCCGCTCCGTCGACGAGGCCGCGTCACGCGACATCGGACACCTCGTCGAACACAAGCGTAGGCAGCCGACGAGTGGACGGCAAGAGCGGATTACAAACCGTTACCGGGGAAACGCGGTCGCGGACGTCGCGCGCGAGGCGACCGCCGCTTGTGCGCCGTCAGGTCGGTGGTCGACGGGAGGTCAGAAGCTGCGGGCGGCGCCGAAGGTGAACTGGTTCGCCCGGCCCGAGGCCGAGGTTTCAGCCGGCAGGCGCAGGCCCGGATCCATCGATCGATAGGCGGCCAGCAGCGACCAGTTGCGATCGAGTGAATAGCCGACCGAAACGCCGACGTCCAGCCCGCGTCCGGGCGCCGTGGTCATCGCATCCACGTCGGCCACCACCGACCAGCGCTCGCCGAAGCGGCGCTCGACCGAAGCATGGACGAACGGCAGCGCAGGGTCGATCCGTTCGCCGTAGAAACTGCGCTCGGCGAATGCAGCGCGGAAACGCGAGCCGAAACCGAACCGGATCGTCGCTTCAGGCCGATCGATCAGCGCATAGCGATACGCGATCCTCTCGCTTCCCGCCGCCGCGCGGTCGTAACTCAGTGGCACGTACTCCGAAGACGGCAGCGATGCCCGCAGTTCATGCCCCTGCGCATGTAGCGTGAGCGTCGGCTGCAGACCTTGTCCGGCCGGCGCCTGCGCCGTAAGCCCTTGTTTCAGGACGAATTCCTGCCCCACGGCCGGCGCACAGACCAGGCTAGCGGCGAGCAGGGCGGGGGCAACGACGAAATGACGGGAAACCTGGAACATCGGCTGGACGGTCGAGCGGCAACGACAAACGGTATGAAAAAGAGTACGCCGCCGGCGATGCCTCGCCAAGCCCCAGACCACGGTTCGTGACAAAACTGTGGCGCCGATGATGCTACGCAACAGGCTCGATTGGGGGACTCGCACCGCCCTGTTCGCAAGGCGGCCGGAACCACCGCTTTGCACCTTCCCGGAGCGCGGCCGACCGACTCAGTCTCGCAGATCCCGGGCTGAGGGCACGGTCGGAAGCGCACTCGAGGTCCAGGCCGTCGCATTCAACACGGCCCGCAGCACCGCCGACGCGGTGACGGCGGCGGCCACGGTGCCGATCGCATTGACGTTGCCGGTCAGCCTGCTCTTGCCGGTGCCGAGCGCGAACAAGGTGTCACCGTCGTACATCGTGTGGACCGGATCGATCGTCCGGGCGAGGCCGTCGTGGCCCATCTGCGCGATCTTCTGGGCCTGTGCCTTGGTCAGTACCGCGTCGGTGGCGATCACGCCGATGGTGGTGGCCATCCCTGCCTGCATCGACGGCGGCACCTCGCCGCGCAGCAACGCACGCGTCAGCCCCATCCGCTGCTTGCCGTCGGCAGTGCGCGTGCCGGCAAGCACCCGTCCCGAAGACGGATCGATGACATCACCGACGGCGTTGACCGCGACGATCGCGCCGACCGTGATCCCGCCGACCTTGACCGCGGCGGTGCCGATCCCGCCCTTCATCGCCCGTGCCATCCCGAACAGCTTGCCGACCGTCGCGCCGGCGCCGGCGCCGACCGAACCTTCGGCCGGTGCGGATGTCGACGCCGCCTCGCAGGCCTGGAAGCCCGCACTGGCATCCGGACGGATCTTGGTGTCGCCGACACCGAGGTCGAACAGGATCGCCGCAGGTACGATCGGCACACGTGCCGGCCCGGCCGGAAAGCCGAATCCGCGCTCCTCAAGCCAGCGGACGACGCCGCCGGCGGCGTCCAGGCCGAACGCGCTGCCCCCCGACAGCAGCACCGCATGCACCTGCTCGACCAGATTCGTCGGCGCCAGCAGGTCGGTCTCGCGGGTGCCCGGTGCCGCGCCGCGGACGTCGACCCCACCGGTGGCGCCTTCTTCGGTCAGGATCACGGTGCACCCGGTCGGGCGCCGGGTGTCGGTGAAGTGACCGACCTTGACCCCGGGCACATCGGTGATCGCGCCCCCGAGCACGCCGGCGGGCCGGTCACCGGCCTGGGCGAGACTCTCGTTCATCGCGCCAAGGGCTGCAAGCACCGCCCCCGCATTCATGAATCCGCGTCGGTCCATCGAGAACCCCGGTCGCCTGGGGACGGCCGCCGGCCGCCCCCGGTCGCGACACGATCAGATGCGCTCGAACACCGCGGCGATGCCCTGCCCGCCGCCGATGCACATCGTCACCAGTGCGTACCTGCCCTGGGTCCGTTGCAGCTCGTAGATCGCCTTGATCGCGATCACCCCACCGGTGGCACCGATCGGATGGCCGAGCGAGATGCCGGAGCCGTTCGGATTGACCTTGGCCGGATCGAGATCGAGATCCTTGGACACCGCGAGCGCCTGCGCGGCGAACGCTTCGTTGGCCTCGATCACGTCCATCTGGCTGGCCT
>CADEEH010000108.1 GCA_902826305.1 uncultured Burkholderiales bacterium
AACGACCCCCACCATGTCAAGGTGGTGCTCTAACCAGCTGAGCTACGCGCCTGCGAAAAGAGCCGGGAGTATAACAAAGACGCGCCGCGGATCGGTCAGTCGACCTTGTCCAGCCAGCCTCGCGACAACAGCAGGATCGGCACCGTGCTGATCGCCACGATGACCAGTGCCGGCGCGGCCGCTTCGGCGAGGCGCTCGTCGGCGGCGAAGTGGTAGGCGACGACGGCCAGCGTGTCGAAATCGAACGGCCGCAGCACCAGCGTGGCCGGCAGCTCCTTCAGGCAATCGACCAGCAGCAGGATCGTGCACGCGGCGACACTGCGGCGCATCAGCGGCCAGTGCACCCGTGCCAGCACACCAAACGGGCCCAGGCCGAGTGTGCGCGCGCTCTGGTCCATCGACGGACTGATCCGCTTGAGCCCGGCCTCGATCCCCTGGTAGGCGACCGAAAAGAAGCGGACACAATACGCGTAGACGACGGCGACCACCGTGCCGCCGAGCACGAGGGCGCCCAACGCGCGATCGATCGAACCGATCCAGCCGAGCAGGCCGATGCCCAGCACCAGCCCGGGTACCGCGTACCCGGCGCCGGCCAGCGCGATCGCCACCGACAGCGCGGGCCGGCGGGCCAGCCGGTCGGCATAGGCGATCGCCACCGCCAGCGGAATCAGCACCGCCACCGAGGCCGCGGCCACCATCGCGGTGTTGCCCAGCCAGACCAGCAGGCGCGGATCGACCTGGGCACCGCTGGCAAGCCAGAGCCGGATCAGCAGCAATGCCGGCACGACAAAACCGAACAGCACCGGCATCACACACGCGAGCAGCGCCACCGCGGCCCGCGTGCCTCGTAACGGCTGCGGCGCCGCAGGCCGTGTCGAGCGGGCGTAGTAGCGCATGCGGACACGCTGTCGTCGCTCGACCCAGACCAGCAGGCCGACGACCACCAGCAGCAGCACCGCGAGCCGGGCCGCGGTCACCCGATCACCCAGGCCCTGCCAGGCGCGGTAGATGCCGGCGGTCAACGTGTCGACCGCGAAGTAGCTGACCGTGCCGAAGTCGGCCAGTGTCTCCATCAGCACCAGCGCACAGCCGGCCGCGACCGCGGGCCGGGCGACCGGCCAGATCACGCGATACCAGACCAGCGCCCGGCGCACGCCGAGTGACAGCGCCGCCTCCGACAGCGAGGCGGAGCGTTCGGTGAACGCGGTGCGTGCGAGCATGTAGACATACGGATACAACGCGAGCCCGAGCATCAGGCCGGCCACCGGCAGCGAGCGGATGTCAGGGAACCAGTACTCGCCGACCATCAGGCCGGTCATGCGGCGCAGCCCCGACTGCAGCGGTCCGGAGGTGTCCAGGAAATCGGTGTACGCATACGCCATCACGAACGCGGGCATCGCCAGCGGCAGCATCAGCGCCCACGACAGCACGCGGTGCCCGGGGAAACGGTAGGCCGCGATCAGCCAGCCCGAGGTCACACCACACGACAGGACAACCGCAAGGACGACCAGCGCCAGGGCGACGCTGGCCGCCGCGTATCGCGGCAGCACGGTGCTCGCCAGGTGCCGCAGCGTCTCCCAGCCGGCGTCCGGATCCAGCGCGAGGACGAGCAGCGTCAGCACCGGCCCGGCCACCAGCAACACCAGGCCACCGGCCAGCAGCAGCGATCGGGCGGGCCGTCGGATTCCGGGCGGCGCGACACCGGCCAGGCGAGCGACGCCACCCGAGGCCGTCAACACACCGCCGGCGGCCTCCCGTCGTGCCCGATCAGACGAGGACATGCGAATTGGCAAGGCTCCCGATGGACGAAGCCGGTACAATCGAAGTGCAAATACGAATTGTAGTCATTTAGAACCACAGGTTAAAACACCAAGGCTCCCAGGCCTCCTTCGAACACCGCTTCGACATGCGAATCGACGCCGCGCCCGGCCCGGTGGGATCGTCTCACGACGACGCCCGGGGGCCTGATTCGCCGCACCCGGTCGGCGAGCCGGACGTGGTCGCCGCGGATCGTGTGTTGCCGGGGGGCAACGGCCAGACACCCGACCGTGTACTCGAGCCGATGTTGTCGGTGGCGGGGCTGCGGGTGGTCATCGACACGCCGCAGGGTGCACTCGAGGTGCTCGACGACCTGTCGTTCACCCTGCGCAAGGGCGAGATCGGCTGCCTGCTCGGGCCCTCGGGTTGCGGGAAGACGACCGCGCTGCGGACGATCGCGGGTTTCACGCAGCCGGCCGCCGGCGAGATCCTGCTGGCGGGCCGCCGGCTGACCACCGGACGCGATGCGGTGGCCGCGGAGAAACGCGGCGTGGGCATCGTGTTCCAGGACTTCGCCCTGTTTCCGCACCTGTCGGTCACCGACAACGTAGCCTTCGGCCTGCACAAGCGCACGCGGAGTGAGCGCGACGCCCGGGTCCGCCATCTGCTCGAACTGGTCGGCCTGCCGGACATCGGGCGGCGCTTTCCGCACGAGTTGTCGGGCGGGCAGCAGCAGCGGGTCGCCCTGGCCCGTGCGCTGGCGCCGTCACCGTCGCTGCTGCTGCTCGACGAGCCGTTCTCGAACCTGGATCCGGACCTGCGCGAACGGCTGGCGATGGACCTGCGCGAGCTGCTGCGCAAGGAGAAGACGACCGCTCTGCTGGTGACCCACGACCAGTACGAGGCGTTCGCTCTCGCCGACCGCGTCGGTGTGATGCAGGCGGGCCGGATCGCCCAATGGGACACACCGTATCGGCTCTACCATCAGCCGGCCACCCGCGGCGTTGCGGATTTCGTCGGCCTCGGCGTGTTCCTGCCCGGCCGGCTGATCCATCGCGACGGCCTGTCGAGTGTCGAGCTGGAACTGGGGACGCTGCCGATCAGTGCCCGCGGCGACCAGGCGCTGGCGGGTGCATCGGCCGACCTGCGGGGTGAGGTGGTGGTGCTGCTGCGACCGGACGACATCGTGCACGACCCGTCCAGTCCGATGCGTGCGGTCATCATCCGCAAGGCATTCCGGGGCGCGCAGTTCCTGTACACGCTGCGGCTGCCCAGCGGCACCGAACTGCTCGCGCTGGTGCCCAGCCATCACGACCATGCGATCGGCGAAGCGATCGGCGTGCGTTTCGCCGCCGACCACGTCGTCACCTTCTCGCGAAGCGACGACGGCGACTGCTGACTTGTCGCGCTCTATTTGCGCGATTCGCGGACCAGCCGGGCGCGACCGTCCTGCAAGCGCTGGCGCAGGTCCATGATCCGCAGCGACATCGCCTTGCGGTCCGGGTGACGCACCATCAGCAGCACGGTGCGCCGGGTGTTGACCCAGGCCACCTTGGCGAGCACGTTGCGGTTCTCGCGCACACGCAGTTCGACCCAGTCACCGCGACCGAGCCGCTCGAGTGCTTCTTCGACCGGCGTCGCGTCGGCGACCGGCCGGCGCGGCACGTCGGACAGGTCGAGCGAATTCAGCACCTGGAGCATCCGGCCTTCGCCGGCATCCTCGGCGCGGGTCGCCGCCGGCGCGACGGTCGGCGCCTCCGCGGCGCGGGTCAGCGTGCGCGGTGCCACCGCGGTCGCGGTATCGCCGTCTTCGCCGGTACCCGGCACCGGTGGCGGCGCTTCGGACGCGGATGACGCTCGGACCTCGTTGCGCAGCACCGGCACCGTCGGTGACGGCGGATTCGCGTCGCGTGTGCGACGTCGGCTCGAGCGACCTTCGCCCGCACCGCGCCGCCCGCGCCCCTGCATCTTGCGCAGGTGCATCAGGAACAGCTCGTCGAAGAACGGCTTGAACTCCTCGTCGCGTGCGCCCATCTGCGCGAGACCGCGCGTCAGCAGCCGGATCAGCGGCGGAATGCGCTGGGCCAGCTCGCGACGGCTCTGCCGCTCCTGCGTCGTATCCAGGCTCCACAGCAGATCATCGACGGTCTGCAGTGCGACCTTGAAGTCGCCGCTCTCCTCGCCGTCGCGCAGCACCGCGCTGCGCAGCTGGCGCAGCCAGACATTGAGCACGAATTCGCGAACCGACTCGGGGACCTGGAAACGCTCGAGCCGGTCCTGCAGCATCTTGACGATCTGATCGGTGACCTCGCGTTCGCGTTCGCGGCTGGGCCGGCGCGCATAGTCGCGGCGGTTGCGCCGCTCGGGCGTCGACTCCAGGCTGGTGCGTTCCTGCGCGACGCGCTCGATCAGCTGCGCGACGTTGCGCGACGCGCGCTCGTATTCCTTGTCGACGTGCCGGGCGATCACCGCCGAACGTGTCTGCAGCACACTGGCCACGACCTCGACCGCACGCACCACCGTGTCCATCCGGCGATGCAGGTCGCCGCCGCGTTCCATCTCGTCGGAGAACGCGGTCGCGATCGCACCGAAGTTCTCGATCAGCCGGCGCAGCGAGCGCGGTTCCTCGCCGAGGTATTCGTTGTCGAGCATCGCCAGCGCAACCGCCGGCTGCTGCAGGCGCCAGACCAATGGCTTGGCCGCCTCGGGCAGGCGACGTTCGTCGATCACGTAGTCGAACAGCGCGGCGACCACACCAACGACCGCGACCTGTCCGGTCGGCGCTCCGGCAGCCTGCATCCGTTGCCGGACGTTGCCGAAGAACTCGCGGCGGGCATCGCGGCTGTACGGCATCGCGCCGACCGAATGGGCGAACGCGACCGCGTCGCGCTCGAGTTCGACCACCGGCTGCAGCGTCGGCAGCACCGGCAGCTTGTTGCCCTTCTCGGCATCGGCCAGCGCGGAGGTGCGCAGGGTGCGCGCCGCGTCGCTGGCCTGGGCCGCGATCGCCGCGCTGCGATCGATGACGTCCGTGCCCTCGGTGCCGGCGGGTGTCGTCGGCGATTCGGCGGGCACGACGGCGGACGGCTCGACGGCGTCGGGTTCACTCGCCGCCGGTGAAGTGATGCGCTCGGGTTCAGCCGCCACGACGGCTTCGGGCGAGACCGGCTCGGTGGCCTGCGTCGTCGGTGCGCGCCGGGGCTCGACGCCCTGGTCGCGCAGGAAACGGTTCGCATCGTGGACCACGTCGACCAGTGCATCGGCCAGCCTGGCCGTCGCGGCCTCGCGCAGCGCCGCCTTGGAGGCACCACTCTCCGCCGCGCCCTTGACTGCGCTGACGGCGGCCGATGCCAGCGTACGGGCACCCAGCGGATGGAATGCGTCGTCGTCCCAGTTGCGCGGGACCAGCGCGGCGACCCGGTCGCAGAACTGCGAATACTCGGCGCCGAGTTGCTCGATCGCGCCACGTGCGACGTCGCCGACCAGGATCTCGGCCTCGACTTCCTCGTCGGCGAGCAGCGCGAGCGCCTCGCGCTCGGTGGCGGCGATCCGGCCGATGTCCAGGCACCGGTCGACCCTCGCCTCGAACGCGGGGATGACACGAGCCAGGCGCGTACGGTACTCGATGCGCAGCAGCGCGGCAGCGCCGAACAGGCTCTGCCGGTCACGATAGGAACCCGAGCGCTCGGCGGCCGTCTCCATCTCGCCGGCCACCTTGGACAACGCCTCGGCCACGACCCGTTCGAGCCGCTCGGCGACACGCTGCCTGCACTGCGCGAACACCGTCGGGCCGTCGCCGGCGTCGGTTGTCTCAAAGGTCATGGATGGTTTTCGCTACCCGGTTGCGCCCGTGTGCGGACGACAACCGACGATCGGTCGTATCGCGTGCGGGGGTGCGGCCGCCGGGCTGACGGAGTGACGATGCTTGGACACGGACGAATGCTAATCGAGCCGGATCCGCTTCGCTGTGATGGAGTTGTCGGCCGGCCCGTGCCGGACCGCCGGTGCCGATCCGAAGCCGACATACCCGTGTGTCAGCGCAGTCCCGCCGGTCCCGGGCGCATACCGGGCGCACGCGGCGAGGAATGGTCACGGATCATCGGCGAAAGGTTATCACGCAGCCATCGCGACTCCGCGGACGCCGCAACGGATCAACAACATCTCCGGCGGACTCGCATCGCGACGTGGGATCACCACGGATGCGACGACGGTGGCCGCCAGCCGCACATCACCATGTGATGCAGTTCCCATTCCCGTCTCCAGGCACGGTGATTGCGGCCCGTTCGGGCGAACGGAGGAAAGCATGGGCAGCGACATCAGTCACGACAAGGATCGACAACAGGCCGAGCAGACTGCCGAGCATCAGCGTCGGTTGCAGCAGCGCCAGGACGACCAGGACATGGTCGCCGCGCGGCACCCACGTGCCGAGCAGACTCCCTCGCCGTTGCAGGTCGGCACCCGTGAACAGCCGGTGGATCTGCCGGCCCAGCATCAGGCCAAGCCGGGTCGCGAGGCGGACCTGCAGTTGGCACCGCGTTTCCTCGCACCGGACTACCAGGGCAGCAACAAGCTGGCCGGCCGCGTGGCGATCGTCACCGGCGGGGACTCGGGCATCGGGCGGGCGGTGGCCGTCTTGTTCGCCCGCGAGGGCGCCGACGTCGCGGTGCTCTATCTGGACGAACACGAGGATGCCGAAGCGACCCGACGCCATGTCCTGGACGAAGGGCGTCATTGCATCACGATCGCCGGCGACGTCAAGGACAGCACGTTCTGCCAGCGGGCGGTGGCCCGGGTGATCGAGGAATTCGGTCGACTCGACATCCTGGTCAACAATGCCGCCTTCCAGGAACATGCGGATTCGATCGAGGACATCACCGACGAGCGACTCGACGAGACCCTGACCACCAACGTCGCCGGCTACTTCTACATGACCCGCAGCGCCTTGCCGCATCTTCGCGAAGGCGCCTCGATCATCAACACCGGCTCTGTCGTCGGCCTTCAGGGCAGCGGCCAGCTGCTGGACTACGCGGCGACAAAAGGCGCGATCCACGCGCTGACGAAATCACTCGCGCACAATCTGCTGCCGCGGGGGATCCGGGTCAACGCGGTGGCGCCCGGTCCGGTGTGGACACCACTCAACGCGGCCGATCGCCCGGCAGCGCAGGTTCCGAAGTTCGGCCAGGGCAGCGACCTGAAACGCGCCGCGCAACCCGAGGAGATCTCACCGGCCTATGTGTTCCTGGCGGCGCCGGTGTGTGCCGGATACATCACCGGCGTGGTGTTGCCGGTGACCGGAAGCATCGGGGCGATCTGAGCGGCCGTGTCGTGTGGGGCAGTGGCGGGACCGCGGCTGCCGGAATCCGCCGCGGCGGGTGCCGTGGCGGAGAGGGTGGGATTCGAACCCACGGTACGGTGTAACCGTACACCGGATTTCGAGTCCGGCGCATTCGACCACTCTGCCACCTCTCCTGCAGGCGCGCGAGTATAACAAACGGCGCCCGTTGCTAGCCGCCCCGTATCGGATCCTGCCTGTCGGGCAGCAGCCGTTCGAGGCCACCCAGGTAAGGCCGCAACACCTCGGGCACGAGCACCGATCCGTCGGCCTGCTGGCCGTTCTCGAGCACCGCCACCAGCGTGCGGCCGACCGCAAGGCCCGAGCCGTTCAACGTGTGCACCAGCTCGACCTTGCCCTGCACATTGCGATGACGCGCCTGCATCCGGCGCGCCTGGAACGACTCGCAGTTCGAACACGACGAGATCTCGCGATACGCCTGCTGCGCGGGCAGCCAGACCTCCAGGTCGTAGGTCTTGGCGGCACCGAATCCCATGTCGCCCGCGCAGAGCAGCATGACCCGATACGGCAGGCCGAGCCGCTCGAGGATCGATCCCGCGTGCCCGACCATCGCCTCCAGGGTCGCCATCGACTCGTCGGGGCGGACGATCTGGACCATCTCGACCTTGTCGAACTGGTGCTGCCGGATCATGCCGCGTGTGTCCTTGCCGTATGAACCCGCTTCGGAGCGGAAACACGGCGTGTGTGCGGTGAGCCGCATCGGCAACTGATCGGCAGGCACGATCTGGCCGCGCACGAAATTCGTCAGCGAGACCTCGGCGGTCGGAATCAGGTACAACCGTTCGCCTTCGGCGCCGCCCTTGGTCGCCCAGAACAGGTCCTGCTCGAACTTCGGCAGGTTGCCGGTGCCGGTCAACGTCTCGGCGTTGACCAGGTACGGCGTGTAGCACTCGGTGTAGCCGTGTTCGCGCGTGTGCACGTCGAGCATGAACTGCGCGAGCGCCCGATGCAGCCGTGCGATCGGCCCGCGCATGACGACGAAACGCGCGCCGGACAACTTCGTGGCGGTCTCGAAGTCGAGTCCGAGCCCGGCGCCGACGTCGACATGGTCGCGCACCGGGAAGTCGAAGACCCGCCGCTCACCCCAGCGGCGCACCTCGACATTGTCGTCGGCGCCGCGCCCGTCGGGCACCGACTCGTGCGGCAGGTTGGGCACCGCCAGCAGCAGGTCGGTCTGCGCGCGCTGCAGCGCCTCGAGTTCACCTTCGAGCTGGCCGATGCGTGTCGGCAACCGGCCGGCTTCCTCGAGCAGTACCGACGCGTCCTCGCCCTTGCCCTTCTTCTGGCCGATCTGCTTGGCGAGTTCGTTGCGGCGCGCCTGCGCCTGTTCGAGTTCGACCTGGATCGGCTTGCGCCGGCCCTCCAGTTCACCGAAGCGGGCGGTGTCGAGGGTGAAACCGCGCCGCGCGAGCCGTGCCTGCACGGCGGCGGCGTCCTTGCGCAGGAGTGCCGGATCGATCATCGCCGGATTTTACCAACGAACACGGCCCGGCCCCGGTGCCCGGCACCCCTGGTCCATTGAATCATCGGAATCGCACCCGCGCCGCAGGGTTGCGCGAGGCCGGACGTCGCGCCGGCGCGTCGGCCTCAGCCGGCGCGATCGCGTTCGCGCAGCGCGGCCAGCTTGTCGGCGATGCGCGCTTCGAGCCCGCGATCGGTCGGCCGGTAGAACGTCGCCTCGACACCATCCGGAAGGTAACGCTCGCCGGCCGCGTACCCCTCGGGTTCGTCGTGGGCGTAGCGATAGCCCGCGCCGTGGCCGAGTCCCTTCATCAGCCGCGTCGGTGCGTTGCGCAGGTGTTTGGGCACCGGCGCCGACCCGTGCTCGGCGACATGGGCGCGGGCGGATTTGTAGGCCTCGTAGATCGCGTTCGACTTGGCGGCGCAGGCGAGATAGACCGCCGCCTCGGCCAGTGCCAGTTCACCCTCCGGTGTGCCGAGCCGCTCGTAGACGTCGGCGGCATCGAGCGCGATCTGCAATGCGCGCGGATCGGCCAGTCCGATGTCCTCGACCGCCATCCGGATCAGTCGTCGCGCGAGATACCGCGGATCGGCGCCGCCGTCGAGCATCCGGCACAACCAGTACAGCGCCCCGTCGGGCGAGGAGCCGCGCACCGACTTGTGCAACGCGCTGATCTGGTCGTAGAACGCATCACCGCCCTTGTCGAACCGGCGCAGGTTCTGCGCCAGCGCCTCGTCGAGGAACGCGGCATCGATGGTCGCCCGACCGGCGACCCGTGCCGCATCGGCCAGCACCTCGACCGCGTTGATCAGTCGCCGTGCGTCCCCGTCGGCCCAGCCGATCAGCCGCTCGCGCGCCGTTGCATCGAAGGCGACCTTCGTGTCGAGTTCACGGCACGCGCGGTCGAACACCGTACCCGACGCCTCGGCGTCGATCGGCTCGAGCACGTAGACCCGCGCCCGCGACAGCAACGCGCCGTTGACCTCGAACGACGGATTCTCGGTGGTCGCGCCGATGAAGGTGAACAGGCCCGACTCGACATACGGCAGGAACGCGTCCTGCTGCGCCTTGTTGAATCGGTGCACCTCGTCGACGAACAGGATCGTCCGCCGCCCGTGTTCGGCCGCGGCACGGGCGGCGGCGACCGCGTCCCGGATCTCCTTGACGCCGCCGAGCACGGCGGAGATCGCGATGAACTCGGCATCGAACCCGTCGGCCATCAGCCGCGCCAGTGTCGTCTTGCCGACACCCGGCGGGCCCCACAGGATCATCGAATGGGGATGGCCGGACTCGAACGCGACACGCAACGGCTTGCCAGGGCCGACGAGATGCGCCTGGCCAACGACCTCGTCGATGCTCGTCGGCCGCAGCCGCTCCGCGAGCGGCGCGTGGCGCATCGCCTGCGCGCGCTCGTCCGCATCGAACAGTCCGCTGGTCCGGCCCATCACCCGCCGCCTTCAGGTGCGCACGAGCGCCGCCGGGCGCCGCGTCAGCCGGCCGATGTTGAAGGCCGACACGATCAGCGATGCCTGGAACAGCGCGATCGTCAGCCAGACCCAGGTCGGATGCCCGTTGTCCATCATCAGGCCGAACACCGCGGGCCCCAGCGCCAGGCCGACGTCGAGCCCCGAGTAGACGGTGCCATAGACCCGGCCGGTCGCTCCGGGCGGGGTCGCACGCTTGATCAGCAGGTCACGCGACGGGCCGGCCAGCCCGGCGCCGAAGCCCATCAGCACGAACATCAGCGGCACCATCCAGGCCGGCCAGGAGGCCATCGCCAGCACCAGCGCGGACAACGCGGCGATCGCGAAACCGATGCCGATGATCCGCTCCGCGCGCGACGGGTCGGCCGCGAGATACCCGCCGGCCACCGACCCGGCGGCACTGGCCAGCATGTAGGTGGTCAGGCACATCGCCACCCAGGCCACCGGCACCGCGTGCAGGCTGCGCGCCGCTTCCGGACCGAAGCTCTGCACGCCGCTCAGTGCGAAGGTCGCGGTCAGGAAGAACAGGAAACTGAACCAGACCGCGGGCAGGCGCAGGAAGTCGAACGGACCTTCGGATCCGCCCGTCGCCGATCCCGCGGCCGCACGATGCACCTGGACCGCCAGCACGTCCCGATTGCGCCAGATGACCAGCCAGACGATCGCGGCCAGCCCGGCAGCCGCGAACAACGCCTCGCGCCAGCCGGCGATCCCTGCGATGCCGACCAGGAAGACCGGCGCCAGCGCCCAGCCGAGACTGCCGGACACGCCGTGGGCCGCGTAGGCCTTGCCGAGCCGCGACACGTGCACGCGGGCGTTCAGGATCGAGAAGTCGATCGGATGGAATGCCGCATTGCCCAGGCCGGCCAGCATGCTGAAGCCGAGCAGACCCGCGTAGCCGGTGGACATCGCCAAGCCACACGCCGCCAGCACGAACAGCGCGATCGACACCAGCAGCACCGGCAACGCACCGATCCGGTCGACGACAAAACCCGAGGCCGCCTGGCCGATGCCGGAGACGACGAAGAACACGGTCATCAGCAGGCCGAGTTCGGCATAGCTGAGACCGAACTCGACCTTCAGCCACGGGAACAGCGGGGCCAGCAGCAGGTGGCAGAAGTGCGAGACACCGTGTGCGACCGAGATGACGGTGATCACGCGCCGATCGACGCGTGCACGGTCCGGGTCGGCCGTCGCGGGCCGGATGTCGCCGGCCGCGGCCGCGGCATCGGATGGAGTCATGGTCTCAGAATACCGCGCCTCGGGCCGACACCGGCCAGACCGCCTCGATACGCAGCGCCCGCACACCAAGCATCCAGTCGTGCAGATTGACCGTCGGATCACAATGGCCTGGAATCAGCCGCACCCGGTCGCCCAGCCCCAGCACGCGGCCTCCTCCCGCGGGCAGCAGGGTCGCATGTTCGTCCGACAACGAGCCCACGCGCCAGCCGGGCTCCATGCTGACCGGCGGCCCGGAGTCGGTCGACAGTGCCTTGAGTCCGGCGTCGAGCACCACGTGCCCGGCCTGCACACTCATCACGGTGGCCAGTACCGACAGCGCCTGGCCGAACGCGGGGCCCTGGGCATCGGGTTCGTTGGCCGCGTAGTCGGCGTCCATCAGCACGTACGAGCCGGGCTGCACCTCGGTGAACACACCCGAGGCGATCTCGTGACGAAAGGTGCCGGTGCCCCCGCCGGTGACGACCGCACACGGATGTCCGTCGGCGAGCAGCGCGTCGCGGATGTCGGCGGCCCGTCGCGACGCGGCTGCGATCGCCTCGGCCCGCTGCGCCGGGTCACGCAGATGCTGGGCACGACCGTGATAGGCCTGCAGGCCGCGCAGTGCGAGTTCCGGCCCGGCGTCGCGGATCGCCCGGGCGAGGACAAGCGCGGATGCGGCATCGGGAACACCGCAGCGCTGCTGGCCGACGTCGATCTCGATCAGCACCTCGACCCGCGTTCCCGCCAGGCGCACCGCGTCGGCGAGCGCAACGACCTGGCTCGGATGATCGACGCAGACCGCGATCCGCGCGGTGCGGGCCAGCGCGGCCAGCCGCGACAGCTTGCGCGCGCCGACCACCTCGTTGGCGACCAGCACGTCGCGGATGCCGGCGGCGACGAAGACCTCGGCTTCGGAGACCTTCTGGCAACACACACCGACCGCGCCGGCCGCCTGCTGCCGCGCCGCGATCTCCGGCGTCTTGTGGGCCTTCGCGTGTGGCCGCAGCGCGACCCCGGCGTTGCTGGCCGCCTGCTGGACCGCGAGCAGGTTGGCCTCGAACACGTCCAGGTCGAGCACCAGGGCCGGCGTGTCGACGTCGTCGAGGGCGTCCCCCTGGCGGGCCGGCGCACGCTGGCGCCAGACCAGCGGCGGCATCAGCCGCTCGCGCGGATCGCCGCTCATCGTGCGGCGCCGCTCATTGCCGGATCACGTCAGCGCCCGGCGGCACGACGAATCGGAACACGTCGGCGGCCAGCGCCGGGTTGCGTTCGATCGACTCGAAGCGGAAATCGGTGGTGCGGCCGAACGCGTCGCGCACCTGCATCGCCGCCGGCAAGCCGCCGCGCCAGCCGACCACGATCGACTCGAAACCGGCATCCTTGGACTTCGGCGTCGCCTCGAGCCAGTCGAGCCCGTCGCGCGAGCCGGCGTCGCGCACCTCGAAGTCCTTCTCCAGGTCGCCGGTTCCGAACAGGATCGCCGCCGGACTCGAACCGACCGATTCCTTCAACGAACGCACGGTGACCTGGTTCAGGTCCTTGTCGAAGAAATGCAGCGACTCGCCGTCGGCCACCATCAGCTGTTCGAACGGCCTGGCGACCTGCCAGCGGAACTTGCCGGGACGCTGGAACGCGAAGGTACCCGACGAGGATTCGACCTTCGCGGACGCACCGGCGCCGGCGGTCTGCTGCGTGAACTGCCCGCGCGCCGCCTTCGTCAATCGCGAGAACTCGCGCCATTGATCGATCGCCCCGGCGCTGGCCGGCAGCGCGGTCAGGCAGGCGGCTAGCAGCAACAGGGCGCGGGTGATACGGGAGACTGCGGACGATCGGAACATCGGGGGATTCCGGTGGACGGACGCGGTCAGGCACACATCCGGGTGGTGATATGACCGGAACGCGCCTCGTCGCGATCACGCCGACGACATGCTGCCGGTCCATTCACGGAACTTAACATTCCTCGCCGGATGCCGCGCACACGCGGCCACCGCGAACCCGGCTAATCCGCGCCCTGCCCCGCGGGCACGAGGATCTCCCGGTTGCCGTTGCTGGCCATCGCCGAGACCATGCCGGACTTCTCCATCTGCTCGAGCAGGCGGGCGGCGCGGTTGTAGCCGATCCGCAGATGCCGCTGCACCAGCGAGATCGAGGCGCGCCGGGTCTTGAGCACAACCGCCACCGCCTGGTCGTACATCGGATCGGACTCGCCGTCGACACCGGCTTCGGCCAGCGTCTGCGACAGCCCGCCGAAACCGACCGCACTGCCTGCATCGACATCGTCGGCCAGCAGGCCGCCCTCGAGGATGCCTTCGATGTACTGCGGCTCACCCAGGGATTTCCAGTGCTCGACCACCTGGTGGACCTCGTTGTCGGTCACGTACGCGCCGTGCACCCGCACCGGCACCCCGCCCCCGGGCGGCAGGTACAACATGTCGCCCTGGCCGAGCAGGGATTCGGCGCCCATCTGGTCCAGGATCGTCCGCGAATCGATCTTCGAGGACACCTGGAATGCGATCCGCGTCGGAATGTTCGCCTTGATCAGGCCCGTGATCACGTCGACCGACGGCCGCTGGGTGGCCAGCAGCAGGTGGATGCCGGCCGCCCGCGCCTTCTGCGCGAGCCGTGCGATCAGCTCCTCGATCTTCTTGCCGACGACCATCATCAGGTCGGCCAGCTCGTCGATCACGACAACGACCATCGGCAGCCGGCCCAACGGTTCGGGGGCATCCGGTGTCAGCGAGAACGGATTCGGGATCGTCTCCTCGCGTTTCTCGGCTTCCGCGATCTTGGTGTTGTAGCCCGACAGGTTGCGCACGCCGAGCTTGCTCATCAGCCGGTAGCGCCGCTCCATCTCGGCGACACACCAGTTGAGCGCGTTGCCCGCCTGGCGCATGTCGGTGACCACCGGCGCGAGCAGGTGCGGGATGCCTTCGTAGACACTCAGCTCGAGCATCTTCGGATCGATCATGATCATCCGGACCTGCGACGGGTCGGACTTGTACAGCAGCGACAGCAGCATCGCGTTGATGCCGACCGACTTGCCCGAACCGGTCGTGCCGGCGACCAGCAGGTGCGGCATGCGACCCAGGTCGGCGACCACCGGATGGCCGGCGATGTCCACGCCGAGGGCGAGGGTGACCGGCGACGGGCTGTCGGCATGCACCTGCGAGCCGAGGATCTCGGCGAGCTTGACGGTCTGCCGACGCGCGTTCGGCAATTCCAGCCCCATCAGGTTCTTGCCCGGGATCGTCTCGACGACGCGCAACGACACCAGCGACAACGCACGCGCCAGGTCCTTGGACAGGTTGACGATCTGGCTGCCCTTGACACCGGTGGCCGGTTCGACCTCGTAGCGGGTGATCACCGGGCCCGGATAGGCGGCGACGACCTTGATCGACACGCCGAAGTCGGCGAGTTTCTTCTCGATCAGTCGCGACGTGTATTCGAGCATCTCGGCCGATACCGACTCCTGCGCGACCGGCGGTGCGTCGAGCAGCGACAGGCCCGGCAACTGCGTATCCGGCGGCAGGTCCGAGAACAGGGCGACCTGGCGTTCGGCATGCACCCGTTCGGACTTCTCGACCCGCGCCGCCGGCGAGATCCGGATCGGCTCGTCGTTCTCGTCGTCGATGATCTCGCGCAGCACCTCGACTTTCTCGGTGCGGCGGTTGGCCGCGATCGCGCCGAGCCGGCGGTCGCGCCACCCCACGACCGCACCGACGATCGCACGCCAGGTCGTCTCCAGCGCGAGGCCGACACGTTCGAAGATCGTCAGCCAGCTCAGGCCGCTCCACAACGTGAAGCCGGCGGCGACCATCGCCACCAGCAGCGTGGTCGTTCCGACCGCGCCGAGCGTGCCGAGCAGGCTGCCGGCGAGCACCCGACCGACGATGCCACCCGGCTCCAGCGGCAACGTCACCGGCAGGCTGTGCAGACGCAGCCATTCCAGGCCGACACAACCGAGCAGCAGCACACCGAAGCCGAGCCAGCGTTCCCAGGCGAAACGCACCACCTCCGGCTCGCCGCGCGAGCGCGGGCGCGCGGCGGCGGCATCCTGCCGTCGGAGCCGCCGATAACCGTCGGCGACCACGCCCAGGCACAACACCGCCCACAGGTAGGCCGACACACCGAACAGGTACAGCAGCAGGTCGGAGACCCAGGCACCGAGCCGCCCGCCGGCATTGCCGATCCGGTGGTTGACCACCGCGTGTGACCAGCCGGGATCGGCCTTGTCGTAGGTGACCAGGATCAGCACGAGGAAAAACGCGAACGCGGTCAGCGCGATCCAGCGCGCTTCGCGCACCAGGCGCACCGCGCGCTCGGGCAATGCAAACGAGGACGGTCCGGTGGACCGGGCTGCCAGGGCAGCGGAACTACGTGACATCCGTCTGGGTCGCGGCTCGTTGGCTGTGAACGATGCGAAGTGTATGACCGATCAGCTCAGGTAGGAACTGATCTTCTCGCGCAGAACGAGTTTTCCCTCGGGCAGCGGTACGATGTAGCCGTCGATCTCGAGGCCTTTCATCACCCGCGACACCATCTCGCGCGAGGCACCGATCATCTTGGCGATCTCCTGGCGCGGCAGCTTGCTGCGCACGACCCGTTCACCACCGACGTCCTCGGAGAAGTCGAGCAGCACACGGGCGACCCGCCCGTACACATCGAGCAGCGCCAGCGTCTCGATCTTCTTGTCGGCCTCGCGCAGGCGGCGCACGAGCCCGCGCATGATCGCCATGCCCATCTCGGTGCTCTGCTGCAGCAGTGACTTGAACGCGTCCTTGTTGATCGCCATGAACTCGCAGGTCTCCAGCGTGATCACGCTGGCCGAACGCGGCGAATCGTCGATCAGGCTCATCTCGCCGAAGAACTCGCCGGAGCCGAGCACCGCGAGGATCACTTCCTTGCCCTCGGCGTCGGATCGCTGCACCTTCGCCCGGCCGGCGAGCAGGATGTACAGCGACTGCGACGGCTCGCCTTCGGAGACGATCGTGCGGCCTTTCGGGTAGCTTCGACGCAGGCTTGCGGCCGCCAGCGCCTCCAGCTGCTGCTCGGACAGGCCGGCCAGCAGGGGAACCCGGCGCAGGAAAGCCTTGTTTTCTTCGTGTGCCATACCAACCTCGACGGGTGAGTCGGCCGAGCGGCCAGAGAACGCTTGAGGCCTATAATTTTGCACGAACACCCCGCCGAATCAAAAACGGTATGAAGTTTTCCCGCTAAGCGGTTGATTCTTCGGGATAACCGCAACGTTCAGGCCCCCACAATGACCACTCGTCGGCACAGTCGCGTCTTGATCCTCGGTTCCGGCCCGGCCGGATACTCCGCCGCCGTCTACGCGGCCCGCGCCAACTTGGCGCCGGTGCTGATCACCGGACTGGCCCAGGGCGGCCAGCTGATGACCACCACCGACGTCGACAACTGGCCCGCCGA
>CADEEH010000109.1 GCA_902826305.1 uncultured Burkholderiales bacterium
CGAAGATGCAGGTGAACATGTCGGTGGGGATGCCGAGGGCGCGCTGCACGATGCCCGAGTAGAAATCCACGTTCGGATACAGCTTGCGGTCGACGAAGTACGAGTCCTCGAGGGCGATCTGCTCCAGCTTCATCGCCAGCGCGAACAGCGGATCGTCCTTCAGGCCGAGTTCGTTGAGCACCTCGTGGCAGGTCTCGCGCATCAGCTTGGCGCGCGGATCGTGGTTCTTGTAGACCCGGTGACCGAATCCCATCAGCTTGACGTTCGAGGTCTTGTCCTTGACCTTGTCGATGTACTCGCCGATGCGTTCGACGCCGCCCTGGCGCTGGATGTCGTTGAGCATCAGCAGGCAGGCCTCGTTCGCACCGCCGTGCGCCGGGCCCCAGAGCGTGGCGATGCCGGCGGCGATGCAGGCGAACGGGTTGGCACCCGACGAACCGGCCAGGCGCACGGTCGAGGTCGACGCGTTCTGCTCGTGGTCGGCGTGCAGGATGAAGATCCGGTCGAGCGCGCGCACCAGCACGTCGTTGACCTTGTACTCCTCACACGGCGTGCCGAACATCATGTGCATGAAGTTCGCGGTGTACGACAGTTCGTTGCGCGGGTACATGAACGGCTGGCCGATCGAGTACTTGTAGGCCAGCGCCACCATCGTCGGCATCTTCGCGATCAGTCGGATCGCCGAGATGAACCGGTGCTCCGGATTGCTGATGTCGAGCGAGTCGTGATAGAAGGCCGACAGCGCGCCCACCGTGCCGACCAGCACTGCCATCGGATGCGCGTCGCGCCGGAAGCCCTGGAAGAAGCGCTGCAACTGCTCGTGGACCATCGTGTGCCGGGTGACGCGATGGTCGAAGTCCTTCAGCTGCGCGTCGTTCGGCAGTTCGCCGTTGAGCAGCAGGTAACAGGTCTCGAGGTAGTTGCAGTGGACCGCGATCTCCTCGATCGGGTAGCCCCGATACAGCAGCTCCCCCTTGTCGCCGTCGATGTAGGTGATCTTCGACTCGCACGCCGCGGTCGACATGAATCCCGGATCGAAGGTGAACTTGCCCGTGGCGCCGTAGAGCTTCCGGATGTCGACGACATCCGGCCCGATCGTCCCCTTGTGCACGGGCAGGTCGATCGGTGCCGTGCCGTCCGAGAACGTCAGGGTGGCTTTGTGTTGAGTCGTCATGGGGCGGCTTCCTGGTTTCTGGTCGTTTGATGGATCATGCCGAGCGCAACATGTCGAGCACGCGTCGCGTCGCGGCAGTCGATGTCTCCCCCGTGAGCTCCCGGCGGCCTAGGATCAGGTCGAGCAGGTCGTTGTCCGGAAGGTCCAGCAGTACATCGAGTCCCAGCACCTCGTCCTCGGTCAGCCCGTCGCCGCACGCGGCGAGGAACCGGGTCAACACCAGATCGTTCTCGAGCAGCCCGCGGCGCGAACGCCACCGCAGCCGCCGCAGGCGGGCCGGATCCAGGGTCGACGCCGGTCGGGCGTATTCCATATGACGAAATTCGGACTCAGACGGTGCGGCGCACCATCAATTCCTTGATCTTGCCGATTGCCTTCGTCGGATTCAATCCCTTCGGACAGACATCGACACAATTCATGATCGTATGGCAGCGGAACAGCCGGTACGGATCCTCCAGGTCGTCGAGCCGCGCGGAGGTCGCCTGGTCGCGGCTGTCGGCGATGAACCGGTACGCCTGCAGCAGACCGGCCGGGCCGACGAACTTGTCCGGATTCCACCAGAACGACGGGCACGAGGTCGAACAGCACGCGCACAGGATGCACTCGTAGACGCCGTCGAGTTCCTCGCGTTCGGCCGGCGACTGCAGCCGCTCCTTCTCCGGGGGCGGCACGTCGTTGATCAGGTACGGCTTGATCGAGTGGTACTGCTTGAAGAACTGGGTCATGTCGACGATCAGGTCGCGGATCACCGGCAGGCCGGGCAGCGGCCTGAGGACGATCGGCTGCGCCAGCTCGCGCAGGTTGGTGATGCAGGCCAGGCCGTTCTTGCCGTTGATGTTCATCGCGTCCGACCCGCACACGCCCTCGCGGCACGAACGACGGAACGCCAGCGAGTCGTCGCTGGACGACTTGATCCGCATCAGCGCGTCCAGCAGCATCTTGTCGGTGGGTCCGAGCTCGACCTCGAGGCTCTGCATGTACGGCCTGGCGTCCTTGTCCGGGTCGTAGCGATAGATCGAGAACTTGACCACGCGCGGACCGGCGGCCAATGGTGCCGCGGAGGGTGAAAGCAGCGAAGTTTCGGCGGGTGCATTCATTCGGTGACTCCAGACTTCATTTTGCACGGCGCCGCCGGGGGGCGGGACAAGCCCCGCCTGGCCGCGTTGCGCCGCGCGGCCGCTGTCAGAACGTGCGCGCCTTCGGCGGGAACGTCTCGACCGTCAGCGGCTTGGTCTTGACCGGCTTGTAGTCCAGCCGTTCGCCTTCCGTGTACCACAGCGAGTGTTTCATCCAGCTGACGTCGTCGCGGTCCGGATAGTCGCGGTGCGCATGCGCGCCGCGGCTCTCCTTGCGCGCCTCGGCCGAGACGATCGTCGCCTTGGCCGTCTCGATCAGGTTGTCGAGCTCGAGCGCCTCGACCCGGGCGGTGTTGAACACCTTGGACTTGTCCTTCACGTGCACGCTGCGCCGGCGCACGTCCAGTTCCATGATCTTGCGCACACCTTCGGCGAGCAGCTCCGAGGTGCGGAACACGCCGCAGTGTGTCTGCATCACGCGCCGGATGTCGTTGGCGACATCCTGGGTGTTCTCGCCGGCGGACGATCCCTCGAGGCGGGCGAGGCGGGCGAGCGTCGCGTCGCCGGCGTCGGTGGGCAGCCGCTTGTTCGCCTGGTCCTTCAGCTTCGAGGACACGATGTGGTTGCCGGCGGCACGTCCGAAGACCAGCAGGTCGAGCAGCGAGTTGGTGCCGAGCCGGTTGGCCCCGTGAACCGACACGCAGGCGCACTCGCCGATCGCGTACAGGCCGCCGACGACATGGTTCGGATCGCCCTGGCGCGGCGCGACCACCTGGCCGTGAAAATTGGTCGGTATGCCGCCCATCTGGTAGTGGATCGTCGGCACGACCGGGATCGGGTCCTTGATCGGGTCGACGTTGGCGAACTTCATCGCGATCTCGCGGATCGAGGGCAGCCGCTTCATGATCGTGTCCGCGCCCAGGTGGTCGAGCTTGAGCAGCACGTGGTCCTCGTCCGGACCGCAGCCGCGTCCCTCCTTGATCTCCTGGTCCATCGAGCGCGAGACGAAGTCGCGCGGGGCCAGGTCCTTGAGCGTCGGCGCGTAGCGCTCCATGAAACGCTCGCCGTGTTTGTTCAGCAGGATCCCGCCCTCGCCGCGCACGCCCTCGGTGATCAGCACGCCGGCGCCGGCCACGCCGGTCGGGTGGAACTGCCAGAACTCCATGTCCTCCAACGGGATGCCGGCCCGGGTGGCCATGCCGAGCCCGTCGCCGGTATTGATGAAGGCGTTGGTGCTCGCCGCGAAGATCCGGCCCGCGCCGCCGGTGGCGAACACGGTGACCTTGGCCTCGAGCACCATCACCTCGCCGGTCTCCATCTCGAGCGCGATCACGCCGACGACATCACCCTCCTCGTCGCGGATCAGGTCCAGCGCCATCCATTCGACGAAGAACTGCGTGCGCGCGCGGACGTTGCGCTGGTACAGCGTGTGCAGCAGCGCGTGGCCGGTCCGGTCCGCGGCCGCGCAGGCGCGCTGCACCGGCTTCTCGCCGAAGTTGGCGGTGTGGCCGCCGAACGGGCGCTGGTAGATCGTGCCGTCGGGGTTGCGGTCGAACGGCATGCCGAAGTGCTCGAGCTCGTAGACGACCTTGGGCGCCTCGCGGCACATGAACTCGATCGCGTCCTGGTCGCCGAGGTAGTCGGAACCCTTGACCGTGTCGAACATGTGCCAGTACCAGTTGTCCTCGCTCATGTTGCCCAGCGACGCCCCGATGCCGCCCTGCGCGGCGACCGTGTGCGAGCGGGTCGGGAACACCTTGGACAGCACCGCGACGTTGTAGCCGGCTTCGGCCAGCTGCAGCGAGCAGCGCATGCCCGAGCCGCCGGCGCCGACGATCACCGCGTCGAAACGTCGGCGCGGCAGGCGGTTGGACAGATGGTTGAGCACGTCGGCCATCTCAGACGCTCCAGAGGATCATGACGGTCCACATCGCATAGCCGATCAGCACGACGATGGTCGCCACCTCGAGCGTCAGCCGCAGCCAGACCGGTTTGATGTAGTCCATGAAGATGTCGCGAACGCCGATCCATGCGTGGTAGATCAGCGCCAGGATCGCCAGCAGCGTCAGCACCTTCATGAAGCCGCCGGCGAACAGGCTCGCCCAGGCGCCGTAGCTGCGATCGGGGAGCATCAGCACGGCGACCAGCAGCACGACGCTGTAGAGCGCGAGGATGATCGCGGTGATCCGCTGCGCCAGCCAGTCGCGAAGGCCGTAGTGCGCACCGACGACGATTCTCTGCGTGGTCATCAGAAGACTCCGAAGATCTTGGCGGCGGCGACCAGCGTCGCGACGCCCGAGGCGACGAACACCGCGGTCGCGCTGCTGTTGGCCTGCGGCTTGTCGATGCCGATGTGCAGGTCGAGGACCAGGTAGCGGATGCCGGCGAACAGGTGGTGCAGGAAGGCCCAGGACAGCCCCACCAGCACCAGGCGGACGAACCAGTGCGACCCGACTTCACGCAACTGGTCGAAGCTGATCTCGGAGGTGAGGCTGAGCTGGAACAACCAGAGCAGGATCGGGATGCCGAACAGGAACATCACCGCGCCGCTGACCCGGTGCAGGATCGACACGATCCCCGGTAGGGGCAGTTTGTAGCTCGCCAGCTGCGACAGATCGAGATTTCGGAATTGCGGTCGCGCCTTCGCGCCCGCGCCAGACTTGTTGTCTCCGGCTAGATCGGCCATGGATTCCCCTGCTCGCCATCCCGAAAAGGCCGCGGTTGCGGCCGGCGACGGCTGCATTCCGCCGGCCCGCGGCACCGGCCCCGCCGGTGTGTCGCGATCGGGCTCGTTCGTGTCGAAGGCCCGATGATCAAACCTGAAGATTCTAGCAGTTCGTTCATCGGGATCCGTCGCGTCGGCCCGGTCGTCCGCTCAGCTGAGTTCATTCTGGTAGTGGAATTCACGGGTGACGTACGAGCCGCGCCGGACTTCGACGGGCACGTCGCCGTAGGTGTAGGAGACACGTTCGACCAGCAGCAGCGGCGTGCCGGATTCGACCCCCAGCAGCCGCGCGGTGGACGTGTCGGCGGCCTGGGCGCGGATCCGCTCGGAGGCGCGGATCATCCGCGTGCCGAATTCACTCTCGAACAACGCGTACAACGGTCCGCGATAGGAGGCCAGCCGTTCGGCCGTCAGGCCCCGGAATCGCGCCCCGGGCAGCCAGATCTCGTCGTGCACCGCGGGCTGGCCGGAAAACGACAGCACCCGGCGCAGCATGACCACCGTCTCGCCGGGTCGCAGCGCCAGCGCGCGGGCGATCTCGCCCGGCGAGCGCACCCGCCGGCACTCGAGCACGGTGCTGACCATCGCCTCGGGCTCCTGGCCGTCGTCGCGGCGCAGGCGCAGGAAACGGTACTGCGTGCGCGCCTCGTGGTGGGTCGCCACGAAGGTGCCCTTGCCCTGCCGGCGCAGCAGCAGGTTCTCGCCGGCGAGTTCGTCGATCGCCTTGCGCACGGTTCCCTGGCTCACGCCGTAGCGCGCGGCGAGTTCGTTCTCGCTGGGGATCAATTCACCAGGACGCCATTGACCGGCCTGCATGCTGCCCATGATCAGCGCCTTGATCTGGCGGTACAGGGGGCTGAACCGGGGCGAGCTGGCGGCGAGCGGACGGGCCGGGGCCTCGACCCCGTCGCCGGCGGCCTCGTCCTGCGCCACCGCCCTGCCCGATAACCTGGCCGTCGCCGACATGGATCGGATCGTAGCGCGGATCGGCGCACGAGTCGAGTAACATATGTCTTATATAAGATATAAGTATGGTTTGACAGCCCTTCGCCGCCCCTTCTAGAATCGAAGGCTGCGCGCCGGAATCCCGGCCACAATCCCGCAATCAGCCACTGCCAGCGCCCTCTCCACGCCGAAAGGAAGTCCCATGCCCAAGCCAGCCAAACGTGTCGCGGTCACCGGAGCGGCCGGCCAGATCGGTTATTCGCTGCTGTTCCGGATCGCCTCGGGCGAGATGCTCGGCAAGGACCAGCCGGTGATCCTGCAGCTGCTGGAGATCCCCGACGAGAAGGCGCAGAAGGCGCTCAAGGGCGTGATGATGGAGCTGGAGGATTGTGCGTTCCCGCTGCTGGCCGGGATGTCGGCACACGGCGACCCGAACACCGCCTTCCGCGACATCGACGTCGCCCTGCTGGTCGGCGCGCGGCCGCGCGGCCCGGGGATGGAGCGCAAGGACCTGCTCGCGGCCAACGCCCAGATCTTCACCGCCCAGGGCAAGGCGCTGGACGCCGCCGCCCGACGCGACGTCAAGGTGCTGGTCGTCGGCAACCCCGCCAACACCAACGCCTACATCGCGATGAAGTCCGCGCCGAGCCTGCCCAAGGGCAACTTCACCGCGATGCTGCGCCTGGATCACAACCGCGCGCTGTCGCAGCTGGCCGCCAAGTCCGGCCAGCCGGTCGAATCGATCGAGAAACTCGTCGTCTGGGGCAATCACTCGCCGACCATGTACCCGGACTACCGGTTCGCGACGATCGGCGGCAAGCCGGCGCCGCAGGTCATCAACGATCCGGCCTGGAACAGCGACACCTTCATCCCGACGGTCGGCAAGCGGGGGGCGGCGATCATCGATGCACGTGGCCTGTCGTCGGCCGCCTCGGCCGCCAACGCCGCGATCGACCACATCCGGGACTGGGAGCTCGGCACGGGCGGGCGCTGGGTCACGATGGGCATCCCGTCGGACGGCAGCTACGGCGTCGAACAGGACGTCATCTACGGTGTGCCGGTCACCTGCGAAGGCGGCAGGTACACGCGGATCACCGGCCTGGCGATCGACGATTTCTCACGGGCGCGGATGGACGCGACGCTCAAGGAACTGCTCGAGGAGCGCGACGGCGTCAAGCACCTGCTGGGCTGAACCGCCGCTCGAAGCACCCGCATGCAGTCCGCGTTGCATCCGTCCGAGGTCCTCTACGCAGGCGTCGGGGCGCCCGACGTGCTGCCGGCCTGTGATCACTACGCCGGCACCGAACGGCGGATCGAACGCGCGCTCGAACTGCAGGCCGAGCTCGGCCCGGTGTTCGACGTCACCGCCGACTGCGAGGACGGCGCTCCCGCCGGCGGTGAACGAACCCATGCGGAGATGGTCGGTCGCCTGATCGCCGGCGCGGGCAACCGCCACCGCCGCGTCGGATTGCGCATCCACGACCCGGCACACCGCAGCTGGCACGCCGATCTCGAAATCGTGATCGGCGCCGCCGGCGACCGGCTCGCCTTCGTGACGGTGCCCAAGGTCGACCGCGTCGAGCAGGTCGAGCAGGTGATCGGCGCGATCGACGATCTGTCCAGCGAGCACGGCATCACCCGGGAGATTCCGGTGCATGTGCTGATCGAGACGCCGGGCGGGCTGCACCACGTCGACCGGATCGCCGCGCTCGAACGGGTGCAGTGCCTGTCGTTCGGCCTGATGGACTACGTGTCGAGCTTCGACGGAGCGATCGACGCCGCCGCGATGGCCAGTCCCGGGCAGTTCGAACATCCGCTGGTCGCCCGCGCCAAGGCCGAGATCTCGGTGGCCTGTCATCGGCACGGCAAGGTGCCGTCACACAACGTCAGCACCGACGTCTCGGATCCGGCGACCGCCGGCCACGATGCACGACGCGCGGCGCGCGAATTCGGCTTCACCCGGATGTGGAGCATCCATCCGATCCAGATCCGGCCGATCGTCGAGGCACTCAGCCCCGATGCGGCCAGCGTCGCGACCGCCGCGCGGATCCTGCTCGCCGCGCGCGATGCCCGCTGGGGACCGATACGCGACGGCGACCGCTTGCAGGACCGTGCGAGTTATCGCTACTGGTGGGGGGTGCTGCGACGTGCACACGCCACCGGGATGCCGATCGCCGATGCCGCGCGCGAAGCGTTCTTCGCCGATGAGGCCGCGGGCCGGTGATGTGGCCGCAGGCGATCCCGGTGCGACAGCGTCGCATGCCCGGCGCCGGCTGGTCGACTTGGTGACCCGTCGCCCCACCGTGTCCGCGTCCCGGATCCTGTGCCTGGTGCTGGGTGCCGTCGTGTCTTGCCGGCCCGCCGTCGGCGCCGATTTCCCGCAGCGCAGGGCCGGCTTGTGGGAAGTGCGCAGCGCCGGCGCCGAAGCCTCCGGCCTGCCGCCGAGCCTGCACTGCATCGGCGAATTCGCCGACAGCGCCAACGCACATCTCGACCGGTCGGTCGGCGCCAAGGGATCCTGCACGATGGGCGCGTTCCAGCGCGTCGGCGAGGCCTGGGTGGCCGAATCGGTGTGCAAGGAAGGGCGGACGACGGTCACCAGCAAGGCGATCGCCTCCGGCGACTTCGAGAGCGAGTACCGGATCGACACCGTGGTCAGCTACGAAAGTGCCGGGACCACCTCGCGACGCGAGGACAAGGAGGCGGTGCTCGCGCGGCTGATCGGACCCTGCCCGGCCGGTCAGCGCCCCGGCGACATCTTCATCCCGAACATGGGCACCCTGAACATGGTCGACGGCACGTTCCGCGCGGCACCCGCCGCCCGCCGGCGCGCCGGCCCGCCGCCGCGACCGGCGGCGAGCCCGTCGCCACCGGCCGCGAGCCCATCCGCCTCCCCCTCCAATCCCTGAACGATCACTGCAACGAGGACGTCATGCCGCACAACACCTTCGACACGCTCAAGGAATTCAAGATCGACGCCGGCAAGACCGGCAGGTTCCACTCGCTGCCCGCGTTGGCGAAAAAGTTCCCGAACATCCGCAAGCTGCCGGTGTCGATCCGCATCGTGCTCGAGTCGGTGCTGCGCAACTGCGACGGCAAGAAGGTCACCGAGGCTCACGTCGAACAGCTTGCCAACTGGGCGCCTACGGCCCGACGCGTCGACGAGATCCCGTTCGTCGTGGCCCGCGTGGTGCTGCAGGACTTCACCGGCGTGCCGCTGCTGGCCGACCTGGCCGCGATGCGGAACGTCGCCGACCGGATGGGCAAGAACCCGAAGGTGATCGAACCGCTGGTGCCGGTGGACCTGGTCGTCGATCACTCGGTGATGATCGACCACTACGGCCGCAAGGACGCACTCGACCTGAACATGAAGCTGGAGTTCTCGCGCAACAAGGAGCGTTACCAGTTCATGAAGTGGGGCATGCAGGCGTTCGACACCTTCAAGGTGGTGCCGCCGGGGATCGGCATCGTGCACCAGGTCAACCTGGAGTACCTGGCACGCGGCGTGTTCTCGAAGGATGGTGTCTACTATCCGGACACGCTGGTGGGCACCGACAGCCACACGACGATGATCAACGGCATCGGTGTCGTCGGCTGGGGCGTCGGCGGCATCGAGGCCGAGGCCGGCATGCTGGGCCAGCCGGTCTACTTCCTGACACCCGACGTGGTCGGCGTGAACCTCAAGGGACGCCTGCGCGAAGGCTGCACCGCGACCGACCTCGTGCTGCGGATCACCGAGATGCTGCGCAAGGAGAAGGTCGTCGGCAAGTTCGTCGAGTTCTTCGGCGAAGGCACGAGCCACCTGTCGGTGACCGATCGCGCGACGATCGCCAACATGGCGCCCGAGTACGGCGCGACGATGGGCTTCTTCCCGGTCGACGACCGGACGATCGACTATTTCGAAGGTACCGGGCGCACGACGGCGGAGATCGCCGCGTTCAAGGCCTACTTCGAGGCGCAGGGACTGTACGGCGTGCCGAAGGCAGGCGAGTTGTCGTACTCGAAGACGCTGACACTGGACCTGGCGACGGTGGTGCCGTCGCTCGCCGGGCCGAAACGGCCGCAGGACCGGATCGAGATCGGCAATGTCGCGACGACCTTCGCCGACCTGTTCTCGCGCCCGATCGCCGACAACGGCTTCAACAAGGAGGCCGCCGATCTGGGCAAGTCGTACCCGGCCGGCAACGGGGTCTCGCTCAGGAGCGGCGACGTGCTGATCGCCGCCATCACGTCGTGCACCAACACGTCCAATCCGGGCGTGCTGCTGGCCGCGGGACTGCTGGCGAAGAAGGCGGTCGAACGCGGCCTGACGGTCAAGCCGCACATCAAGACCTCGCTGGCGCCCGGATCGCGGGTGGTGACCGACTACCTGACCCGCACCGGCCTGCTGCCGTACCTGGAGAAACTCGGCTTCGCGGTCGCCGCCTACGGCTGCACGACCTGCATCGGCAACGCCGGCGACCTGGCCCCGGAATTCAACGACGCGATCGTCGCCAACGACCTCGTCTGTGCTGCGGTGTTGTCGGGCAACCGGAACTTCGAGGCCCGGATCCACCCGAACCTGCGTGCGAACTTCCTCGCCTCCCCGCCGCTGGTGGTCGCCTATGCGATCGCCGGCAACGTGATGGTCGATCTGATGAAGCAGCCGCTGGGCAAGGACACCAAGGGCAAGGATGTCTACATCGGCGAGATCTGGCCGACCAGCGAGGAGATCGGCGCGCTGATGAAGGCTGCGATGAACCCGGCGACCTTCAGGAAGCTCTACGGCAACCTGACCAAGGATCACACGCTGTGGAACGCGGTGCCGAGCGCCTCGGGCCAGGTCTACGACTGGCCGGCCTCGACCTACATCGCCCAGCCGCCGTTCTTCGACACGTTCGCGATGGCGCCGTCCGCCATGCCTCCGATCCGCAACGCACGCGCGCTCGGCCTGTTCGGCGATTCGATCACCACCGATCACATCTCGCCGGCGGGTTCGATCAAGGAGTCGTCGCCGGCCGGCAAGTACCTGGTGTCCAACCAGGTCACCAAGGCCGACTTCAATTCGTACGGCGCGCGCCGCGGCAATCACGACGTGATGATGCGCGGCACCTTCGCCAACGTCCGCATCAAGAACCTGATGATCCCGCCCGCGGCCGACGGGGCACGCGAGGAAGGTGGTGTCACGCTGCACCAGCCTGAAGGCGACAAGATGTCGATCTACGACGCGGCGATGCGCTACATCGCCGACGGTGTGCCGACGATGATCTTCGGCGGCGAGGAGTACGGCACCGGCTCGTCGCGCGACTGGGCGGCCAAGGGCACACAACTGCTGGGCGTCAAGGCGGTCGTCGCGCGCAGCTTCGAGCGCATCCACCGCTCGAACCTGGTCGGCATGGGCGTGTTGCCGCTGCAGTTCAAGGGCACCGACTCGTGGCAGTCGCTCGGCATCCGGGGCGACGAGGTGTTCGACCTCGAGATGCCGGCGGAGCTCAAGCCGCAGCAGGAGATCACGCTGACGATCCGACGCGCCGACGGCTCCACCAGCGCGGTCGTGCTGACATCGCGGATCGACACGCCGATCGAAGTCGACTACTACCAGCACGGCGGCATCCTGCCGTTCGTGCTGCGTGAGTTGCTCGCCGCCTGAATGCGACGATCCGGGCCGCGCGACGCGGTCCGGAACTCCACGGCGCCCCGGCCGTTGCGCGCGCGCCACGCCGCGGATGACACCTGCCCCGGTGCACCCGCTCGTCCCCGGCGCTTCACGAGCGCCGGCGACGGATATCCACCGCCCGCTGTGAACAACCCGGGATAACTGTCGGTAGAATTGCCACGCTGGCGGCCACCCGTCGGCAAAGGCCCCCAGGCGCATGGCGGGCAGGTCGCCCCCGCGAGGGCTCCAATCAGGCTGACAGGTTCCCGTGAGAGTCGAAGCCCTCCGCATGGTTCCGCTTCGTTCGGCCGGCCGGGCAAGCGTGATCTTCTTCGGCTCGCTGATCGGTTGTGTGATCGCCCAGCTGATCACACCCGGCGATCCGCATCGGCTGACGATCTGGCCGGCCGGCGGCATCGCCCTGGCCTGTGCGATGCACTTCGGTCGCGCGTGGATGGTGCCGGCGGTCGCGGGTGTCGTGGTCTGGTCGCTGTTGCGGCTGCAGACCCCGGCGATGGTGCTGGCGATCGCGCTGGCGACCAGCGCCGGTCCGTCGGTGGTCGCCACCGGCATGAAGAACCTCGAGGCCTGGAAGCCCGCGGACCACGGGCTGGAAGTGGTGCTGCGTTTCATGCTGCTGGTCGCGCTCGTCGGTGCGCCGCTCGATGCGATCCTGTCGACGGTGATCTTCTCGCAGACCGCCGAGATGGGCGAGATCCACCCGATGCACCTGTTCGTCGGCTGGTGGCTGATCGACACGCTGGGCATGATGCTGATCGCCCCGGCGCTGCTCGCGTTCGTCAACGGCGGACTGACCTCGCGGCAGGAGCCCGGCGCCGGCGCGCTGTCGGTCGACGGACCGTCGGTCGCCGCGACCGTGACGATGCTGGTCGCGAGCATGCTGCTGGTGTCGTTCGACCAGCGCGACTACGGTTACGCGCTGGTCTACTGCATCTTCCCGATCGTGACCTGGATGGCGATCCGCACCAGCGAGGCGGTGACCGCCTTGTCGCTGATCGTCACCGCGCCGATGCTGCTCGCGGCCCGCGGCTACCAGGTCTGGCTCGCCGGCGACGATCTGTTCCGCGCACTCGAGGCGTCGCTTATCCTGCTGTGTGCGGTGATCATCGCGCTGATCCTGCAGGCGGTCGCGGCCGACCGTCGCCTGGCGCTCGTGCGCATCGGGCGCCAGGCGCGTCAGGACATGTCGACGGGGCTGCTCAACGATCGCGGGCTGCTCGCCGAACTCGGCGATCGGCTGGCCGACCAGCGTCGTCCGAACTTCGGCCTGATCGGTGTGCACATCACCAACTTCGATGCGGTCAACGACCTGTGCGGCTCGCTGGCCGGCCTGCAGCTCGAGCAGAGTGCGGCCGACATGCTGGTGCGTCAGCGCTCGTCGCGGCTGGCATCGCGGATGTCGGCGGGTCGGTACGCGGTGCTGGTCGACGCCGATGCGCTGGCCCAGGTGCGAGTCGTCTCGCGCGAGATCTACGCGCAGCTCAACGGCCAGCCGTTCCACACCGACAACGGCAGCCTTCGCCTGCAGGTCAGCGTCGGCGGCCTGCTGATCGACCGGTCGGCCGACATCCACAGCGAGGACGCGTTGTCGGCGCTGTCCGATGCGATGGCGATCGCCTCCAGCGTGCGTGACCCGCAGCTGTTCGTCGAACCGATGTCGCAGACGATGCTCGAGACGCGGCGTGCACATCACGGCAAGATCGAGGAGATCCGCGAGGCGATCCGCGAGCACCGCTTCGACGTGCATGCGCAGCTGATCTTCGATCCGCGCGCGCCCCGGGGCATGTTGTCCTATGAAGTGCTGACGCGGCTGCGCGATCGCGCCGGCAACCTGATCCGCCCACCCGAGTTCCTGCCGCTGGCGGTGCAGGCCCGGATGACGGTGCTGCTGGACCGCGGGGTGATCCAGCGCGTGTTCACGTGGCTCGCCGACAATCCGGTCGCGCTCGGCCAGACGCACAAGTGCTCGATCAACCTGTCGGGCATGACGATGAGCGACGGCACGATCGCCGGCTTCATCCGCGAACAGCGGGCGATCCACGACCTGCCCGCCGACCGGATCGTGTTCGAGATCACCGAGGGCGAGGCGATCCGCAATCCGGCGGCCGCCTCGCGCCTGGTCGACGACCTGAAGGCCGAGGGATTCGGCATCGCGCTCGATGACTTCGGCACCGGGCTGGCGACCTTCGAGTACCTGAAGCGGTTCCCGATCGACTATCTGAAGATCGACGGTTCGTTCATTCGCAATGTGATCAGCAACCCGATCGACGAGGAGATCGTGTTGTCGACGATCCGCGTCGCCCGCCGGCTGAACGTCAAGACGGTGGCCGAACACGTCCACAGCCGCGAGATCTACGATCGCCTGGTGCTGCTCGGTGTCGACCACCTGCAGGGCGAGGCGATCGGCGCGGCGCGGCCGATCGACACGCTGTTCCACGCCGACGCCGCGTTTCACGGTTGAGTCGATCCGGTCGACACAGGTCGGGCGGCGACTGGCCGAAGGCGACCGGCGCGGGTCAGGACAAGTCGACGTCGCCGAATTCGGTCGTGAACCGCGCGCCGGTCTGGTCCCCGTCGGCGGCCAGCGCGATCGCCATCAGCGGCGCCCGCCCCTCACCGTGTTCGGCGCCGAACGCGAGTCGGAAATCACGCTCGACATCGCGTTGTTCCTCGTGCCATCGTCCGCCGGGTCCGTTGCGTGCGACGATCATCCGGACCCGTCCGGTGAATGGCGAATCGATCACCTCGACAGGCGCCGGCGTCGCGTTCCAGACGTAGCAGATCGCCGCCGCGGGCACCGACGGACCGTTCACGGCGCGGGCGAGGCGCAGCGCGATCCGATCGGCCAGGCCGAGCCGATCCAACGGGTAGTCGAACATCAGGTACAGCCTGGCAGCGAAATCGTCGCCATCACGCTCGCCGAGTCGACCCCCCGCGGGCAGCGCGTGGGCGCGCCAGCGCCAGCGCAACGACCGTGCGTCGCGCAGTGCCATCGGCACCGCATGAACCACACTCGACGCCGATCGGTCGACATCGATGCGCAGCACGGTCGTGTCCTGGTCGGCGACCAGCAAATGCCGGTTCGGCTCGACCCCACGCAGCACCTGGTGCTGCCAGGCGGGTGGCAAAGCGGTTCCCGGCTTGTTTCCCGAGAACGGCGTCAACGACTGGATCGCGGCATCCGCGGCGAGGGCCGGCATCGCCGCGAGCGACGCCGCCACGGCGAGCATCGTTCGTCGCCTCGCGGAGGGTCCAGGGCTCATCACCCGTCGTGCCGGCCGCCTGCGACCGCCACCGAGGGTCCCTGCTGATCGAGCAGAGCCTGCCAGCGAAGAAAGTCGTCGGCGCGATCGAGATCCCAGAGCTCGCGCAGTTCCGACCAGCGGATCGCGGCCGAGTCCAGCCGTCGGCGGGTCTCGGCCATCACGTCGGCATCACCCCAGGCCATCGGCTCGAATATCGACGGCAGCAGCCGCCCGAGCCCGACCAGGACGTAACCTCCGTCCTCGGCCGGTGCGAACACCGCGTCGTCGCGCGCCAGGCGCCTGAACGCCTCGTCGAGGTCGTCCGGCCGCAGGACCGGGCAGTCGCAGCCGATCAGCACCACCCGCCGGGCTCCCGTGGCGAAGGCCTCGACGAACGCCGCGTGCATCCGTGCGCCGAGATCGCCGCCGTGCTGGCGAGCCAGCGTCCAGCCGTTGTCGGCCGCGGCCTGCGCCAGCGAACCATCGTCCTCGCCATCGACCGCCAGCGTGACCGGACACCCCGCGGCCGCGGCCACCTCGAGCGTGTGCGAGAGCAGGCGTCGATACGCGGCCAGCGCGGCGGCCTCGCCGATCGCCGCGGCCAGCCGCGTCTTGACCCGCCCCGCCCGCGGCGCGCGGGCGAAGATCACCAGCCGTCGGGTCATGCGGGGGACCCGTAGTAGAGACGGTGCAGCCAGCGCGGCGGCGCGCCGGCGAAGTACAGCGCCCGCAGCGTGGCCATCAGGACGATCGTGCGCACCACCCCGCGTTCGCGCCATCGTCGGGCCGACACCGTTACCGGATGGCCGAGTGCGGCCGGAAGCCCGTGACGGCGCCGCAGTCGTCGCGACAGCTCGACATCCTCCATCAGCGGCTGTGACGGAAAACCGCCGACGGCATCGAACACGTCGGCACGCATGAAGATCGCCTGGTCGCCGGTGCAGATCCCGGTGACTCGCGACCGCATGTTCATCGTCGCCCCGACCAGGCGCAGCATCAAGCCGGGCCCGTCGAGAACGACATCGAACCGGCCCCAGCAGGCGCCGCGCGCCAGCGCCGCGCCGAGTGTCTCGCGCCAGCCGGGCGCGAGACATACGTCGGCGTGCACGAACAGCAGCGTCCAGGCTTCGGTGTCGGGGGCGCTCGCCGCCAGCGCCGCGGCACCGGCGTTCATCTGGTTCGCACGGCCGCGCGCGGCGCCGAGCACTTGGGCCCCGAGTGCGGCCGCCCGCTCCCCGGTCCCGTCGCGGCTGCCGCCATCGACGACGATCACCCGGTCGGCATGCTCGAGCAGCGTCGCCAGGCAGGCGTCGATCCGAGGCCGTTCATCGATGACCGGCACGATCGCACAGATCCGCGGTGTGCGCTCATCTGCGGTCATTCAGCGACCAGTCGTAGTCGAGGTACGAGATCGACGCCTTGCCATCGCGGATCGTCTGCCGCGCGGCCGCGTCGTCGGCGAGCAGGTCGGCATGGCTGGCGAAGAAAGCGACACGCGACACGATGCCCTGGTGACCCTGTTCGAAGTCCCCGCCGTACCAGTCGAAGATCTTCGAGACCTCGAGCCTGCCCCGGCTGGTGTTGAAGCGGTTGCGGCTACGGTCGCGCAGGAACCGGGTCGTGTTGTCCGCGAGCTGCGCAGCCAGTCGCTCGCCGACGATCGCCTCCGGGCGCAGCGCCGGGCAGCCGATCGACGCACAATTGACGACGAAGTGGATCCGCGGTTCGTCGAACACACCGGGTGCGCGGATCAGGTCGTGTTCGACATTGTCCAGCGACCGCTCCTGGCCTAACAGCCGGAAGAACTTCTTCTTCCACGGACTCTGCACGAACGAGCCGAGATCCTTGATCGACTT
>CADEEH010000110.1 GCA_902826305.1 uncultured Burkholderiales bacterium
CCACGCTCGAGCAGATGAAGGAGATCGTCGCCTCGCTGCACATGAGCATGTCCGAGCGCGAGATCCACGAGTACCTGGAGGTGATGGACGGGACGCTGAAGTCGTACGACCGCCTGACGCAGATCCCGGACAACCTGCCACCGGTCCGATATCCGCGCACACCCGGCTACCGGCCCGGCGCGGCCGAGAACCCGATGAACGCGTGGGCGGTGAAGACCGAGATCCGCGGCGCACCCTATGGCCCGCTCGCCGGCAAACGGGTGGTGCTGAAGGACAACGTCTGCCTGGCCGGGGTGCCGATGATGAACGGGGCCTCCACGCTCGAGGGCTACGTGCCCGATGTCGACGCGACGGTGGTCACGCGGATCCTGGACGCGGGCGGCACGATCGTCGGCAAGGCACACTGCGAGTACTTCTGCCTGTCCGGCGGCAGTCACACGTCCGCGCACGGGCCGGTGCACAACCCGTACCGATACGGGTATGCGGCCGGTGGCTCCTCGTCGGGGTCGGGGGCGCTGGTCGGTGCCGGCGAGATCGAGATGGCGATCGGTGGCGACCAGGGCGGCTCGATCCGGATGCCCGCCTGCTGGTGCGGCTGTTACGGCATGAAGCCGACCCACGGCCTGGTGCCGTACACCGGCGTGATGCCGATCGAGGCGACGATCGACCACACCGGGCCGATGACCGCCACCGTCGCCGACAACGCGCTGCTGCTGGAGGCGATCGCGGGTCCCGACGGCCTCGATCCGCGCCAGTACAACGTGCGCGTCGACAAGTACACCAGCGCGCTCGGGCGCGGTGTGGCCGGCATGCGGATCGGCGTGGTGACCGAGGGGTTCGGTCGCCCCGAAAGTGAACCCGACGTCGACCAGAAGGTCCGCCAGGCGGCGGAGCGGCTCCGTGCGATGGGTGCCCACGTCGACGAGATCTCGATCCCGATGCACATGGACGGGATCGCGATATGGACGCCGATCGCGCTGGAGGGCTTGCAGGCCCAGATGATGCACGGCAACGGCATGGGCTTCAACTGGGAAGGGCTGTACACGACCAGCCTGCTCGATGCCCATGCGAACTGGCGCGCGCGGGCCAACGAGCTGTCGCGCACGCTGAAGATCTCGATGATGGTCGGCGAATATTTCATCCGCTACTACCGCGGCCACTACTACGCGAAGGCGCAGAACCTCGCGCGGGCGTTGCGCCAGGCGTACGACGATGCGCTCGGGCGCTGCGACGTGCTGCTGATGCCGACGCTGCCGATGAAGGCGACACCGATACCGCCCGCGGACGCGCCGCTCGCGTTGTGGTGCCAGCGTGGCTTCGAGATGCTGGGCAACACGGCGCCGTTCGACGTCAGCGGGCATCCGGCGATGTCGGTGCCGTGCGGGATGAGCCAGGGACTGCCGATCGGCATGATGCTGGTTGCACGTCACTTCAACGAATCGACGATCTACCGCGTCGCCCACGCGTTCGAGCAGGCCGGCGACTGGCGCGAGTTCTGACCGCGCCCCGACGCCGACGAACGCCGCATCACGACTCCTTCGGCGCCACGCCGCCAGTCATCGCCATGTCGCGCAATCCCTTCAGTGCCGGGTTCCTCGGATCGATCGCCGACGATCGGCGCCGGCCGCAGGGGGCGAAGTCGTATGTCGCGGGCCCGGGCACCGAGCCGCTGCGCTTCACGACGCTGCCGGCGCTGCTCGACGAGGCGGTCGCCGCACACGGCGGCGCGCGGGCGGCGATCTTCGACGCCGAGGGTCTCGAATGGTCCTGGCACGATCTGAAGCGGCTGTCCGACGATGTCGCCGCGGGCCTGCTCGCCCTGGGAGTCGGGCGCGGTGATCGGGTCGGCATCTGGGCGCCGAACTGCCCGCAGTGGCTGCTGGTCCAGTTCGGCGCGGCCCGGATCGGGGCGATCCTGGTCAACCTGAATCCGGCGTACCGCGCACACGAGCTGGAGTACGCGCTGAACAAGTCGGGCTGCCGGGTGCTGGTCCTGGCCGCCGCCATTCGCCAGGCCGACCATGTCGCGACGATGCGCACTCTCGCGCCCGAACTCGAACGGGCCCCGATTGGCGCGCCGCTCGCGCTCGAGCGGCTGCCGCACCTGCGCCACCTGGTGCTGATCGGTGGCCGGGACGAGGTGCCCGGGTTCATGCCGTTCGCGCAGCTCGCGGCGATCGCCGGACCCGCGCAGCGCGCGCGGCTCGAAGGCCTCGCGGCCGGGCTCGATCCCGATGATCCGATCGACATCCAGTTCACCAGCGGCACCACCGGCGCGCCGAAGGGCGCCACGTTGACCCATTTCAACATCGTCAACAATGCGCGCGAGTCGGCGCGGGTGATGCGCCTCGATTCCCGCGACCGGTTGTGCATTCCGGTGCCGCTGTACCACTGCTTCGGCATGGTGCTCGGCGTCGTCGCCTGTGTCGCCGCCGGTGCGACGATGGTGTTCCCCGGCCCGGTGTTCGACGCGGCGGCCACGCTGCGATCGGTCGCCCGCCACCGGTGCACGGCGCTGCACGGCGTGCCGACCATGTTCATCGCGGAACTGGAACTGCCGGAACTCGCCGGGCACGACCTGTCGTCGCTGCGCACCGGCATCATGGCCGGGGCGCCGTGTCCGATCGAGACCATGCGCCGGGTGATGCGCGAGATGCACATCGAGCAGATCACGATCGCCTACGGCATGACCGAGACCAGTCCGGTTTCGTTCCAGACCGACGTCGACGACACCGTCGAGCGGCGGGTCGGCACCGTCGGCCGGATCCAGCCGCATGTCGAGGCGAAGATCATCGATGCTCAGGGACGTATCGTTCCGGTCGGCACCGCCGGCGAGTTGTGCACGCGGGGTTACCTCGTGATGCGCGGCTACTGGGATGACGAGCGGCAGACGCGTGAGGCGATCGACCCGGCCGGATGGATGCACAGCGGTGATCTCGCGGTCATCGACACCGACGGTTTCTGCCGCATCGTCGGACGTCTGAAGGACATGCTGATCCGGGGTGGCGAGAACGTCTACCCCCGCGAGGTCGAGGAGTTCCTGTTCACCCACCCGAAGATCGAGTCGGCGCAGGTGTTCGGAGTCCCCGATTCACGCTATGGCGAGGAAGTATGTGCGTGGATAGTGTTGAAGTCCGGACAGCAGGCCACAGCGCAGGAGATCCGCGACTGGTGCCAGGGTCGGATCGCGCACTACAAGGTTCCCCGTCATGTCAGATTCGTCACGGAATTCCCGTCGACGGCGACCGGGAAGCCGCAGAAGTACCTGATGCGCGAGGCGATGCTGCGCGAGCCATCCGCGTGAAATCGTTCACGGTGCGTGCGGCAGGCGGCCCGGTTCGCTGCAATGAGTTCGTCGAAAAATTTTACACATCACCGATCGGTGTGTTTTTCCCGCGACGCGTCGCAACACGTCGTGACGTTCTGCACTTGTCGCGCCGGCAGGCGCTGCTAACTTACGTGGACCCGGTGGCCGTTGGCCCCCGGCATGCGAGTCGGGCCGTTTCGCATGCATCTGCTTTTCGGCCGCTGGATTTTTTGCTGAAGAACAACAAGCGATGTTGATCGATACCCGTGCGGTTGCCGACGGCAGTCGGATCGAGAAGGAAGTCTGCATCATCGGCGGCGGTGCCGCCGGCATCGCGATGGCGATGGAACTGGACAAGCGCGGCATCGGTGTCGCGCTGGTCGAGAGTGGCGGCCTGAAGCTGGACGCCAGCACACTCGATCTGTACCGCGGACAAAATTCCGGCATTCCGTACGACTTCGCCCACGGTTTCCGCAGTCGCTACCTCGGTGGCAGCAGCAACTGCTGGGGCGGGTTCTGCCGGCCCTGGGACGATTTCGATTTCGAGAAACGCGACTGGCTGCCGACCAGCGGCTGGCCGATCACCGGCCAGGAGCTGCGTCCGTTCTACCAGCGTGCGCAACGGATGCTGAAGCTGGATTCCGATCGCTGGGACCCGGCGTACTGGGTCAAGGCGGCCGCGCGCGACGACGTGCGGCGCCTGGATCTGGATCCGAGCAAGGTCGACGACATCGTCACGATGTTGAGCCCGCCGGTGCGATTCGGCCTGGACTATCGGCGCGAACTCGAGACCTCGCGCAATCTCGAGATCTACCTCTGGGCCAACGTCGTCGACATCGAGACCGACAATCCGGCGGTCAACGTCCGGCGGATCAAGGCCAGCACGCTGACCGGCAGGACGATCTGGATCAGCGCCAAGACCTTCGTGCTCGCCACCGGCGGCATCGAGAATGCCCGCCTGCTGCTGGCGGCCAACTCGGTGCAGCCCGCCGGGCTGGGCAACGGACACGACGTGGTCGGGCGCTATTTCATGGACCATCCGCGGCTGGTGTCGGCGAAGGTGGACTTCGCGCCCCAGTACCGCTACAACGCGTTGTACGACGCCAAGTTCCACATCATCTCGTCGCGGCTCAAGGTGCAGCGGACGATGCTCGCGGGCCAGCTGCGGCTGACGCCGGAGGTGCAACGGCGCGAACAGCTGTTGTCCTCGCAGGTCTGGTTCCGCTCGCTGTTCCCGGCCGAGACCACGGATTCCGTTCGTGCGCTTTCGCGGTTCAAGCAGCGCTTCTCCGGCAAATACCTGTGGAGCGACCGTTTCGGCAGCGATCTGCTCGAGGTGATGAAAAGACCGGTCGACTCGACGCTGTTCACCGTCGGCCACCTGTTCCTGATCCGCTCGCTGATCCGCGACGTGCGGATGGAGGCGATCGTCGAGCCCGAGCCGATCGCCGACAGCCGGATCACGCTGTCGCACGAGCGTGATCCGCTCGGCATGCCCCGGGTCAACGTCGACTGGCGACTGACCGACCGCGTCAAGCACACCTTCGATCGTTCGTTCCGGATCATCGGCGAGGAACTCGTCCGTCGCGGCATCGCCAAGGTCGAGTTCGACGAACCGCTGGGCACCGGTGCCTGGCCTTCCTCGCTGGAAGGCACCTATCACCACATGGGCACGACGCGGATGCACGATTCGCCGAAGCTGGGCGTGGTCGATCGCGACTGCCGGGTCCATGGCATGTCGAACCTGTATCTGGCGGGCTCCTCGGTGTTCACGACCGGTGCCGCGAACTTCCCGACGATCACGCTGGTCGCGCTCGCGCTCAGGCTCGCCGACCGGCTGGCCGGTGAGCTGCAGAAGACGCCGGAACTCGCCAAGACCGCCCAGGCCGCCTGATCGACGGGCGCGCGTCCGCCGGCGCGCCGCTCAGCCGGGGTTCGCGAGCCGCCGCCGAAGTTCGGTCTTCAGCACCTTGCCGTAGTTGTTCTTCGGCAGGTCGTCCACGAACAGGTAGCGCCTCGGCCGCTTGTAGCGCGCGATCCGCGCCAGGCACAACGCGTCCAGCGTCTCCGCATCGAGCGGCGCGCCGGCAGTCGCGACGACAAACGCCACCACCTCCTCGCCCCATTCGGGATGTGCGACGCCGACCACACTCGCCTGGGCGACCCGCGGATCTTCCAGCAGCACGTCCTCGATCTCGCGCGGATAGATGTTCGAGCCGCCCGAGATGATCATGTCCTTCGAACGGTCGCGGATCGTCAGCAGGCCGCGTTCGTCGATCGAACCGACGTCGCCGGTGAACAGCCATCCGTCGCGCAGCGTCGAGCGGTTGGCCTCGGGCCGATTCCAGTAGCCGGCCATCACGCAGTCGCTGCGGGTCACGATCTCGCCCGGGCGGCCGGCCTCGAGGGTATTTCCGTCGTCATCGGCGATCCGGACCTCGATGCCGAACCGTGGCCAGCCCGCCGAGGCGAGCATCGCGTCGTCGCCGGCTTCCAGCGCCACCCGATGTGCGTGTTGCGGCAGCCCGGTGATCGTCATCGGACTTTCACCCTGGCCGTAGATCTGGAACAGGCGGGCATCGAAGCGTTCGATGGCCCGTTTCAGGTCGGCGACGTACATCGGTCCGCCGCCATACATGATCGTGCGCAGGTGGTCGTGGCGGACGTGGCCGACGCCGCCGTCGTCGAGCATGCGCACGACCATCGTCGGCGCCGCGAACAGGGACACCCGCTGCCAGCGTGTGATCAGCTCGAACACCTCGCCGGCGCCGAAGCGGCCGGAAGCGGGGATCACCTGGTGTGAACCGCGGGCCAGGTGAGGCAATGCGTACAGCCCCGACCCGTGGGACAGCGGCGCCGCGTGGACGATCGTGTCGCGTTCGTCGAGCTGATCGATGTCCGCGAAATACGCGAACGTCATGAACAGCAGGTTGCGCTGGGTCAGCGTAGCGCCCTTGGGCTGGCCGGTGGTGCCGCTGGTGTAGAAGATCCAGCCCGGGTCGTCGGCGTGACGCTCGGCCGGCGGCATCGGCGCGGTGGCGGCGAGGCGGTCGATGCAAGGGTCGTCGGCCTCGATGATCACGATCGGTTCATCGGGCGCGATCTCGGCGCGCAGTCCCGGCTGCAGCGCCGGTGAGGCGAAGCAGGCGCGCGCACCGCAGTCGCGCAGGCAATAGCCGAACTCGCGCGGGTGCAGCTTCGCGTTCATCGGCACCGGACACAGGCCGGCGTGCCAGCAGGCGCACAACACCTGCAGGAACCCGGCGCCGTTCTCCATGGCGATGCCGATCCGGTCGCCGGCCCGCATGCCGGACAGCGATCGCAACGCGGCGGCGGTGCCGGCGACACGTCGCGCGAACTCGCCGTAGGTCCAGCGCGTCGCGCCGTGGGTGACCGCCGGTGACGCAGGCCGGCGCGACGCCGTTGCCTCGATCAGGTTGGCCAGGTTCATCGGTCGGGTTTGCGGTAGGCTAGCGGCTGCACACGCGGGCGGATCAGGCGGGCGGATCAGGCGGATCGCGGAGCCGCGTGCACGACCCTGCAGGGTGCGCCTGCCCCTGCGATCCCCGACTCGAGACACTAACGCAAAACGATGAACGCGCACAACGACTGGTCACGGATCGCCGGGGTCATCGTCGATCTCGACGGGACGATCCTGGACACGGCGCCGGACCTGGTCGCGGCGACCAACGCGGTGCTCGACGAGATCGGCCGGCCCGCGCTTCCGTTCGACCGGATCGTCTCGTTCGTCGGCAAGGGCGCCGAGGTGCTGGTCCACCGTGCGTTGACCGACGATCTCGACGGCCGCGCGCCGGCCGACGACCACGCCCGGGCGATGGCCTTGTTCAAGCGGCACTACCTGCGCGAGAACGGCCGCAGCGCACGCCCGTTCCCCGGCGTCGTCGAGGGGCTGACCGCGTTCAGGGACGCCGGCCTGCGGCTGGCCTGCGTGACGAACAAACCGGCGATGTTCACCGAACCGTTGCTGCGGACGACCGGCCTGGCACCGTTCTTCGAGCTGGTGGTCAGCGGCGACACGCTGCCGGCCAGGAAACCCGACCCGCTGCCGATGCACCATGTCGCGGCCGCGTTCGGCATGGAGCCGGCGCGGATCCTGGCGATCGGGGACTCGCTGAACGACGCGGCGGCGGCCCGCGCCGCCGGCATGCGCGTGCTGGCCGTGCCCTACGGCTACAACGAGGGGCAGGATGTACGATCGCTCGACGTTGATGGTATAGTCGCCACGCTCCTGGATGCCGCGCGCCTGTTGAATCCGTGAGGCGGCGTCCGCGAAGCACGCAAGGCAGTTCGGGCCGTTCGGTGCCCGGTCCCGCAGGAACATTCGAATGCGTATTCGTCACGAAGGTTGGCCCGGCCGGGCGTCGCAGTCCTGGCACTGGTGGCGCTGGCGCTGAAACGGCCCAGCCCCGGCCCGGTGGTTCGTCCCGGTGCCGCCCGAACGTGACTCGCGCCCGCACCGGGCGCCCGCCTGACCGGCGATCCCTCGATTCCCGGGAGTACGCATGACCGAAATGGAGTTCAGAGCGCTCGCGGCGCAAGGGTTCAATCGGATCCCGCTGCTGCTCGAATGCCTGGCCGACCTCGACACGCCGCTGTCGCTGTACGTGAAGCTGAACGACGCCGGGCATCGCGCCAACACGTTCCTGCTCGAGTCGGTGGTCGGCGGTGAACGCTTCGGCCGTTACTCGTTCATCGGCCTGCCTGCCCGCACGCTGGTGCGTTCGACCGGCCGTTGCATCGAAGTGCTGCGCGACGGCGCGGTGGTCGAAACCGCCGACGGCGATCCGCTGGTGTTCCTGCGCCAGTACCGCGCCCGCTTCCGGGTCGCGGTACGTCCGGGACTGCCGCGGTTCTGCGGCGGGCTCGCCGGCTACTTCGGCTACGACGTCGTGCGCCACATCGAGCCGCGGCTCGGACCGTCGACCAAACCCGATCCGGTCGGCGCGCCCGAGGTGCTGCTGATGGAGGTCGACGAACTCGCGATCGTCGACAACCTGCGCGGCGTGCTCTACCTGATCGTCTATGCCGATCCGGGACAGCCCGAGGCCTACCAGAACGCGACCCGTCGCCTGCGCGAGCTGAAGGCACGACTGTCGCGCCCGGCGATCGAACCCGAAGGCGGGCGCCACGCCGAAAGCGAGATCCGCCGCGACTTCGCGCGCGACGACTACCTGGCCGCGGTGGCGCGTGCGAAGGAATACATCGTCGCCGGCGACCTGATGCAGGTGCAGGTCGGCCAGTGCCTGCGCAAGCCGTACGCACACTCGCCGCTGTCGTTGTACCGCGCGCTGCGCTCGATCAATCCGTCGCCCTACATGTACTACTACGACTTCGGCGCGTTCCAGGTCGTCGGCGCATCACCCGAGATCCTGGTCCGGCAGGAGGATTCACCCGAAGGCTCGAAGGTCACGATCCGGCCGATCGCGGGTACACGCCGGCGCGGCCTGTCGCCGCAGCAGGACCAGGCGCTCGCCGACGAACTGCTCGCCGATCCGAAGGAGCGGGCCGAGCACCTGATGCTGATCGATCTCGCGCGCAACGACATCGGGCGCATCGCACGCACCGGCTCGGTCCGGGTCACCGAACGGATGGTGATCGAGAAGTACTCCCACGTTCAGCACATCGTCTCCAACGTCGAGGGCCTGCTGCAGCCGGGCATGGACGTGATCGACGTGTTGCGCGCGACCTTTCCGGCCGGGACCCTGACCGGGGCGCCGAAAGTGCGGGCGATGGAGATCATCGACGAACTCGAGCCGACCAAACGCGGCATCTACGGCGGCGCCTGCGGCTACCTGAGCTACTCGGGCGAGATGGATGTCGCGATCGCGATCCGCACCGGTGTCGTTCGCGACGGGATGCTGCATGTACAGGCGGCGGCGGGCATCGTCTACGACTCGGTACCGCAGAGCGAGTGGCAGGAGACCGAAGTCAAGGCGCGTGCGGTGCTGCGCGCCGCGGAGATGGTCGAAGAAGGACTCAGCCGTGAAGGCTGAATCAGCGCGGCCGCGCGAGGACCATCGTCCAATAGGTGCGGTACGTGTTGCCGCCCTGGCCGGCGACGAACGACAGGCCGAGGTCGACCATCGCCGCGTTCATGATGTTCACGCAGTGCCCCGGGCTCTCGAGCCAGCCCTTCATGACCGCGTCCAGGTCCGGATAGCCGGCGGCGATGTTCTCGGCCGCGGTGCTCCACGCATACCCGGCGTCGGTCAGTCGCTCCGCGACGGTGCCGTCGTTGGCGCCGTGATGGCTGAACACGTTCTGGGTCTGCATCCAGGTCGACTGCGCCAGCGCCGCCTGCTCGGCATCGACGTTCCACTTGACCGGTCCGGCGGGCTCGAACTCCTGCGTGCCGCAGGTGCGCCTGACCGCGCGCGCCTCGTTGACCCGCTTGACGGTCTCGTTGGCGAGCATCACCGCCGCGGTCTGCGGATCGACGTCGCGGGTCTGCACGCCGAGCGGCGACGGTTCGCCCTGGTCCCCGCTGCCGCCGCACGCGCCGAGCACGAGCGCGACCGACGCCACGAGCAGCGGCGACAGGCGGCGGTTCGCGAACGACAGGCGAGGTGCGATTGCATTCGGCATGTCGTCGATGATCGATGCGCGCCCATGGCCGTCGCGACCGGATTCCGATTGACGGTTGAACACGCTGCATTGACGGCGAGGCGCGTGTCGCATGCGCGTCGGATGCGGCGAGAGGTGGTGTGATGAGCCTGCTGATGATCGACAACTACGACTCGTTCACCTACAACCTGGTCCAGTACCTGGGTGAACTCGGCGCGGCGGTGACCACGCTGCGCAACGACGCGATCGATCTCGCCGGGATCGAGGAGCTCGCGCCCGAGGCGATCGTCGTCTCGCCGGGACCGTGCACACCGAACGAGGCCGGCGTGTCGCTGGCGGCGATCACGCGCTTCGCCGGCAAGGTGCCGATCCTCGGCGTGTGCCTGGGCCACCAGGCGATCGGGCAGGCGTTCGGCGCACGTGTCGTGCGTGCGAAACGGGTGATGCACGGCAAGACCGACCGGATCACACATCTCGGCGGCGGGGTGTTCGCGGGGCTGCCCGAACAGTTCGAGGTGGTCCGCTACCACTCGCTGGCGATCGAGCGTTCGACGATGCCCTCGTGCCTGCAGGTGACCGCGTGGACCGACGACGGCGAGATCATGGCCGTACGGCACCGCGAACTGCCGGTCGAGGGCGTGCAGTTCCACCCGGAGTCGATCGCCACCGAACACGGCCACACGATGCTGGCCAACTTCCTCGGCCGGTCCCGTTGATCGGCCCCCCGAACATCCGACCGCCGACGAACAAGGAGTCCGTCATGCCCATCACCGCCACCGAGGCGCTGCAGCGTGCGATCGAGCATCGCGAGATCTTCCACGACGAGATGCTCAAGATCATGCGCCAGATCATGAGCGGCGAGATGACCGCGGTGATGGCCGCGGCGATCATCACCGCGCTGCGCGTCAAGAAGGAGACCGTCGGCGAGATCACCGCCGCCGCGCAGGTGATGCGCGAGTTCGCCAAAAAGGTGCCGGTGACCTCGACCGAACGCCTGGTCGACATCGTCGGCACCGGGGGCGACGGTGCACACACGTTCAACATCTCGACCGCGTCGATGTTCGTCGTCGCCGCCGCCGGCGCAAGGGTCGCCAAACACGGCAACCGCGGCGTGTCCAGCTCCTCGGGCAGCGCCGACGTGCTCGAGGCGCTGGGTGTGAACATCATGCTGACGCCGGAGCAGGTCGCCGCCGCGATCGAGGAGACCGGCATGGGCTTCATGTTCGCGCCGAACCATCACCCGGCCATGAAGAACGTGGCTCCGATCCGCAAGGAACTCGGCGTGCGCACGATCTTCAACATCCTCGGGCCACTGACCAATCCGGCGGGTGCGCCGAACATCCTGATGGGGGTGTTCCATCCGGACCTGGTCGGCATCCAGGTCCGCGTGCTCGAGGCACTCGGCGCGAGTCGTGCGCTGGTCGTCTGGGGCAAGGACGGCATGGACGAGATCTCGCTCGGCGCGGCGACGATGGTCGGCGAACTGGTCGACGGGCGCGTGCGCGAGTACGAGATCCATCCGGAGGACTTCGGCCTGCAGATGGTCAGCAATCGCGGCCTGAAGGTCGACGGCGCCGCCGAGTCCAAGGCGATGCTGATCGAGGCACTCGACAACAAGCCGGGGACCGCGCGCGAGATCGTCGCGCTCAACGCCGGGGCGGGCCTGTTCGCGGCCGGAGTGGTGCCGTCCATCGAGGCCGGCATCGAGCGCGCCCGCGAGGCGATCGCCGGCGGCGCGGCGCGTGCGAAGCTCGACGCCTACGTCCGCTTCACCTCGGCGCTCAAGCGCTGATCGCGGGGATCCGATGAACACGGGTGTACCCGACATCCTGCGCCGGATCCTCGAGGTCAAACACGAGGAGGTCGCCGCGGCCCGGCGACGTGTCGACGCATCGACGCTGCGCCGGCAGGCCGAGGCGAGCTGCTCGATGACCGGGGCGGCGGTGCATCCGCGCGGATTCCTCGGCGCGATCCGATCGACACTCGAGTCGGGCTCGGCGGCGGTCATCGCCGAGGTGAAGAAGGCGAGCCCGAGCAAGGGGGTGCTGCGCGCCGACTTCGATCCCGAGGCGATCGCCCGGGCCTACGAACGCGCCGGTGCCGCGTGCCTGTCGGTGCTGACCGACCGTCAGTTCTTCCAGGGCGGGCTCGACGACCTGGCGCGCGCCCGCGGCGCGTGTCTGCTGCCGGTGCTGCGCAAGGACTTCGTCGTCGACCCGTACCAGCTCTGGGAGGCCCGCGCGGCGGGTGCCGATTGTGTGCTGCTGATCGTCGCCGCATTGGACGACGGGGCGTTGCGTGAACTCGAGGCCTGTGCGCTGGGGCTCGGCATGGACGTGCTGGTCGAGGTCCACGATGCGGCCGAACTCGAGCGGGCTGCCGCGCTGTCATCGCCGCTGATCGGCATCAACAACCGTGATCTGCGCACCTTCGAGGTGTCGCTGCAGACGACGATCGACCTGCTGCCGCGGATCCCGCCGGGTCGCACGGTCGTCACCGAGAGTGGAATCCTCGGGCCCGAGGACGTCGCGCGGATGCGCGCGGCCGGCGTCGACGTGTTCCTGGTCGGCGAGGCGTTCATGCGCGCGCCCGATCCCGGCGTCGCACTGTCGGCGCTGTTCACGCGCTGAAGGCGCTCGTCGGGGAATCAGCGGCCGGGCTTCGACAGCTCGGCGGCTTCGAGCTGCAGATACACGCGCTGCACGTTCTTCGGATGCAGCCGGTCGTACATCGCCCACTTTGCATACGCCGGCAATGCCGCCTCGCGCTGTGTCGCCTGCAGCGATCGTCCGGCCTCGAACGATCGGCCGACCGCATCGCGCAGGTTCGTCAGATACCTGGCGAGTTCACTCGTCCTGTCGACCGGTGAGACCGGTCCGAAGCCGGGCACGATCGTGTGCACGCCGAGCTGCCGGATCCGATCCAGCGCCGCGAGCCATCGGTCGAGATCCGCATTGGCCACGTCGGGCACGCGATCGAGCGAGACCAGGTTGCCGGTGAATGCGACACCGTGGAGCCGGTCGACGACGACCAGGCTGCCGGGCTGGTAGGTATGGCCGAGAGACAGGATGTCGATCGCGCGACCGGTCGACAGGTCGGTGACGTCGCCGTCGAGCAATCGGTCGGGCAGGTCGATCGTTGCCGATGAGGTGTCCTCGACGCCGGTGTCGTTGCGGACGTCGCGGATGCAGCGCTCGCAGTTGCGCTGCATGAAGCGTTCGGTGTCGCGATGGGCGAACACCGGAATGTGCTGCGCACGCAGTCCACCGTTGCCGAGCACGTGTTCCGGTGAAGCCTGCAGGTTGACCGCGGCCGCGATCCGGCGACCGGTGACACGCCGGGCGGCGGCATCGAGGGCGGCACCGTGCACCGGACTCGAGCCGGTGCCGATCAGCAGCACCCCGTCGGGGCCGATGACCAGCCCGGCGTTTCCGACCGCACCTGCGTTGTGGCCGTCGACCGGGCCGGTCCCGGCGATTGCGGCATAATCGTCGGGACCCACCTGCTGCCATCGGCCGCATTGGTTGCACCCGATGACCGAGGATGCCGTCGGTACTTCCTTCGTCGGGTCGGGCGGCGTTGCACATCCGACCAGCACGGCGAGCAGCGCACCGGTCAACGCGGCGGGCAACATGCCGCCCGCGCCGATGCGGGCGGGCAGACCTGGGGATGGCACTCCGGGCACGTCGGACTTCAGAGGAGGATGTGGTGCGGGATTGTATGGGTCTGACGACCGGTGCGGTGTGGTTGCGCCGGTTCGTGGCAAGTGCGCTGATGATGACGATCGGGCTGGCGGCGGGGACGTCGTTCGCGCAGGCGGGCAAACCGTCGCCGACGGCCGACAAGGGCGCCGACAAACGCGGCAAGGCCGTGGCCAACGGCGGTTATCCGACCGCCGACCGGGTCGAGTTCGTGCTCGAGTGCATGCGCAACAACGGCGGTGACTACGGGCATCTGTACAAGTGCTCGTGTGCGATCGACGAGATCGCCAAGCGCCTCGACTACGAACAGTACGTGGACGGTTCGTCGACGGCGCGTTACCAGGGCATGGGCGGCGAGCGTGCCGGCGTCTTCCGCGACGCGCCCAGCGCCAGGGACATGGCCAAGCAGTACCGCGAGGTCGTCGGGGCCGCGCGCAAGACCTGCAACGTGGGGCACTGACCGGGCGGTCCCTCGGGGCGGCACGGTCCGCGCCGCGAAGCGCCGTCGCGCTGGAGCGGCGGCAGCCGCACCCGCCTCGCGCGGCGGGCCCGGAAACGCGCGGGTGGTGTGCTCAGCCGCGCGGCCGATACTGGATCGACGACTCGAACTTCATGTCGTTGGAGTCGATCACCCGCGCTTTCAATTCACCATTGCCGCTCGGCACGAAGAAGAACCGGAAGTGCGGGTTCTCGCTGATCGTGAAGTCCAACTCGGCGTTCATGATCGGCTTGCCGTCGTAGGTCACCTCGACGCTGCGCACGAAATGGGGCTGCGCATACAGCCGGCTCACCTGGTCCATGGCCAGGCCGGACACGTTCGGATGGCTGATCATCAGCGTCGCCTGCGTCGGCTGGCCGTCGTCGGTCGGATCGCCGAGCTTGAAGCGCATCTTGCCGATCCGCGACATCGCCTCGGCCAGGTCCTTGCCCGCCGGTGCGGAGCAGCCTCCCGACGCCTTGACGAACTTGCGGGCCATGTACAGCTTGCCGTCGCTGGTCTCCGCGATCGCCCGCACGTTCGTGTACTCCTCGATCCGCACGCGGGTCTCGATCTCGGCGCGACCCGCAGCCGGCGTGAAGTTGAAGACCGCACCCATCGGCGACGGATTGTTGTCGATCACCAGCGTCAGCTTCCGGACGTGCAGATCCGGTCGCTGCTCGATCTTCGTGCGGATCGCGATCGGCACCACCGCCGCATCCTCCGCGCGCACCGGCACATCGAGTTCGACCACCTTGCCCGTGGTGTCGTCGATCAGCGTGCGGCCGGCGAAGGCCGAATTGCGGATCGACAGCCAACGTTCGTTGTCCGGGTTGTCCTTCTGCGCCCAGGCCGGCGCGGCCGTGGCGAATGCCAGGCAGGCGCCCAGGCCCAGGATCGTCCGGCGCTGTCTCGTGGTTGTCATTTGCTGCCCTCCGCAGTCACTCCCATTCTAGCTCCGCGTATACCGCGGTGATGTTCCGGCGGTGGAAGGCATCGACCAGCGACCATCCGTCGGGCGTGAGCGCGCCGAGTGTCGCGACCGAGTCGCGCAGCGAACGCCCGTCGCGGATGTCGGCGCGCACCCGGGTCACGAGGTCGCCGACGTAGGTCCGCTGGCGCTCGAGCGCCTCGCGCCAATCCGCGCCGTCGCCATGGCCGGGTATCACCTGCCTTGGCGCCTCGGCCCCCTGCCAGCCGGCGAACACCGCCATCACCTTCAGCCAGCCGCGCGCCGAGCCGTCGACCACCGGCAGATGGCCGTCGAACAGCAGGTCGCCGGTGAACAGGGTGCCGGTCCGCTCGTCGAACACGGTCAGGTCGTTGTCGGTGTGGGCTGTGGGCCAGGCGCGAAGGCGCAGCACCCGATCGCCGAGGTCGATGGTCTCGGTGTCACGGATCTCGCGGGTCGGCACGACGATGTCGGAGCCTTCGGCCGCGTCACCGAGGGTGCGGTCGAGTGCCCGCCGGTAGACGATGGCGCGTTGCAGCAACGCGGCTTTCAGCTTTGCATGACCGACAAATTCGGGGCTGTCGGCACTGAATGCTGCATTGCCGAAGACATGGTCGGGATGGACGTGGGTGTTGATCACATGGCACACCGGCCGGTCCGTCGCCGCGACGATGGCCGCCCGCAACCGGCGCCCGGTCCGCGCCGAGCCGCCGGTGTCGACCACCGCGACACAACGCGAGCCGACGATGAAACCGATGTTGCTGATCGCGCCGTCGTTGCCGGGTTCGATCTCCTCGTGCACGCCGAACGACACGAACACACCGGGGGCCACCTGCCTGACCGGCAGCGGCGTGATCGCAGCGGGTGTCACGCCGGACGATGGGCCATCCCGGACGGGTGCAGGCAGGGCCTGGGCGACCACCATGCCCTCGCCCGCGGCCGGCGCGGCGAACCCGGAGACGATCGACATGATGGAGACGATCGCCGCGACACGGATCACTTCGGCAATGGTGATGGCTCGATGTAGCATGCTGGGCTGGCGGAGACCAGCGCGGCACCGGATGGGCACCCGCGCGACACAATTCAAACACGGAACGCGAGGGCACATGAACGCACCCGACAGTCTGCTGGGCGACTGGCACGCGCGGGCGTTGGACATCGAGGCGACGATCAACCAGGCGGTCATCGGCCAGAAGCGGGCGGTGCGCCTGCTGCTGATCGCGGTCTTCGCCCGCGGGCACGCGCTGCTCGAGGGCGACGTCGGTGTCGGCAAGACCACGTTGCTGCGTTCGTGTGCGCGCGTGATCGGCGGCAACTACGAACGGGTCGAAGGCAGCGTCGACATGATGCCCGGGGACCTGATCTACCACACCTACGTCGACAAGGACGGCAATCCGCGGGTCGATCCGGGGCCGATCCTGCGCGGCGGCGAGGCGCTGTCGGTGTTCTTCTTCAACGAGATCAACCGGGCGCGGC
>CADEEH010000111.1 GCA_902826305.1 uncultured Burkholderiales bacterium
CTGGCCCACGCACGGATGCTCGGCGCCTGCGGGCTGATGAGCGGCGCCGATGTTGGTTCGATCGAGACAGGTCTGGCGGCCATCGCCGCCGAGATCGAGGCCGGCCGCTTCCAGTGGTCGATCGATCTCGAGGACGTGCATCTGAACATCGAGAAACGGCTGACCGAGCTCGTCGGCGACGCCGGCAAGCGGCTGCACACCGCGCGCTCGCGCAACGACCAGGTCGCCACCGACATCCGGCTCTGGCTGCGCGCGACCATCGACGAGATCCACCGGGCGCTGCGCGAGCTGCAACGTGCACTCGTGGCCCGCGCCGACGAGTTCGCGGCCACCGTGATGCCCGGCTTCACCCACCTGCAGGTCGCACAGCCGGTGACGTTCGGCCACCACCTGATGGCGTACGTCGAGATGTTCGCCCGCGACGAGGAGCGCCTGGTCGACTGCCGACGCCGGGTCAACCGGCTGCCGCTCGGTGCCGGTGCACTCGCCGGCACCACCTACCCGATCGATCGCGAGCGGGTCGCCCGCGAGCTCGGTTTCGACGGCCTGTGCGAGAACTCGCTGGACGCGGTGTCGGATCGCGACTTCGCGATCGAGTTCTGCTCGGCGGCCAGCGTGATCATGATCCACCTGTCCCGGCTGTCCGAGGAGCTGGTGCTCTGGATGTCGCCGCGCGTGGGCTTCATCGATCTTCCCGACCGTTTCTGCACCGGCTCGTCGATCATGCCGCAGAAGAAGAATCCGGACGTGCCGGAACTCGCGCGCGGCAAGACCGGGCGCGTGTTCGGCCACTGGGTGGGGCTGGCGACGCTGATGAAGGCACAACCGCTCGCGTACAACAAGGACAACCAGGAGGACAAGGAGCCGCTGTTCGACACCGCCGACACGGTGCTCGACACGCTGCGCATCTTCGCCGACCTGATCGCCGGGCTGCGCGTGGATGCCCGACGGATGCGTCTGGCGGCCAGCGAAGGATTCTCGACCGCGACCGACCTCGCCGACTACCTGGTGCGCAAGGGGCTTCCGTTTCGCGACGCCCACGAGGCGGTCGCGCGCGCGGTGCGCCACGCCGCCGAGGCCGGCGTCGACCTGCCGGCGCTGCCGCTGGCGACACTGCAGCGCTTCAGTGCGCTGATCGGCGAGGACGTGTTCCAGGTGCTGACACTCGAGGGCTCGATCGCGGCCCGCGACCATCCGGGCGGCACCGCGCCGGTCCAGGTGCAGGCAGCGGTCGAACGCGCCCGCCGCCGGCTGGTCGACTGAGTCCACCGCAAGGGCGCCGGGCCGGCCCCCGGCGGGCGGCGTTCGATCGTTGCATCGGCGCCGCATCGCGGCCGTCACCCCCGCGATCGCCGGCGATGTTGCGTCGCAATATCGCCGGCGCCGACACCTGATCGACGGCCCGTGCCCACCGACGCCGATGGCCGAAGTCGCCACGGGATAGTCCCTAGTTGCCGCACGCCAGGGTGCAGCCTAGAATCGCCGCCACCCGGCCCAGCGGCCGACGCCGAGCCCACCCGCTGACATCGGCGCGGTCATCCGCAAGTCCATCGAGCCGTTGATTTCTGCAGGCCGCAGACCGGCGTCCTTTCCACCTAGGAGACTTCATGCAACGTCGTTCGTTCATCACCAAGGCCGGCGTCGGTGCCGCCACTGCCGGCACGATCCTCGGCGCGCCGGCGATCGTCAGGGCCCAGCCCGCGGTCCGCTGGCGCCTGGCCTCGAGCTTCCCGAAGAGCCTGGACACCATCTACGGGGCGGCCGAAGTTGCAGCCAAGCGGGTCTCGGCGGCCACCAGCGGCAAGTTCCAGATCTCGGTGCACGCCGCCGGCGAGATCGTCCCTGGCCTCCAGGTGCTCGATGCCGTGCAGACCGGCAACGTGGAGGCCGGTCACACCGCGCCCTACTACTACATCGGCAAGGATCCGACCTGGGCGTTCGGTACCGCGGTGCCCTTCGGGCTGAACTGCCGCCAGTACAACGCCTGGTGGTACTTCGGCGGCGGCGAGAAGTCGTTCAACGAGTTCACGAAGAAGAGCAATGTCGTGTCGCTCCTGTGCGGCAACACCGGCGCCCAGATGGGCGGCTGGTACCGCAAGGAGATCAACACCGTCGAGGACATGCAGGGCCTGAAGATCCGCATCGGCGGCTTCGCGGGCCAGGTGATCAGCAAGCTCGGCGCAGTGCCGCAGCAGCTCGCCGCCGGCGACATCTACCCGGCGCTCGAGAAGGGCACGATCGATGCGGCCGAGTGGGTCGGTCCGTACGACGACGAGAAACTCGGCTTCAACAAGGTCGCCAAGAACTACTACTACCCCGGCTGGTGGGAAGGTGGTCCGGCGCTGCACGTGCAGGTCAACCAGAAAGCCTGGGATTCGCTGCCCCCGGACTACAAGGCGATCCTCGAAGCCGCCTGCTACGAGGGCAACATGTACATGACGGCCAAGTACGACGCGCAGAATCCGGCCGCGCTCAAGCGGATGGTGTCCAGCGGCACCGTGCTCAAGCCGTTCCCGAGGCCGGTGCTCGATGCCTGCTACAAGGCGGCCCAGGAGCTCTACGCCGAGACCAACGCGAAGAACGCCGAGTTCAAGAAGATCTACGACGAATACTTCGGCTTCCAGCGCGACCAGATCACCTGGTTCCGTGTGACGGAGAATTCGTTCGACGACTTCATGGCCGGCACCCGGCGCGGCTGATCGTCTTCGCGGCGCCTGCGCCGCGATCTGCCGACGGATCGACGAAGGCCCCTCGCGGGGCCTTCGTCGTTGGTGGGCCCGTTCGACTCGACCGCGGCGATCCGTGCCAGGTCGATGGCGGCGGCCGTGGCTCGGAACGCCGGCTCAGGCCGGCCCGCGGCCCGGTCGCCCGTCGCCTGGCGAGCCGGTGACGGCGGGCCGCGATGCCGGCGGCCTGATCGACGCGCCGATGGCCCTGGCGATCCGTGAAGCCGCGCGCTGGAGCGCGCGCCGCTGGGCCTCGATGAACCCGTCGACGTCCTGGGCGGCGACCGGCTCGGATTCGATCGCGTGGCCGCTGATCGTGCCACCCGTGTCGCCCGTGCGCTCGCGGGACTGCGCCGACCAGGCGAGTTCGACCGTCGCCCGCCCGGCATCGACGTCGAGAGCGGTCACGTCGACCTGCAACCGCCAGGCCGCCGCGAGCACGGTCGACGCCGGCATGACCACCGCATCGGGCATCGCCTCGGCCAGTGATCGCACGATCACACGGGTGACCCCGTCGGCGAGGGGCTCGGCCCAGCGTTGCGACTCCAGGATCGTCACCCGCGAGCCCGGGCCGCGCAGCACGAGCTGAGGCCGGTCGACGAGTTCGGGCACCGTCACCGGCCCGACCGCGAGCACGGGCGCACCCGGGCGATCGGCGGCGGTGGCCGTCGTCGCCGGCGTCGAGGCGGCATCGAGGGTGTGGAACCGGGCCGGTGTGCTCGTGCAGCCCGCGGTCAGCGCGAGCGCCGCAGCCACGATCGGCGCGGCGGCCGTTGCCCGCCGGCATCGTCGGCTCATCTGGAATCCTCCGGCTTGCCGCGCAACAACGCCTCCGGATGGCGCTCGAGCAGATCGGCGAGTGTGCGCAGCGACCGCGCCGATCGCGACAGTTCACGCAACGTGCCGCGCAGATCCTGCTGCAACGGCGCGGAGGGATCGAGCGCCTTCTCGCCGGCACCGATCATCCGCTGCGCGCCGGCCATCGTCTGTTCGGCCGCGGCCAGCGCCCGCTCGGCACCCTGGATCGCCTTGCGGCCATCGGTGATCGCGGCCTTCAGTTCCGGCCCGACGTCGCGTTCGAGCTGCCGGATCAGCCGATCGGTGCTCGCGAGCGTGGTCTTCAATCCGCGCAGTCCGTCGCGGGTCTCGCCGGCGATCTGCTGCAGCGGCAATCGTTCGATGGTGTGTGCGATCCGCGCCAGCGTCACCTGCAGATCCTCGAGTGTGCCCGGCACCGTGGGAATCTCCAGCGGCGTGCGGGTCGCATCGAAGGTCACCGGCGATGTCTGTCCGAAGAAATCGATGGCGACGTACTGCTGGCCGGTGAGCAGGCTGCCGCTGCGCAGTTGTGCCCGCAGGCCGCGCGCGACCAGTCGCTGCAGCGTCTCGCGGATCGGCGCGGCCGCCGCCGCCCGGTCGCCGGCGGTGCCATGGGTCGGTCGCAGGCGCTCCGGGTAGAGATCGACGACCACCGGCTGGCGCACCGGCCGTTTGCCCGAAGCCGTGTACTCCAGGCCGAGTTCCCTGACCTCGCCGATCGCGATGCCGCGGAAGTCGACCGTCGCCCCCGGCGTCAGGCCACGCAACGATTCCTCGAAGTACATCACGACCCGTTCGACCACCAGGTCGGGCAGCTTCATCGCGCTCTGCCGGTCCTCGGCGAGGATGAACGTGAACTCCGGGTCGGGCGGTTCCCCCTGGAACGCGTCGTCAGGCGTCAGGAACGCGACCCCGCCGATGACCAGCGTCGTCAGCGACTCGAAATCGGCCGCCAGCCCGCTCGCGTCGAAGCGCAGGTCGACGCCGGTCGCCTTCCAGAACCGGGTCTGGCGCCGCACGTACTGATCGAACGGCGCCTTGACGAAGATGCGCACCTCGACCGCCTTGCCGTCGGCGCCCAGTTCGAAGGCCGTGACCCGGCCGACCTCGATCCGCCGGTAGTACACCGGCGAGCCGATGTCGAGTGAACCGAGATCCAGTCCGCGCAGCAGGAAGTGGCGCCCGGGGTCGTCACCGACGACCACCGGCGGCACCTCGAGACCGACGAACTCGGTCCGCGGGTCATCGGACTTGCCCACGTCCACGCCGATGTAGGCACCCGAGAGCAGCGTGCCCAGCCCGGAGATGCCGCTGACCGCGACCCGCGGCCGCACGACCCAGAAGCGGGTGTCGTCGACCAGCATCGATCGCATCGGCCGCGCGATCTCGGCGGAGACCAGCACCTGGGATCGGTCGGGCGAGAACCCGATCGTCTTCACTTCGCCGACCTCGACGTCCTTGTACTTGATCTTGGTCTTGCCGGGCTCGACACCCTCGGCGGTCCTGAACGCGATCGTGATCGTCTGCCCACGCTCGCGGATCGCCTTGGCGCCGATCCAGGCACCGACCAGGGCGGCGATCAGCGGCACCAGCCAGACCAGCGACAGCGACCAGCCCTGTCGCGGCGCCACCACCGCCTGCGGCAACGCCTCTCGCGCCGACGGTGGCGATGGCTCGTTCGGCTCGACCATCAGCGTCCCGGCGCGAGCGCGCCGTCGACGGCGACCCGCCGCAGCCGATCCCGGCGCGCATCCCAGATCAGCCGCGGATCGAAACTCAGCGTCGCGGCCATCGTCAGCACGACCACCGCGCCGAACGCGACCGCACCCGCTTCGACCTGCACGGTGAGCGCCGGCCACTGCACCAGCGCGACCAGCAGCGCGGCGACGTAGATGTCGAGCATCGACCAGCGCCCGATGCCCTCGAGCACGCGGTACAGGCGCGCGCGCTGGATCACGTACCGACGCGAACGCCAGTGCACCGACAGCAGCAGCACCGTGAGCGCGATCATCTTCGCCAGCGGCACCACGATGCTGGCCACGAACACCACCGCGGCCACCAGCCAGGAGCCGCTGGTCCACAGGTAGACGATGCCGCTCATCACCGTGTCGTGGTAGACGCCGAACAGCGTCGTCGTCCGCATGAAAGGCAACAGGTTCGCCGGCAGGTACAACGCATAGGCGGCCAGCAGGAACGCCCAGGTTCGCGCCACGCTGCCCGGGATCCGGGCATAGATCCGCGCCTGGCAACGTGGGCAGCGCATCTCGTGGCGGGCCGGCAACACGGCGGGTGATCGGCTCAGCAACCCGCAGTAGCGGCAGTTGAACAGTCCCGCGTCGACCGCTCGCAGCGACATCATCGGCCGCGCCCCTGCGGCATCCCCGGGTGGATGGCGGCACCCATGCCGGTCAGCCTTCGGCGCCCGCGAGCAGGTCGGCCTCGTCCCACAATGCATGGGTGTCGAACGCCGCCGTCGTCCAGGCCAGCACCACCATCAGCGCGGCGAACGACCACAACGCGATGCCCGTGACCACCGACGCCATGCTGGCGAGCTTGACCAGCGAGACCAGCAGGCCGAGCAGGAACACCTCGATCATGCCCCAGGGCCGGATCACACAGATCGTTCGGAACACCCGGCTGAAGCCACGCGGACGCCGACCGAGCCGGATCGGCAGCAGCAGATACAGCAGCGATGCCAGGTACAGCGCGGGCACGACGATCGTGGTCACCATCACCAGCACGGCAACCACCGAGGTCCCCTGCTCCTGCAGCGCGAGCACCGAACCCATCAGCGTCGCCGCACTCGGGCGTCCGCCCAGGTCGACCTCGAGCAGCGGATACCAGTTGGCGAGGAACAACAAGGGAAAGGCCGCGATCACCAGTGCCAGCGTGTGGTCCAGGCCCGCCCGGGCACGGCGCATGATCAGTGCACCACACCGTGCGCAGCGCACCGCACCGGTCAGGCCGTCGGGCAACTGCTGCAGCAGGTCGCACTCGGCGCAGGCGACGAGTGGCGCGGTTCGCGATGTCGGCACGGTCACGATTCGGCGTCGGGGTGGTCGGTGTCCTGCTGCGTCGTCGCGCGCGGCGCACCGACCCTCGAGTGGGTGTCGACGAGCGGGATTGCGGCCGATTGTACGTCCGGCGTCGCCGGATTTGACGCATGCCGGGAAACGCCGCGGGCACCCGCGGGTCGATCGCCTCGGCGGCGAGCGATCCCGCGGGCCGGATGCGGGTCAGGGTTGCTTCGGCGGCGCACCGGGCGCCGCGGGCCTGGCCGGCGACGACGGCTGCGCATCCGCCGGATCCTCGTCGTACGACGGCACCTCGATGCGCACCTTGTCGAGGTCGGTCTCGACCGTCTTGTCGAGCCACATCGTGACCATGCCCGGCCAGAAGATCAGGATCGCGACCAGGATCAGCTGCAGGAACACCCAGGGGATCGCACCCAGGTAGATGTCCGCGCTCTTGACCTCCTTGGGCGCGATCCCGCGCAGGTAGAACAGCGCGAAGCCGAACGGCGGATGCATGAACGAGGTCTGCATGTTCACACACAACAACACGCCGAACCAGATCAGGTCGATGCCCAGCTTGTCGGCGACCGGCGCGAGCAGCGGAATGATGATGAAGGCGATCTCGAAGAAGTCGAGGAAGAACGCGAGGAAGAAGACGAACAGGTTGACGACGATCAGGAACGCGGTCGGGCTGCCCCCCGTCACCGAGGTCAGCATGTGCTCGATCCAGACTCCGCCGTCGACGCCCTGGAACACCAGCGAGAACACCGTCGAGCCGAGCAGGATGAAGATCACCATCGCGGTGATCCGCATCGTCGACTCCATCGCCTGGCGCACCAGCACCCAGGTCAGCCGCTTGTGCAACGCGGCCAGCACCATCGCACCGACCGCCCCCATCGCGCCGGCCTCGGTCGGCGTCGCCAGGCCCATGAAGATCGTCCCCAGCACCAGGAAGATCAGCACGACCGACGGCACCATGCCCCACAACACCTTCCCCCACAGCGCCCAGCCGCTGAGCGTGCGCGCCTCCGGCGGCAGCGGCGGCATGTAGCTCGGCTTGATCAGCGACAGCGCGAAGATGTAGATCATGAAGATCGCGGTCTGTGCGATCGACGGACCGATCGCCCCCTTGTACATGTCGCCGACCGAACGACCGAGCTGGTCGGCCAGCACCACCAGCACCAGCGACGGCGGGATCACCTGCGTGATCGTGCCCGAGGCGGCGATCACACCGGTGGCCAGCCGCATGTTGTACCCGTAGCGCATCATGATCGGCAGCGAGATCACGCCCATCGCGATCACCGACGCCGCGACGGTGCCGGTGATCGCGCCGAGGATCGCGCCGACGATGACCACCGCGTAGGCGAGCCCGCCGGGCATCGACCCGAACAGCTGCCCGGTGCCTTCGAGCAGGTCCTCGGCGAGGCCGCAGCGTTCGAGGATCGCGCCCATGAAGGTGAAGAAAGGGATCGCCAGCAACAGGTCGTTGGAGAGGATGCCGAAGATCCTGAGCGGCAGGTTGGCCAGGTACTGCGTCGGAAAGAAGCCGAGTTCGATCGACACGAAGCCCGCGAACAGTCCCAGCGCCGCGAGCGAGAAGGAGACCGGGAAACCGATCAGCATCACCACGACCAGGCTCGCGAACATCAGCGGCGCCATGTTCTGCATCGTTATCATGTGCGCGCTCCGTCTACTGCAGCGGACGTTCGTAGTGGGTGTCCATCTCGTAGACCCCGCGCAGATAACCGATGCGCTTGATGATCTCGGAGATTCCCTGCAGGGCGAGCAGCCCGAAGCCCAGCGGCAGCAGCATCTTCATCGGCCAGCGCACGAGGCCGCCGGCATTGCTGGACATCTCGTCGTGCTGGAACGATTCGAGGAACCAGGGCCAGGCCATGTACGCGATCAGCAAGGCCGCCGGCATCAGGAAGAAGATCACGCCCAGCAGGTCGACCCATGCCTTCAGGCGCGACGAATACCGCGAGTAGAGCACGTCGACCCGCACGTGTTCGTTGACCCGCAGCACCAGCGAGGCACCGAGCATCACGGTGACGGCGAACAGGTACCACTGCGCCTCGAGCCACGCGTTGGAGCTGCGATCGAACAGGTAGCGGATCGTCGCGTTGCCGGCGGAGATCATGCAGGAGATGAACGCCGCCCAGACCGCGAGCCGGCCCAGCCAGGTGTTCAGGGCATCGATGCGATGGGCCAAAGCGATCAGGCTGGACATGCGGTCTCTCTCCCCCCGTTGCTCGAAGATGACCGGCGCGCCACGCGGGGGTCGCCCGGCGCCGTGTGGGCAGCATGATAAGGGATCACCCCGGGCGAGGGCGATCGGGATTTTCCAGGTGCATGCGGACAGGGCCCGGCGCCCGCTGCCGCGACCGGGCGTCGGGCTCGGCTACCATGGGCGGACAACCTCCTCGGAGACACGATGCACCTGCTGCGGATGGCCTGGACCGTGTTCGCGACGCTGGTCGGCGCGGCGGTCGCCATCGGCGGTTACGCGTGGCTGTCGAGCCGTACGATGGACATCGACCGCGGGGCACTCGCCGGCATCAACGCGGGACTCGGCGATCCCCTCGTCGGGCTGGCGACGCTGCTGCTGCCGGCGCTGGCCGCCACGATCGTCTGCCTGCTGGCCGCGCTGCCGGCCGAACCCGACGAACGACGACTGTGTGCGCTGGTGGCCGGCGCGCCGCTGGTGCTGTCGATCATCGCCAACGGACTCGGCCATCTGCAGGACTCCGGTGCCGCGAGTCCGCTGCTGGCGGCCGCGGTCACCGCGGTGATGGTCGTCCTCGGCTCCGGGCTGGTGTTCAGACGCCGGTCATGAGGCGCAGGTTCTGCACCGCCGCGCCCGAGGCGCCCTTGCCGAGGTTGTCCAGCCGGGCGACGAGCAGCGCGTGGGACCGTTTGACGTTCGGATGGACGAACAGCTCGAGCCGGTCGGTCCCGTTGAGTGCCTCGGGCTCGATGCGCCCGCTGTCGCCTGGGTCCTGCGCGCGGACGAGTTCGCTGCCGCGATAGTGGTCGGCGAACACACGCTGCAGGTCGGCACCGGTGGGACGCGACGGCAGCAGATCCAGGTGCAGGCCGATCGTCACCAGCATGCCCTGGCGGAAGTTGCCCACCGAAGGCACGAAGATCGGGCGCCGCGACAGGCCGGCGTGAGCGACGATCTCCGGCAGGTGTTTGTGTTCCAGGCCGAGCGCGTACAACTCGAACGACGGTGCCGTCTTCGCCTCGTAGGCCTCGATCATCTGGCGCCCGCCGCCGCTGTAGCCGCTGACCGCATGGATCGCCAGCGGCGTGTCCGGCGGCAACAGGCCGGCGCCCACCAGCGGCCTGAGCAGGGCGATCGCACCGGTCGCATAACAGCCGGGATTGGCCACGCGGCGCGAGCCGGCGATCGCCTCGGCCTGTCCGGGGCCGAGCTCCGCGAAGCCGTAGACCCATCCCGGGGCGACCCGATGGGCGGTGCTCGCATCGAGCACCTTCGGGCCGCGTGCACCCAGCGAATCGACCAGGGCGACCGACTCGCGCGCGGCGTCATCGTGAAGGCACAACACGACCAGGTCGACCTGTGCCATCAGCTCGGTCTTGGCGGCCGGGTCCTTGCGCCGCTCGGGGGCGATGCTGCGCACCTCGATGCCGGGGACCCCGCGCAGCCGCTCGCGGATGCCCAGCCCGGTGGTGCCGGATTCGCCGTCGATGAATACGCTGACGCTGCCCATCTGGGACTCCATGCCGGCCGGACCTACCGGCCACGAAGCGACGCGCCGCACGTGTCGCTCGATCGATGGTAGCAGTTCAGCCGGCCGGCAAGGCCCGCCGCCGCGGCGTGCGTCGCGCGAACACCGACCGCCCGGCGGCGCTCAGCGCTTGCGCGCCGGCGGCAGGTCGGTGCAGACGCCCTCGAACACCTCGGCGGCCATGCCGATCGACTCGCCGAGGGTCGGATGCGGATGGATCGTGCGCCCGATGTCGGTTGCATCCGCGCCCATCTCGATCGCCAGCGCCAGCTCGCCGATCATGTCGCCGGCGTGCGTGCCGACGATCGCGCCGCCGACCAGCCGATGGGTCGACTCGTCGAACAGCAGCTTGGTGAAACCCTCGTCGCGCCCGTTGGCGATCGCACGGCCCGAAGCGGCCCACGGAAAAGTCGCCTTGCCCAGCTTGACGCCCTGGCGTGCGGCCTCTTCCTCGGTCAACCCGACCCAGGCCACCTCCGGGTCGGTGTAGGCGACCGACGGGATCACGCGCGCGTCGAAGTGGCTCTTCTGCCCGGCGGCCGCCTCGGCGGCGACATGCGCCTCGTGGACCGCCTTGTGCGCGAGCATCGGCTGGCCGACGACGTCGCCGATCGCGAAGATGTGCGACACCCCGGTGCGCATCTGCGAGTCGACCGGGATGAAGCCGCGGTCGGTGACCGCGACGCCGGCCTTGTCGGCACCGATCTTGCCGCCGTTCGGGATGCGTCCCACCGCCGACAACACGAGGTCATAACGCTGCGGCCCCTCGGGCGCACCCTTGCCCTCGAACCAGACGTCGATGCCTTCGGCACTCGCCTCGACCTTCACCGCACGCGTCTCGAGCATGATCCGGTCGAAGCGGCCGGCATTGTGTTTCTGCCAGACCTTGACCAGGTCGCGGTCGGCACCGGTCATCAGCGTGCCGAGCATCTCGACCACGTCGATGCGTGCACCGAGCGTCGAGTAGACGTTGGCCATCTCCAGCCCGATGATGCCGCCGCCGATGACCAGCATTCGTTTCGGCACACCGGCCAGCTGCAGCGCGCCGGTCGAGTCGACGATGCGCGGGTCATCGGGCAGGAACGGCAGGCGCACCGGCATCGAACCGGCCGCGATGATCGCCTGGTCGAACCGGATCACCTGCCTGGCACCCGTCGGTTGCTGGCCGGCACCTGCGGTCACCTCGACCTCCAGGTGATGCGGATCGAGGAAACGCCCGTAGCCGCGCACGACGGTCACCTTGCGCGCCTTGGCCATGCCGGCCAGACCCGAGGTCAGCTTGCCGACGACCTTGTCCTTGTGTGCACGCAGCTTGTCGAGATCGATCGTCGGCGCGGCGAACGTCACCCCCATCGCTTCGAAATGCCGGGTCTCGTCGATCACCGCAGCCACATGCAGCAGTGCCTTGGACGGGATGCAGCCGACGTTCAGGCAGACACCCCCGAGCGACGGATAACGCTCGACCAGCACCGTCGCCAGGCCGAGGTCGGCGGCCCGGAACGCCGCCGAATATCCGCCGGGGCCCGCACCGAGCACCAGCATCGCGCAGCGCAGGTCGGGCTCGCCGCTGAAGGCCGCTGCCGGGGTCACCGCGTCGACCGAGGCGGTCTTCGCGGCGGCCGGTGCGGGCTTCGCCGCGGCTGCCTGCGACGCAGGCGGTGCCACCGGGGCGTCGGCCGCGGCCTTCGACGAAGGCGCCGCGGCGGGTCGATCGGCCGCACCCGCGTCGGCGGCCTCGAGCAGCAGGATCAGCGAGCCTTCGGAGACCTTGTCACCGACCCGGACCTTGATCTCGCGGACGACACCGGCCGCCGAGCTGGGGATCTCCATCGACGCCTTGTCGGACTCGACGGTGATCAGCGACTGCTCGGCGCCGATCGTATCCCCGGCGGCGACCAGCACCTCGATGATCTCGACCTCGGCGAAGTCGCCGATGTCCGGAACCTTGATCTCGATCGTGCTCATGATGGGCTGCCTGATGTGGTTGGATGCGAACGCGGCGGGCGACTCAGCGCTTTCTCGCCATCTTGCAGCCGAAGACCCGGAACGGTCCGCTCGAACTCTTGTCGAACTCGATGCCGGCGCGTACGCCCGCCTCGGCGATCGCGCGCGCGGTCTTCAGCTTGTCGTAGCAATGGAACATCGCACCGAGCGCGAAGTTGCGACCGGAGCCGATCCCCCAGAAGCGGTCGAAACTGAACACCTCCCGGTACGAGTACACGCCGTAGATGCCGGTCGGGTTGGCGATCAGCGCGGTGATCTGCGAGGATTCGTACGGATCGGTGTCCTCCTCCTTCGGGTTCAGGAAGAACTGTTCCTTGAGCATCGAGTGGACCTTCAGGAACGTCTCGAACACCTCGTCGCGCGAGGACAGCCGGCATTCCATGCTGGTCAGCAGCTTGCGCATCACCGCGAAGTGCGCGGTGCTGCCGGCCAGCCCGACCCAGGAATCGCCGACCTTGATCACCTTCTCGTTCTGTTCGTAATGGCCCGACAGCCGGGTGTCGCCGAAAGTGACCAGCGAATCCGAAGCGATCGCGACCTCCCCTGCCTTGCGTACGACGACGATCGTGGTCATGTTGTTGTCGGTCTTTCGTCCATTCGTGCCATCGGTCGGCCGGCGAGAACCGCCCGCTCAGAGCATCACCCGCCGGAAATCCGCCAGCAACTGGCCGAGGTAGGTGTTGAAACGCGCGGCCGAGGCACCGTCGATGACCCGATGGTCCCACGACAACGACAGCGGCAGGATCAGTCGCGGCGCGAACTGCCTGCCGTCCCAGACCGGTCGCGTCGCCGAGCGGCAGACGCCCAGGATCGCCACCTCGGGTGCATTGATGATCGGCGTGAAGTAGGTGCCGCCGATGCCGCCGAGGCTCGAGATCGAGAACGTGCCGCCCTGCATCTCGGCCGGCGAGAGCTTGCCGTCGCGCGCCTTGGCCGCGAGTTGCGCGGTCTCGGCGGCGAGTTCGAAGATCCCCTTGGCATCGGCGTTGCGGATCACCGGCACCACCAGCCCGTTGGGCGTGTCGGCCGCGAAGCCGATGTGGTAATACTGCTTGAGCACCAGCGCGTCCCCGTCGAGCGACGCGTTGAACTCCGGGAACTTCTTCAGCGCGGCGATACACGCCTTGATGAGGAAGGCGAGCATCGTCAGCTTCTTGCCGCTCTTCTCGTTTTCCTTGTTGAGCTGGACCCGGAAGGCCTCCAGGTCGGTGATGTCGGCATCGTCGTGGTTGGTGACGTGCGGGATCATCACCCAGTTGCGATGCAGGTTCGCCGCGGAGATCTTCTTGATCCGCGGCAATGGCCTGGTCTCGACCGGCCCGAACTTGGCGAAGTCCACCTTCGGCCACGGGATCAGCCCCAGACCCGCGCCCGTATCACCCGCACCGGGCGCGCCCGGCGGCGGCGACGCGAGCGCCGCCTTGACGAAGCCGCGCACGTCGTCGGCGGTGATCCGCTGCTTCGGACCGGTGCCGCGGACCTGCGACAGGTCCACGCCGAGCTCGCGCGCGAATCGCCGCACCGACGGCGACGCATGGGCCTTGACGATGTGGGCATCGGGGATCGGCTCACCGGCAACCGGCGGCGTTCGCGCCGGCGGTGTCGCCGGGGCCTCGGCCTTCGCGGTCGCCGGCGCATTCGTCGCGGGTGCCTGTGGAGCCGCCGGTACCGCGGCCGCCGGTGGTGGCGCGGCCGGTGACGGCGTGGCCGCCGGCGGCGCCGGGGCGGCACTTTCCGCGGCCTTTGCCGCACCGGCACCCTCGCCCGCTTCGAGCAGCGCGATCAGCGTGCCTTCGGCCACCTTGTCGCCGACCTTGACCTTCAGTTCCCGCAGGACACCGGCGGCCGAACTCGGTATCTCCATCGACGCCTTGTCGGACTCGACGGTGATCAGCGACTGCTCGACCGCCACCGTGTCACCGACCGCGGCCAGCAGTTCGATCACCTCGACACCTTCGAAATCACCGATGTCCGGGACCCGCACCTCGATCGTCTGACTCATGCTCGCTCCTCGACCCCGCGGGGCCCCTCACGCGTAGTGCGGGTTGCTCTTGTCCGGGTTGATGCCGTACTTCGTGATCGCCTCGCCGACTTTCGCCGCCGGGATCGCACCGCTCGCCGCCAGCGCCGACAGCGCCGATACGACCACGAAACGCCGATCGACCTCGAAATGCTCGCGCAGCTTGGCACGGAAATCCGATCGGCCGAAACCGTCGGTGCCGAGCACGCGGTACTCGCGGTCGCGCGGCAGGAACGGGCGCAGCTGGTCGGCGAACAGCTTCATGTAGTCGGTCGAGGCGACGATCGGCCCCTGGGTCGGGGCGAACATCTTCTCGACCCGGGATTGGCGCGGCTTGTCGCCCGGATGCAGCAGGTTCCAGCGCTCGACGTCGAGCCCGTCGCGGCGCAGTTCGGTGAAGCTGGTGATGCTCCAGACGTCACCGGCCACGCCCCATTCGGCCTCGAGCATCTCGGCGGCCGCGATCACCTCGCGCAGGATGGCGCCTGAGCCGAGCAGCTGCGCGCGCTGCGCCTTGCCGGTCGCACCCTTCCTGAGCAGGTAGCCGCCGTCGATGATCCCCTGCTCGTCGCCCTCGCGCAGCCCGGGGTGTGCGTAGTTCTCGTTGAGCACCGTCAGGTAGTAGTAGACGTTCTCCTGGTTCTCGACCATCCGTTTCAGCCCGTGATGGATGATCACCGCCAGTTCGTGGGCGAATGTCGGGTCGTACGACACGCAGTTCGGGATCGTCGCCGACAGGATGTGGCTGTGGCCGTCCTCGTGCTGCAGGCCTTCGCCGTTGAGTGTCGTCCGTCCCGACGTGCCGCCGAGCAGGAAGCCGCGGGCCTGCATGTCGCCGGCCGCCCAGGCCAGGTCGCCGACGCGCTGGAAGCCGAACATCGAGTAGTAGATGTAGAACGGCACCATCACCCGGTTGTTCGTCGAATACGACGTCGCCGCGGCGATCCAGGAACAGAACGCGCCGGCCTCGTTGATGCCTTCCTCGAGGATCTGACCGGCCTTGTCCTCGCGGTAGTACATCACCTGGTCCTTGTCGACCGGTGTGTACTTCTGGCCCTCGGGCGCGTAGATGCCGAGCTGGCGGAACATGCCTTCCATGCCGAACGTGCGCGCCTCGTCGGGCACGATCGGAACCACGCGCGGGCCCAGCGACTTGTCGCGGATCAGTGCGGTCAGCACACGCACGAACGCCTGCGTCGTCGAGATCTCGCGGCCGGCCGCCGTCGGCTCGAGCACCGCCTTGAACGCCTCGAGCGGCGGCACGACCAGCGACTCGTCGGCGGTCCTGCGCCGCTTCGGCAGGTAGCCGCCGAGCGCGCGACGCCGCTCGTGCATGTACTTCATCTCGGGCGCGTCCTCCGACGGCCGGAAGAACGGCAGTTCCTCGAGCTTGTCGTCGGGCACCGGGATGTTGAAACGGTCGCGGAACTCGCGGATGGTGTCGACGTCGAGTTTCTTGAGCTGGTGCGTCGGATTCTTCGCCTCGCCGGCGCGGCCCATGCCGTATCCCTTGACCGTCTTGGCCAGCACGACGGTCGGCTGGCCGGAGTGCCGGGTCGCCGCCGCGAACGCCGCGTAGACCTTGTACGGATCGTGCCCGCCGCGGTTCAGGCGCCAGATGTCCTCGTCGGTCAGCCGCGAGACCATCTCCAGCAGTTTCGGGTTCTTGCCGAAGAAGTGCTTGCGCACGAACGCCCCATCGTTGGCCTTGTACGCCTGGTACTCGCCGTCGAGCGTGTCCATCATCACCCGCTGCAGGATGCCTTCCTTGTCGCGTGCGAGCAGCGGGTCCCAGTACGATCCCCAGATCAGCTTGATCACGTTCCAGCCCGAACCGCGGAACTCGCCCTCGAGTTCCTGGATGATCTTGCCGTTGCCTCGGACGGGTCCGTCGAGCCGCTGCAGGTTGCAATTGACGACGAAGACCAGGTTGTCGAGCTTCTCGCGCGCGGCCATGCTGATCGCGCCCATCGACTCCGGT
>CADEEH010000112.1 GCA_902826305.1 uncultured Burkholderiales bacterium
ATGCGTCGAACCTCCGCATCGCCAGACCGCAGGCGACCATCAGCGCCGGCGCATCCAGCCGCATCTGCTTCTCGCGGATCGAGTCGGACACCTCCATGCCCTGGAACGGGCTGAGGACCTCGGTCGGCACGTTGGTGCGCTCGAGGATCGACTCGACCAGTCCGGGCACGACGCTGGAGCCGCCGGCCAGGAAGATCCGGTCGACGCGGGTGTACGGCGTCGAGGTGAAGAAGAACTGGAGCGCACGCGCGACGTCCATCGCACCCTGTTCGATGAACGGGCGCACGACGTCGTTGGTGTAGTTCTCCGGCAGGTCGCCCGATCGCTTCTTGGATTCGGCTTCCTCGGGCGTCAGGCCGTACAGGCGGACGATGTCCTGCGTGAGCTGGTTGCCGCCGAACGCCTGGTCGCGCTCGAACACGGTCTGGCCATTGAGGACCACGGTCAGCCGGGTCACCGTCTGGCCGATGTCGAACACCGCGATGATCTGGCCCTGGCCGTGGTTCGGCAGGTAGCTGGTCACGTGATCGAGCGCGGCGCGCGCCGCGTAGTGCTCGACGTCGACCACCACCGCGCGCAGGCCGGCCATCTCGGCGACCGCGACGCGATCCTCGACCTTCTCCTTGCGGGAGGCGGCCAGCAGCACCTCGACCTCACCTTCGACGGTGGCCGAATTGCCGAGCACCTGGAAGTCGAGGTTGACCTCGTCGATCGCGAACGGGATGTACTGGCTGGCCTCGGTTTCGACCTGCAGCTCGTAGTCCTCTTCGTCGAGGCCCGCGGGCAGCGTGATCCGCTTGGTGATGACGGCCGACGGCGGCAGCGCGAGCGCGGCCTCCTTGGCCTTCGCGTTGCAACGTCGCAACGCGCGATTCAGCGCATCGGCCACGAGGTCGGGTTTCTCGAGGTTTCCGTCGACGATCGCACCGCGTTCGATGGACTCGATGGCATAACGCTCGAGGCGCATCGCGGCCTTGGAGCCGGGCACGAGCTCGACCACCTTGACGGCCGAAGAGCTCAGCTCGATGCCGACAAGCGGCGGCGCACCGCGCTTGAACAATGAAGGAAGGCTGAACGCCACCGGTACCTCGCGATCAGTAGAAAATCGTTTATTACCAAATACTTACGTTTACTTTTCCGAGCTCGAAAAAAGGCCGCCCGGGGGGTTGACAAACTCTAAGTCGTTTCGTTGTTGTGTGCTCATTGAGGCCCGCCCTTCCGTCGCCGGCCTTCGACCATCCGACCGAAAAGGGCGTTTCACACTCGATCGGCCCGTGCAAAAGCCCTTGTTCCGACGTGCGGCGGCATCGTCATTCGAGGCGCCCCTATAATGGGTTTCTACCTTCGACGGCGCCTTGCGCCGGGCAGTCGACCCCGATGAAGTCCACACCGATCCGTGCCGCGCACGTGACTGCGCACAGGTATGTCCGCATCCGTCGCGACCAGCGCGGCGCGGGCTGGGTCGGTCTGCTGCTGACGATGATCGCGGCACCGTTCGTGGCTGTCATCGCCGCGGCGATGATCGGTGCCCTGGCGCTGCTGCTCGCGAACGACCGGTTGCCGCCGCTCGACGCACTGATCGACTACAAGCCGAAGATGCCGCTGCGCGTGTTCACCGCCGACGGCCAGCTGATCGGGGAATTCGGCGAGGAACGGCGCAGTGTCGTGCGCATCGCCGATGTGCCCGACGTGATGAAGCAGGCGGTGCTCGCGGCCGAGGATTCGCGCTTCTTCGACCACTCGGGTGTCGACCTGGTCGGTGTGCTGCGCGCGGCGCTGTCCAACGTCACCGCCGGCGGCAAGGAGCAGGGCGCGAGCACGATCACGATGCAGCTCGCCCGCAACTTCTTCCTGTCGAGCGAGAAGAGCTACACCCGCAAGATCTACGAGATCCTGCTCGCGCTGAAGATCGAGGCCAGCATCTCCAAGGAACACATCCTGGAGATCTACATGAACCAGATCTTCCTCGGCCAGCGCGCGTACGGCTTCGCGTCGGCCGCACAGGTCTACTTCGGCAAGCCGCTGGCCAAGCTGGATGCCGCCGAGGCGGCGATGCTGGCCGGCCTGCCGAAGGCGCCCTCGCGCTTCAATCCGTTCGTCAACCCGAAGCGCGCCACCGAACGCCAGCACTACATCCTGCGCCGGATGCACGAGTCCGGTTTCCTCAGCGACGACCAGCTGCAGGCCGCGCAGAAGCAGGAGCTCAAGCTGCTGCCCTCGGTGGCCGAGTTCCCGGTGCAGGCACCGTACGTCGCCGAGCTCGCGCGGGTGCTGGCGCAGGAACTGTACAAGGAGGACGTCTACTCGGCCGGCCTCAACGTCTACACGACGATCCTGTCCGAGGACCAGAAGAATGCGAATGCGGCGCTCAAGCAGGGAGTGCTCGACTACGACCGCCGCTACGGATATCGCGGACCCGAGTCGTTCATCGACCTGCCCGCCGATGCGGCACGTGCCGAGGACGACATCGAGAACGCGATCGCCGAGGCGGTCGACGTCGACGACTTCCTGGCCGGTGTCGTCACCGAGGTGCGCCCGGGGCTGATCAAGGTCAGCCGGGGCAAGGGCACGGTGCTGGAGATCACCGGCGATGGCCTCAAGTTCGTGACGCCGGCACTGAGCGACAAGGCGCCGGCGGCGCGGCGGCTGCGCCCCGGCGCGGTGGTCCGGGTCACGCGCAACGCGAAGGCGCAGTGGGAGATCGCACAGGTGCCGGAGGTCGAGGCGGCCTTCGTCGCCTGCAACACCGTCGACGGCGCGGTGCGGGCCCTGGTCGGCGGCTTCGACTTCAACCGCAACAAGTTCAACCGGGTCACGCAGGCCTGGCGCCAGCCGGGCTCCAGCTTCAAGCCGTTCATCTACTCGGCCTCGCTCGAGAAGGGGCTGATGGCCAGCACGATGGTCAACGACGCACCGGTGGTGGTCGACGCGGCGGTCACCGGCAGCCAGCTCTGGGAACCGAAGAACTACGACGGCAAGTTCGACGGCCCGATGCCGATCCGTACCGGCCTGGCCCGTTCGAAGAACATGGTCTCGATCCGGATCCTGCAGACGATCACGCCGCAGTTCGCGCAGGACTACGTGACCCGGTTCGGCTTCGACGCCGACCGGCATCCGCCGTACCTGACGATGGCGCTGGGCGCCGGCTCGGTGACGCCGTGGCAGATGGTCGGCGCGTATTCGACGTTCGCCAACGGCGGCTACCGGGTCGATCCGTACATCGTGCTGCGCATCACCGACAGCGAAGGCCGGCTGCTCGCCGAGGCACATCCGGGACGCGCCGGCGACGAGACGCTGCGCGCGATCGATCCGCGCAACGCGTTCATCATGGACAGCCTGATGCGTGGCGTGGTCAAGAGCGGCACCGCGACCAAGGCGATGGCGCTCAAGCGCAACGACCTCGCCGGCAAGACCGGCACGACCAATGATTCACACGACGCCTGGTTCGCCGGCTACCAGTCGAAGGTGGCCGCGATCGCCTGGGTCGGCTACGACCAGCCGCGCAAGCTCGGCGACAAGGAGACCGGGGGCGGTCTCGCGCTGCCGATCTGGATGGGCTACATGGGCAAGGCACTCAAGGGCCTGCCGGAGTCCAAGGTCGACGTGCCCGCCGGCGTAGTGCAGGTCGGCGGCGAGTACTACTACGCCGAGGTCCAGCCTGGCCAGGGCATCGCGTCGCTCGGCATCAGCGAAGGTGGCATCGCCACCGGCGAGAACGCGGACAAGATCCGCGACCAGGTGTTCTAGGACCCGTCTCGCGGCACCCCGCTGCGTCCCGATCCGCGCGCGGCGCCCGGGACTACTTCAACCCGAACCGCTCGAGCATCCGGTACGCGGTGCGCTCGGAGATGCCGAGTGCCTCGGCGACGCGTCGTCGGTTGCCCGAGTACCTGGCCAGCAGCACGGCCATGTAACGGCGCGCGATCTCGTCGAGTGTCGGTTCATCGTCCAGGATCGATGCCGCCACGGCCGGTGACGGACCCTGCGCGGCCACGGCCGGTGACGGACGCCGGACGAGTTCGTCGCGATCGTCGCGCGGCGCGGGGACGTCGATCACCAATGCGCTCAGCCGCTGGTACAGATCGGCACTGAACGTGCCTTGACGCACCCGTCGCCGCAGATCGCCGGGCGCCGCTGCCACGATCCGGACGTCGACCCGCAGGTCGACGACCGATCCGACACGGCGAAAGCGGCCTGTTTCCAGCACGCGCAGCAGGCGGGCCTGCAACTGTGCACCCAGTCCGTCGATCCCGGCGAGGAACAGGGTGCCCCCGTCGGCGGCCTCGAGCAGCCCCGGCACCGACCGCTCGGCGCCGGCGGACTCGCCGCGTGCATGGCCGAACAACTCGGCTTCGAGCGAGCGCTCCGGCAGCGCGCCGCAATCGATCGCGACGAAACGACCGGATGCGCGCGAACTCGCGCGATGCACTTCGTGCGCGACCACTTCATTGCCGACAGGACCTTCGCCGTTGACCAGCACGGCGCCGTCCACGCCCGCGACCCTGACGATCGAGTCGCGCAGCTCACGCATCACCGGGCTTTCACCCACCAGGTCCGGCGTGCGTCGGACGAGGCTGACCGCGTGGTCGAGCGCACGGCCCGCCTGCAGCCGCCTTAGCTCGAGGACCCGCTGCAGGATCACCTCGAGTTCCTCGATCTCGATCGGCTTGACCAGGTAGTCGGCCGCACCGAGCCGAATCGCCCGGACTGCACGATCGATCGAGCCGGCCGCGGCCAGCATCACGGTGGGCCGGTCCGAGACGAGGCGGGCGAGCGGACGAGCATCGACCGCGTCCGTCAGCTCCACGTCCAGCAGCACGAGATCCGGCGCCAGCGCATTCATCAGCGGGCCCGCCTCCTGCCAGGTGCGTGCGCAGCCGACCTCGTAACCGATCCCGGTCAGCACACGAACCAGCATCTGGTTGAGGAGGGCATCCTCCTCGATCACCAGAACGCTCGGTTTCATCGAGCGATCACCAACGCCGACGGCCTCCTGGGTGGCGGCAAAGTCCGTTCGACCGGTGTTCCACGACCCGCACAGCGGGCGCGGCGGCACGAACGCGAGCCGGGCACCGTGCGGTGCCGGAAGCGATTCTGTCAGAGGGGTCGGCGCACAGTCTTAAAGTTGAGCGCCCAGCACGGAGGCCCGTGCGCACCTTGTCGGGGCGGCTTCGTCTAGCCGCGTGCCGGCGATGCCGGCAGCAACGTCTCGCCCGCGTACAGCGATGCGAGGGATTCGCGCCGGCGCACCTCGTGCATCTCGCCGCCGTCGACGATCACCTCGGCCGCCCGGGGCCGGGAGTTGTAGTTCGAACTCATTGCCATTCCGTACGCACCCGCCGCGGTGATCGCGATCAGGTCCCCTTCGGCCAGCGCGAGGTCGCGATCCTTGCCGAGCCAGTCACCGGACTCGCACACCGGTCCGACGACGTCGTACCGGTGCACCCCGCCGTCGCGTGCCCGGACCGGCACGATGTCGTGATACGCGCCGTACAGCGCCGGCCTGAGCAGGTCGTTCATCGCCGCGTCGACGATCGCGAAGCGCTTGTCGGCAGTCTCCTTCAGGTACTGCACACGGCTCAGCAGGACACCGGCGTTGCCGACGATCGCACGGCCGAACTCGAACATCACCGTCATCGCGCGGCCGTGCGGCTCGCGGTCCAGCCGATCGAACACCGCCTCGATCAACGCGCGCCGCGCGGGCGGCTGCTCGTCGTGGTATCGGATGCCCAGGCCGCCGCCGAGATCGAGGTGATGCAGCACGATGCCCTCGGTGCGCAGCCTGGCGACCAGGTCGAGCACGCGGTCAAGCGCCGCGATGAAGGGATCGAGTTCGGTGATCTGCGAGCCGATGTGGCAGTCGATGCCGGCGATGCGCAGGTTGGGCAGTGCCGCCGCGCGCCGATAGGTCGCCAGCGCGGTGTCGTGGGCGATGCCGAACTTGTTCTCGCGCAGTCCGGTCGAGATGTACGGATGGGTCCTCGCGTCGACGTCCGGATTGACCCGCAGCGACACCGGCGCCTGCACACCCTCCTCGCCGGCGACCCGATCGAGGGCATCGAGCTCGGCGATCGATTCGACGTTGAAGCAGCGCACGCCGTGCCGAAGCGCCAGACGCATCTCCTCGAGGGTCTTGCCGACCCCGGAGAAGACCGTCTTTGCCGGATCCCCGCCGGCGGCGATCACCCGTGCCAGTTCGCCGCCCGACACGATGTCGAAGCCGGCACCGGCCCGCGCCAGCAGATCGATCACCGCGAGATTCGGGTTTGCCTTCAGCGCATAACAGATCAGCGCATCGCGACCGGCCGCCGCCGCATCGAACTCGCCGAACGCGGATTCGATCGCCTGGCGCGAATAGACGTAGGTGGGTGTGCCGAAGCGGCGGGCGATCTCCTCGAGGGGCACCCGCTCGGCATGCAGGCTGCCATCGACCGTGCACAACCAGTCGCGGTCGCCGCAATTACCGTCGTCGGATCGGTTCACGGCTTGCGCCCCTTGTCGTCACGTTCGCCTGCGGGCACGGTCCGTTGTGGTGCGGAGGTGTCGGTGGAACCGGACCGGTCGGGCGCGGAAGGATTCGCCGGTGCCGGCAACGGCGGTGGCGGACTGGGCAGCGCCAATGGCCCCTTCTGGCCGCAGCCGGCGGTGATGCCGACGATCCCGACCAGGGCAACTACAATGCAGAGCAGTCTCTTCACGCCGAACAATGTATCCGATCGAATCGAGTCTGGCATGACCGAACAGGAATTCCTGCAGCACTGCGACCGCATCCTCGCCCGCATCGAGGACTCGATCGACGCCTGTGATGCCGATGTCGAGAGTTCGCGCTCGGGCAACGTGCTCGAGCTCGAGTTCGACGACGGGTCGAAGATCATCATCAACGGCCAGGCGCCGATGCGCGAGATCTGGGTGGCGAGCCGGGCGGGCGGCAATCACTTCCGGCACGACGGCACGCAGTGGCTCGATACACGCAGCGGCGACGAACTGTTCGCGTCGCTGTCACGCTGGGTCAGCGCACAGGGCGGCTCGCCGGTCCGGCTGGCCTGACCCTTCGTCGCGGCACGCTGCCCACCAGGCCCCTGCATCAGATCCCGGGATCGCGACCGACGACGGCGTCGACCCGTCGCGCAGCCGCCTGCCGGCGCTGATCAGCGCATGCCGGCGATGTAGTCGGACACCGCCTTCATCTCGGCATCCGACAGCCGTCCGGCGATCACCGACATCTGCGCGCTGTTCTTGCGTGTGCCCTGGCGGAAGGCGACGAGCTGCGACTCGGTGTATTCGGCGTACTGGCCGGCGAGCCGCGGATACTGCGCCGGTATGCCGGCGCCGTTCGGGCTGTGGCAACCGCCGCAGGCTGGCACACCCTTGTCGGGGATGCCGCCGCGATAGATCTTCTGACCCAGCGCGACCGTCTCCGGGCTCTTGGCCGCGGCGGGCTTGAGCTTCTGTCCCGCGTAGTAGGCGGCGACGTTGATCATGTCCTGGTCCGACAGCGTGGCCGCGAAGCCGGCCATGATCGCATTGACGCGCTCGGCTTCCTTCGCACCGGGCGCCGGCTTGAAGTTCTGCAGCTGCTTGGCGAGGTACTCGGGATGCTGGGCGGCGAGTTTCGGATTGGCAGGCGCCGTGCTGTTGCCATCGGGACCATGGCAGGCCGCACAGACCTGTGATGCGATCTGCTGGCCCTTCGTCGGGTCAGGCGCCGCGGGGGACTGGGCCATCGCCACGACCGATGCCAACGCGAGCATCGATCCACCGGCGATTGCGGCCGAGCGAACAAACGCCCGCTGTGCCGGGGCGTCGAGACATTGAAGGGCCATCTGGAATGCTCTTGTCGGGATCAATCGGAAGCCGGCGGACCCGAGGGATCATGCCGGCGCACCGGCATCTCTCCCGGCGTCGGGCAGGGACGCGGCATGCAAGCCGTTGATTATACAATCGAGCACCCTCGCCCGCCGGCCGCCGATGTCCCTGTTGTACACCGCGCGATTCCAAACCACCGCGACACGCTGGCCACAGATGCCCCGGCTGGGCATTCCGGAGCTCGCCTTCGCCGGACGCTCCAATGCCGGCAAGTCGACCGCGATCAACGTGATCTGCCGTCGTCGTCGCCTCGCGTTTGCCAGCCGCACGCCCGGTCGCACGCAGGCGCTCAACTACTTCGCGCTCGGTGCCGACGATCGAATCGACGCGTTCCTGGTCGACATGCCCGGCTACGGTTATGCGCAGGCGCCCCACGACGCGCAGCGCGAATGGCAGGCGCTGGCGGGCCGCTACCTGGCCGAGCGGACCTCGCTGGTGGGTGTGGTGATGATCGTCGATGCCCGACGCGGGCTTGGTGACCTCGACCGCGCGCTGCTCGACTGGATCGGCGAGGACAAGGAACTGCTCGTGCTGCTGAGCAAGGCGGACAAGCTGACGACCGCCGAGAAGCGCCAGGTACGCGAGCGCTCGGCCTTCGAACTGCGCGAAGGATGGCCGGCGCTGGCCGGGCGGGTCTCGATCGAGCTGTTCTCGGCCACGCAGGACCTCGGCGTGGACACGGCCCGGTCGACCCTGGATCGATGGCTGGCACCGATGAACAGCGCCGCGCTGGCGACGGCCGACGAGGTCACGGTCCCTGCCGGGACAAGGACGACCCGCCGCGCGATGCGCAAGACCGCGGTCACCAAAAAAAACCCCGGCTAAAGGGGTTCGCCGGGGTTCCAACGCCTTATTGTCTAAGGCACCCGCTCAGGGAGGAGAAGCGGGAGGCAACCGAAGTTGCCTGGTTGCATCCTAGGCAAATGAACGGAAAATTCAAGCTTTCCCCTCATCGAAACCCGGAGAACCGGCCATGGCTGGCGCACCGCCGCAATTCACGCAGCAATTCCCCCGCACACGTGCACGTCGACTGCGTCGTGACGGGTTCACCCGGCGCCTGGTGCGAGAGCACCGGCTGTCGCCCGACGACCTGATCTATCCGGTGTTCGTGACCGACGGGCAGCGGGTCCGCCAGCCGGTCGCCTCGATGCCCGGCGTCGAACGGCTCTCGCCGGACCTGCTGTTCGCCGTCGCCGAGGAGTGCCTGACGCTGGGTGTGCCGGTGCTGGCGCTGTTTCCGGTGATCGACCCGTCGTTGAAGACGCCGGACGGACGCGAAGCCACCTCACCCGAGGGACTCGTGCCGCGCGTCGTGCGCGATCTGAAGCGGCGTTTCCCGGAACTCGGCGTGCTCACCGACGTCGCACTCGATCCGTTCACCAGCCACGGGCAGGACGGGCTGATCGACGATTCGGGCTACGTGCTCAACGACGAGACGATCGCGATGCTGACGCGCCAGGCGCTGGTGCAGGCCGAAGCCGGCGTCGACATCGTCGCGCCGTCGGACATGATGGACGGACGCATCGGTGCGATCCGTGATGCGCTGGAATCGGGCGGGCACATCCACACGCGGATCATGGCGTACTCGGCGAAATACGCGTCCGGCTTCTACGGTCCGTTCCGCGACGCGGTCGGCTCGGCGGCCAACCTGGGCAAGGGCAGCAAGCAAACCTACCAGATGGATCCGGCCAACTCCGACGAGGCGCTGCGCGAGGTCGCACTCGACCTGCAGGAGGGCGCGGACATGGTGATGGTCAAGCCCGGCATGCCGTACCTGGACATCGTGCGCCGGGTCAAGGACACGTTCGCGGTGCCGACCTTCGTCTACCAGGTGAGCGGCGAATACGCGATGCTCAAGGCCGCCGCCGGCAACGGCTGGCTCGACGAACGCACGGTGGCGCTCGAATCGCTGCTGGCGATGCGACGTGCCGGCGCCGACGGCATCCTCACCTACTTCGCCCTCGACGCGGCCCGCTGGTTGCGCGAGGAACGCTCGCGTTGAAGTACCTGCTGATCAGCGGCACCGAGGTCCAGGTCAGCGCACAGGCCCCGGCGACGATCCCGCCGGGGTCCTTCCTGTGGTGCGATTGCCCGCACGAACACGCACGCGACTGGGTCGCCGACGTGCAACGGCTGACCGGCGCGCCGGTGTTCGAGGACCACCTGCTCGACGCGGAGAACCTGGGCCATCCGTCGTTCTTCGATTCGACGACACGATACGAGCTGATCGTGTTCCGGGGCCTGGCAGTCCAGGACCGTGCCGGGGCCTCGGCGCAGGTGCCGCAGGTCAAGACACGGCCGACGACGTTTTTCCTGTTTCCGCGCTGCCTGGTGACGGTGCGTGCATCCGACAGCCGCGTCGAAGCCCAGCTGCGCGAAAGACTGCTCGCCGCGCGCGAGAGCAACCAGCGGCTGCCCACCTGCCCCGAAGACCTGATGCTGCGCATGCTCAACGGGCTGATCGACAGCTACCTCGACCTGCGCCAGCCGCTGACCGCCCAGATCGAACACTGGCAGCGGCTGCTGCTCGACGCGCGCAAGCCGTTTCGCGACTGGCCGTCGCTGCTGATGGCCCGGCAGGAGGCACGCAAGCTCGAGCACCTGTGCGAGGAGCAGCTCGACGCGCTGCAGGAATGGCGCGACGAACGGATCGAGCGCGAATCTCCGCCTGGGGCCGCCAGGACCGTCCCACCGTCGTCGGCACCCGAGTCCGACCCGGCGGTGTCGCCTCGTGACCTTCTGCCGCCGTTCACCGACTTCCAGCTGGTCCGGATCACCGACCTGGTCAGTCACATCCAGCGCGTGATCTCACACGCGCGGCGACTGGAAACGTCGATCGAGTCCGCGGTGCAGCTGCATTTCTCGGCGACCTCGCACCGGACCAACGAGATCATGCGCACGCTGACCACGTTGACCGCGGTGTTCATGCCGCTCAACCTGATCACCGGCATCTTCGGCATGAACTTCGACTTCATCCCGGGACTGCACTCGCCGTTGGGTTTCTGGTTGTCGCTGGCGGTGATGGCACTGATTGGCGTCGGGCTGCTGGTGTTCTTCCGTGCCCGTCGCTACCTGGCACGATCCGACGGCGTGCTCAGCCGGCGACAGACGACCTGACCCGCACCGCATCGCGCGGGCCGATGCCGCGGCCGGACCAAGCGTCGGCGGGACAACGCGGCCGTCGGCCCCGGCGGAGCTTCCCGGCAGCCCTTCTCGGCGGCCCTCCCGGCCCCCGCTATCTGCAGGCCGACCTCGGCCTTCTCAGCCGCCGGTCTCGTCGACCACCCAGCGCGCGTACGGGCCGTGGGCATCACCCGGCGTCCAGGCGAGCAGTTCCGGCAGATCGTACGGATGCAGTTCGATCAGCCGCGCGCGCAGCCGCTCGAAGCGGTCGGCACCGGTCTTGATCACCATCGGCACCTCGTCGGCCTCCTCGATCGCACCCTGCCAGCGATAAACCGAACGACACGGCGCGAGCAGGTTGACGCAGGCGGCCAGGCGCTCTTCGACCAGCACACGCGCGATCCGGCGACCGGTCTCGGCGTCCGGCACGTTGGTGATCGCGATGCGGACCTGCGCCACCGCGTCATCGTCGGCAGAAGCGGTCATCGTGTGAACCTCCGGCGGGTGAGCACCAGCGCGACGTACAGGCCGCCGAGCCCGTAGGTGAGCAGGATCGCCGCGAGCACCGGTGCGTGCTCGGGCCAGCGCCCGAACACCAGCGGTCGCGCGAGTTCGACCGCCACCGACAGCGGCAGCAGCCGCGCGACCGCGGCCAGCGCATCCGGCAGGCCATCGACCGGATAGTAGACACCGGACAGGAACACCATCGGCGAGACCACGAGCGTGAAGTAGTAGGTGAAGAAATCGTAGCCGCGGGCGATCGCATTGACGATCAGCGCCATCGCCGAGAAGGTCAGCCCGGTCAGCACGATCACCACCGGCAGCAGCAGCAGTGTCCACTCGCGCGACAGCCCCAGCGCGAGCCCGACGCCGATGATCGCGACACCCGACAGCACACCCTTGGCCGCGCACCACAACCATTCGGCGATCACGATGTCGTCCAGTTCCAGCGGCGCGTTCAGCAGCGACTCCCAGGTCCGCTGCACCGCCATCCGCGAGTACGCGGAATACATCCCCTCGAAGGTCGCGGCCATCGCGCTGCTCCACAGGATCGAGCCGGCGAACAGGTAGACGATGTACGGCACGCCGTCGACCGCACCGATCATCCGCCCCAGGCCGTAGCCGAACGCGACCAGCGTGATCAGCGGATCGAGGATGTTGCCGATCAGGCTGGCCGCGGCCAGCTTGCGCCAGACGAGCAGGTTGCGGCGGAACACCGGCACGAAGCGCAGCGACGGCGACGGCAGGCGCCAGACCGAGGCGCGGACGGACCGGGTGGCACGCTCGTCGGGGCGGGGCACGATCACGGGCGAAGTCATCTCGGGCTCAGTCGCGCAGGTCGCGGCCGGTCAGCTTGAGGAACACGTCCTCGAGTGTCGCGCGCCGCTGCATGCAGCGCAGGCCCGGCTCGCGCTCGATGATCGCGACCAGCGGCACCGGGTCGTGGGCGTAGACGAATGCAGTCTCGCCGACCAGCTCGATCCTCGGCGTTCGCGCGCCCGGCGCGGACAGCAGGCGCGACGACAACGCCGCGGCCCGCTCGACCAGTGCCTCGCCGGTGACCTCCAGCACATGCGGCTCGATCTCGCGATCGATCAGCGCGGCCGGTGCATCCTCGGCGATCTTGCGGCCATGGTCGATCACCGCCAGCCGCGTGCACAGGCGCTCGGCCTCGTCCATGAAGTGTGTCGTCAGCAGGATCGTCTTGCCCTGGATCAGCAGCCGCTTCAGCCGTTCCCAGATCAGGTGTCGCGCCTGCGGATCCAGGCCGGTGGTCGGTTCGTCGAGGAACAACACGTCGGGATCGTTGACCAGCGCACGGGCCAGCGTCAAGCGCCGCTTCATGCCGCCGGACAGCTCGGCGATCGGCTCGTTGCGCTTGTGCGCGAGACCGGCGAACTCGAGCAGCGGATCGATCCGCGATTCGAGTGTCGTCGCATCGATCCCGAAGTAGCGACCGAACACCCGCAGGTTCTCGGCGACGGTGAAGTCCGGATCGAGCGCATCGTTCTGCGGTACGACCCCGACCCGCTGGCGCGCCGAGCGCGCGGCCGCGGGCACCGGCTGGCCGAGCAGACGGATCGAACCGGCATCCGGATCGAGCAGTCCGAGCAACAGCTTGAGCGTCGTGCTCTTGCCGGCGCCGTTCGGGCCGAGCAGTCCGTAACACTCGCCGCGGCGCACGCTGAAGCTCAGGCCGTCGACCGCCGGAGAGGCGCCGAACCGCTTGGCGAGCGCGGTCACCTCGAGCACCGCGGCAGTGGTCATCCGCACGCCCCAAAACAAAAGGCCCGGCTCGGCCGGGCCCGCACCGACATCACACCAGCCCTCAGGACGCCGCGCTGCCGCCCTCGGCCGCATCCGGCCGATCCATCAGCTCGACGTACGCCATCGGCGCGTTGTCGCCGACACGAAAGCCGCACTTCAGGATCCGCAGGTAGCCGCCGTTGCGCGTCTTGAAGCGCGGGCCGAGCTCGTCGAAGATCTTGACCACCATGTCGCGGTCGCGCAGGCGGTCGAACGCGAGCCGGCGATTGGCCAGCGACGGCTTCTTGCCGAGGGTGATGATCGGCTCGACGACCCGCCGCAGCTCCTTGGCCTTCGGCACGGTGGTGCGGATCAGCTCGTGCTTGAGCAGCGCGTTGCAGAGGTTGCGCAGCATCGCCTCGCGATGGCTGCTGGTGCGGTTCAGTTTCCGCAATCCGTGACGGTGGCGCATGGTGTTCGTCCTGGGAGATTGGCGTGGCGCGGATCCGGAGCGGGACTCAGGGCCGCTCGAGGCCGGCCGGAGGCCAGTTCTCGAGCCGCATGCCCAGGGTGAGCCCCCGCGACGCCAGCACTTCCTTGATCTCGTTGAGCGACTTGCGACCGAGGTTGGGCGTCTTCAGCAGCTCGTTCTCGGTGCGCTGGATCAGGTCGCCGATGTAGTAGATGTTCTCGGCCTTCAGGCAGTTGGCCGACCGCACGGTGAGCTCCAGGTCGTCGACCGGCCGCAGCAGGATCGGATCGATCTGCGGCGCACGCGACGTGGAGATCTCGGCGGTGGGCTCCGCGCCCTCGAGCGCGGCGAACACCGACAGCTGCTCGACGAGGATGCGCGCCGACTGGCGCACCGCCTCCTCGGGCGCGATCACGCCGTTGGTCTCGACGTCGACGACCAGCCGGTCCAGGTCGGTGCGCTGCTCGACGCGGGCGCTCTCGACCTGGTAGCTGACGCGGCGAACCGGCGAGAACGACGCGTCGAGCACGATCCGGCCGATCGACTTGGTGTCGCCGATCTGCGACAGCGTGCCCGGCACGTAGCCGCGGCCGCGTTCGACCTTGATCTGCATGTCGAGCTTGCCGCCTTGGGTCAGGGTCGCGATCACGTGTTCGTTGTTGATCACCTCGACGTCGTGCGGCAGGTCGATATCACCCGCGTTGACCGGCCCCGGGGTGTCCTTGCGCAGCGTCAGCGTGACCTCGTCGCGGTTGTGCAGCTTGAAGACGATGCCTTTCAGGTTCAGCAGGAGATCGACCACGTCCTCGCGGACGCCGTCGATCGTCGAGTATTCGTGGACGACGCCGGTGATCTGCACCTCGGTGGGGGCATAACCGACCATCGACGACAGCAGCACCCGGCGAAGCGCGTTGCCCAGGGTGTGGCCGTAACCGCGCTCGAAAGGCTCCATCACGACGCGGGCGTGGGCCGGCCCGAGTTGTTCGACCTCGACGATGCGCGGCTTCAGCATGGCAGTCTGCATGTTCGCAATCCTTGTATTAGCGCGAGTACAACTCGACGATCAGGCTCTCGTTGATATCGGCGGCGATATCGCTTCGGTCGGGGATCGTCTTGAACACGCCCTCCATCTTGTTCTTGTCGACCGACACCCAGGACGGGAAACCCGACTGTTCGGCCATGTTGAGCGAATCCTGTACCCGGGCCTGCTTCTTCGATTTCTCGCGAATCGTGATCACGTCGTTCGGCTTGATCTGCACCGAGGGGATGTTGACCGCCTGGCCGTTGACGGTGATCGCCTTGTGTCCGACCAGTTGCCGCGCCTCGGCGCGGGTCGATCCGAATCCCATCCGGTAGACCACGTTGTCCAGCCGGCACTCCAGCAGCTTGAGCAGGTTCTCCCCGGTGTTGCCGCGGCGGCGCTCGGCCTCCTCGAAGTAACGGCGGAACTGGCGTTCGAGCACGCCGTACATCCGCTTGACCTTCTGCTTCTCGCGAAGCTGCAGGCCGTAGTCGGAGGTTCGCGCACCCGATGTGCGCCCGTGCTGGCCGGGCTTGCTGTCGAGCTTGCACTTGCTGTCGAGCGAACGCCGGGAACTCTTCAGGAAGAGATCGGTCCCCTCACGACGGGACAGCTTGGCCTTCGGTCCGATATAACGTGCCACTGTTCAATCCTTTCTTCGCGCGGCTGCAACGTGCATCCGCGGTCAGTCCGCCTCTTCATCGGAGCCCGCGGCAGATGCCGCAAGGGCGGGCGGACGGTGGGCTTGGCAAGACGGGTTGTTCACCCTCTCCAGGTTGATGTTGCGTTCAGATCCGCCGCCGTTTCGGCGGCCGGCAGCCGTTGTGCGGCACCGGCGTGATGTCGGCGATCTGCGTGATCTTGATGCCCAGCGCATTGAGCGCCCGCACCGACGACTCGCGGCCCGGGCCGGGGCCCTTGATCTGCACCTCGAGCGTCTTGATCCCGCACTCGAGCGCCGCACGACCGGCCTTCTCGGCGGCCACCTGCGCGGCGAACGGCGTCGACTTGCGCGAGCCCTTGAAGCCGGCGCCGCCGGAGGTGGCCCACGACAGTGCGTTGCCCTGCCGGTCGGTGATCGTGATGATCGTGTTGTTGAACGACGCGTGGACGTGTGCGATCCCGTCCGTCACGTTCTTGCGCGACTTCTTGCGCGTCCGCGCCGCCGCGGCCGCCTGTTGTGCCGCCTGTGCCTTGGTTGCCATCGTCAGTTCCCCGTTGCTCGGCGATTACTTCTTCAGCGCCACGCCGGCCTTGCGCGGTCCCTTGCGCGTGCGGGCGTTGGTGCGCGTGCGCTGGCCGCGGACCGGCAGGCCGCGGCGATGCCGCACGCCGCGGTAGCAGCCCAGATCCATCAGGCGCTTGATCGACATCGACACCTCGCGGCGCA
>CADEEH010000113.1 GCA_902826305.1 uncultured Burkholderiales bacterium
ATTGCCATGCCCACGGGTTCTACGGTGACGAGGAGATCCGTTGGCGTGATCCGCGGATCACCCGTGTCGGTGGTTGGCTGCGGCGGACCAAACTCGACGAACTGCCGCAGCTGCTGAACGTGCTGGCCGGGCACATGTCGCTGGTCGGCCCCAGGCCGTCGATGCCCGAACAGGTCGCGCGCTACGACACACTCGAACGGCTCCGGCTGGGCGTGCGGCCGGGACTGACCGGGGTCGTGCAGATCAGCGGCAACACGTTCGTGCCGTGGCCCGAGCGGATCCGGATGGATCGCTGGTACGTCGCCCACCGGTCGCTGCGCGTGGACCTCGCGGTGCTGTTGCATACGTTGCCGGTGGTGCGACGGGGCGAACGTGCCGGCGACGACCCGTTCGGGCTGCGCGCGCGCGGCGACGAGCCGGCGCCGGTCGGCGGCGCACAGGTGTCGCGATGAAGCGCTCGACACTCGTCTCGGCGGCCCGGCTGGTGCCGCTCGCCTGGAGCCACCTGCGCGGTGAAGCGGCCGATGCGCTGTTCGTCGGTTCGGGCGGTACGATCGACACGACACGGCCGCGTCGCGTCTACGGCTTGCTGAATGAACGCTGCAACCTGCGTTGCCAGGGGTGCCCGTACTGGCGGATGGAACGTTATCGGACCGAGCTCACCGCCGACGAGTGGATCGCGACCCTGGCCGACCTGAAGGCGTTCCTCGGTCCCTTCCACATCAACTTCAGCGGCGGCGAGCCGCTGCTGCGCAGTGACCTGCCGCGGATCCTGAACTTCTGTCGCGACCACGGGATCCACGCCGGGCTGACCACCAGCGGCGTGCTGCTGCGCGACCGGCAGGCCGAGGAACTGGTCGAGGCGCGATTGTTCAACCTGTGTGTCTCGCTGGACGGCGTTCGGGCACAGACCCACGACCGGCAACGCGGCGTGCCCGGCGTGTTCGACAAGGCGGTGCGGGCGATCGGCCTGATGCGCGACCACGCGGACAAGGCCGGCCTGTCCGTGCCGATCATCATCAAGCCGACGGTGTCCGCGCTGAATCTCGGCGAGATGCCGGCGCTGGTCTCGTTCGCCGAGAGCCTCGGTTGCAGCGTGTTGTTCCAGCCGGTGTCGGACTGGGGGACGGCGGAGACGCAGGCTCTGTGGATCCGCGATCCCGCCGAACTGCAGGCGATCGCCGGCGAACTGATCGCGATGAAAGCGGCCGGCCAAGCGATCCTCAACACCGCCGAGCAGATCAGGGACTGGGCGCGGCATTTCGCCGGCGAACCGGTGCCGATGTCCGCCGGCAGCGTGCGCTGCTCGGTCGGCCTGGACACGCTGATCATCCATGCCGACGGCGAGCTGCTGAACTGCTACCAGTGGCCCGCGCTGGGCAACGTGCGCGACGGCCCGATCCGGGACACCTGGCGCGGCGAGGCCTCGAACCACCAGCGCGCCGAGGCGCTCGGCTGCACCCGCGGCTGCACCGAGAACTGCGCGGTCAAGCGCCCCGTTTCGCAGCAGGTGCGCGGCGCGATCCGGCTGCTGCGTTCGAGCTGACCTTCGGCCGCTTCAGGCCGTAACCGTCGAACGCCGCCGCGGCTTCGCGGATCTCGCCGGCGGACAGCAGCACCGGATCACCGATCAGTGTCGAGAGCACGTGCTGGCGCGCGAGTGTCTCCAGTTCGACCGCGCGCCACATCGCCTGCTCAAGATCCTCGCCCAGCGCCAGCATGCCGTGGTTGGCCAGCAGGCATCCGTTGCGACCCTCCAGCGCCCGCAGCGCGAGCCGCGACAGTTCGGCGCTGCCGAAGCGCGCATAACCGGCGCAACGGATGTCGTCACCGCCGAAGGTCGCGATCATGTAGTGGCAGGCGGGAATCGGCCGGCGCGTGATCGCCAGTGCCGTCGCATAGGGCGAGTGGGTGTGCACGACCGCACCGACCTCGGGTCGTTGCCGCAGCACGTCGCGGTGCATCCGCCATTCGGTGGACGGGGGCATCGGTCCGGTCCAGCGGCCATCGTCGGCGCGCCCGCCGATCGCCATCGAGGCGACCATCGACGGCTTCATCGTCTCGTAGGGCACCGCCGACGGCGTGATCAGCATGTGTTCGCCGTGGCGCACCGACAGGTTGCCCGCGGTGCCCTGGTTCAGCCCCGATCCGTTCATCCAGCGACAGCGCTCGACGATCGCCCGGCGCAGCCTGCGCTCTTCGGCCTGCATCGATTCCTCCGTTCGGCGTGACGATGCCCGACCGGCGGTCGGTGTGCAACTGCCGGCGGCGTCCGGTCGTGTGATGGTCGACCCGACCGGGATCAGCCGGCCGGTGTTGGCGCTATTCGACGCATCGGCACCGCCGCGGCCGCGGTTCAATCGACGGGTTCGATCGTCATGCCGGCCGTGGGCGTGCGCGCGGATCGCCGGCGATCGCCGAACCCGGCCGCGCCGGACACGCGGCGGCGACACGAGGTTCCGATGAACAAGCTGCTGTTCTCCCTTCTCGCACCGTCGCGTGCCCTGATGCGGCGGCTGATCCTGCAGACCAAGCTCGGCCTGATGTTCCTGATCGTGCTGGTCAGCGCCGGGGCGATGCTCGCCCACATGTCGGTCAAGCTGCACGCCGACCTCGCCTACGTCGAGGACGAACTGCGTGGTGCGGCCATGGCCGAGGCGTTCATCGATGCCATCGTCGGCGTCGACGTCGGCCAGGGCCCGGGCGGCGCCGGGATCGCGGATCGCTTGCAGGTGATCGATCGGCAGGTCGATGCCGAAGCCGGCTGGGGACTCGGCGGCGCCTGGCAACCGGCGCGTTCGTTGCTTGCCGAGGCTCCGGCCGCGAGCCCGTCGACCGACGCCGAGCGCCGGTGGGCCGACTACCGTCGTCGCGGCATCGCGTTCTCGTCTTTCATGATGCTGATCGGCGACAAGTCCGGGCTGCTGTTCGATCCCGAGCCGATCAGCTACTTCCTGATGGATACGATCACCCAGTCGATGGTGCCGTGGATCGGAATCATCGACTGGTTCCGCGACGAGGGGGCGGTCGCGGCGGCGACGCCCCAGGCGATCGGTGCCCAGCGCGCCTCGGTGTTGTCGCAGGTCGATCGCTTCGAGGACATCGCCGCGCAGGTGAAGATCCGGCACGAGGCGATGCAGCGCGCCGGGCTGGCGCCGCCGCCCGAGCTGGACGCCGCGCTGATCGCATCGCGCGGACTGAGCGAGGTGGTCCGCGCGGCGTTCCGGGAAACCGGCACCGGTCCGGACGCTGGTGCGCTCCGGGTCGCGATCGCGAAGGCCGAGACGACGATGCTGGCGTATGGCCGGTGGACACGCACGGCCCTGGTCCAGGCGCTCGAAGGTCGTCAGTCACGGCTCCTGGTCGAGCGTCGCTATGTCCTCGCCGGCTTCCTGGCCGGTCTGCTCGCGATCGCCTATCTGCTCGGTGGTTTCCAGACCAGTTTCGTCGGCACGCTGAAGTTCCTGCGCGCGGGCGTCGACCGGACCGCGATCGGTGACCTGACGACCTCGCTGCACATCCGGGGCAACGACGACATGGCGGCGATCGGACGCCAGCTCGAGGGCATGAACGAGCGCCTGTCGGCGATGGTCGCCGACATCCGATCGAATGCGGTGATGGTGTCCAAGGCCGGCCAGTCGCTCGCCTCCGGTATGGCCGAACTTGCCCAGGGCGCCGAGCAGCAGGCCGCCAGCCTGGAGCAGACCAACGCCAGCGTGCGCGACCTGTCGGCCGCGGTCCAGCAGACGGCGACCAGTGCCGAGGCGGTGCGCGAGCAGGCCTCCAACGTGGCCCGCATCGCCGAGAGCGGCGGGGGCGCGATGCAGGCGGCGGTCGGCACGATCGACGGCATCCAGCAGGGTTCACGCAAGATCGCCGAGATCGTCGGGCTGATCGACGGCATCGCGTTCCAGACCAACATCCTGGCCCTGAACGCCGCCGTCGAGGCCGCACGAGCCGGCGAGCAGGGGCGGGGCTTCGCGGTCGTCGCCGGCGAGGTGCGCGCGCTGGCCCAGCGTTCGGCGAGCGCGGCCGCCGAGATCAAGACGCTGATCGCCGACTCGACGCAGCGGGTCGGTGTCGGCGTCGACCAGGTTCGTGGCCTGAGCCGGCAACTGGCCGAGATCGTCGAGGCCAATCGACAGCTGGCCGAGGACACACGCACGATCTCCGAGTCGGCGCGGGATCAGAGCCTGGGGCTGTCGCAGATCACGCAGGCGATGGAACACCTCGATCGGATCACCCAGAGCACCGCGGCCGAGGTCGAGGCGGCCAACCACGCGTCGCAGGCGCTGCGTGTGCGCGCCGATCACCTGAACCGGGCGCTGGGCGCGTTCAAGCTGCGGCAGGGTACCGCCGAGGAAGCCCTGAAGCTGGTGGAGCGGGCACAGACGGTCGCCGAGGCCGGTTCGCCGCGCGGCCTCGAACGGATCACCGCGAATGCCGGCCAGGATCTGCGGGATCGCGACATGTACGTGTTCGTGTTCGACCGCCAGGGCATCTACCGCGCGTTCGCCGGCACACCGGAGCGTGTCGGTGTCGCGTTGTCGTCGTTGCGCGGCCTCGATGCCGCGAAGCTGGTACGTGACGCGTTCGACGAGGCCGGTGCCGGCGGTGGCTGGGTCGACTACGAGATCGCCCATCCGGTGACCGGCCAGATCCAGTACAAGACGTCGTACGTCACCGCGCTCGGTCCCGACCTGGTGATCGGCTGCGGCGTGTACCGGGCTCCCGATCCGGTCGAGCCGGCACTCCAGGCACGGCGGACACAAGCCTGAGAACGGGGCCTGCCGGCACGCCGGCGGCCGGCCCGGTTATGCTGCGACCTGACAACAGGAACGCACCATGACTGCACCCACCGTCCTCGCGGTCGCGCGGCTGTCGGACTATCTGACCGAACGGCTGCGTTCGACCTTCGACCTGCACGACCGAACCCATCTGCAGTCGCCCGATGCGCTGGACGCGATCGCCGGCCGTGTGCGTGCGATCGCCGCCTCCGGCGAGTCCAAGGTGCCGCGTGAACTGATGACCCGCCTGCCGGCGCTCGAGATCATCTCGGTGTTCGGCGTCGGTTACGACGGTATCGATCTCGCCGCGGCTCGCGAGCGCGGGCTGGTGGTCACCAACACACCGGACGTGCTGACCGAGGATGTCGCCGACCTGGCGATCGGCCTGATGCTCACGGTCGCGCGCCGGATCGTACTCGCCGATCGTTTCGTGCGCGCCAGTCGCTGGTCCGAGGGGCCGTTCGGCCTGAGTGCAAAAGTCAACGGAGCACGGCTGGGCATCGTCGGCCTGGGCCGGATCGGGCAGGCGATCGCGCGTCGTGCCGAGGGGTTCGGCATGCAGATCGCGTACTGCAACCGACGGCGCCGCGACGACGTCGCCTATCGCTACCTGCCGACGCCGCGCGATCTCGCCGCCGAATCGGACTTCCTCGTGGTGTCGACCGTCGGCGGGCCGTCGACGCGTGGCCTGATCGATGCCGCGGTCCTCGATGCGCTCGGCCCGCAGGGCACGCTGATCAATGTCGCCCGGGGATCGATCGTCGATCAGCCGGCGCTGATCGACGCGTTGCGCTCGGGCCGTCTCGGCGCGGCCGGCCTGGACGTGTTCACCGATGAACCCCGGGTGCCGGCCGAACTGATGGCGATGGAGCAGGTCGTGTTGTCGCCGCACCTGGGCAGCGCGACCGCGGCCACGCGCCAGGCGATGGCCGACCTGGCATTCGCCAATTTGAGCGCCCATTTTTCCGGCAAGCCGGTGCTGACGCCGGTCGTCTGAGTTCGAGCCGAGCGAACGGCCGGACCGCGCGAAAGGGCAAGTCGCGCGCACGGGCAAGCCGTGCCGCACACCGGTGGCGCCCGGTCACACGAGATCAACTGGTTCGTCTCGAGCCCGGCCCTCAGGCCGGTGCGAGCGCGAGCGCGGCGGCGACGATCGACTTGGCCCAGCCCGGCGTGTCGCCGAGATCGGCTGGTGCGATGATCCGCCCGCGTTTCATCTGCAGCACCAGCCGCGGCTGCGGCGCGTGGCCGTCGGCCGGATCGGCCTCGATGCTGTTGTCGTACAGGTTGAGTGCGGTCAGCACCGGCAGCAGCGCGATCAGGTTCATCCGGCTGTGCCGATAGCGCCGGCGGATGTCCGCCTCGTCGATCGGGTGGCCGCCGCGGCGCACCCGCGCCTGCACGCGCCGGACGTGCAGATCCGCGCTGTCCAGTCCCGCGTACCAGACGTGGACCTCGATGCCGTCGGCCGCGGCCTGGGCGAGCAGGCGCGGAATCGTCGCGCCGCCCAGCGTGGTCTCGAACGCGTAGTCCAGCCGCTCGCGGATCACACGTTCGAGCATCCGCCGGCCGTGTTGCCAGGCGGCGGCGTTCGCCTCGGTCCGGCCGAGCGACGGGTCCGCCTCGCGAAGCATCCGCGCCGCTTCGTCGGGGTTGAAGTAGTCGGCGCCGTGACTTCGGAACGCAGCCCCGGCGATGCTGCTCTTGCCGGCACCATTGACTCCCGCCAGCACATGGATACGCGCGGTCCGCGAACGGCCCGGCGCGGTCCGTCCGGTCATCGTCGGCGGGCCGCCTTCACGGCGGCACGGCCGAGCTCCGTCGGACTGGCATCGAACGCGGCGGCGGCACCTTTGCGTGCGCCGGGTGTCTGCATCCGCGTGAGCATCCGGTCGAACTGCGCCTCCAGCCGATCCAGGTCCGGCGCATGGGATCGGGTCAGCGCCTCGAACTCGGCGAACGACAGCAGCACCGCCTTGGGCGCGTCGTGGCGGGTGATCGCCACCGCGCCGCCGAGGGCCGCCGCGTCGAGCACCGCGCCGAACTCGTTCTTGAAGCGGCTGGCGGTGACCGTCGGGACATCGACCAGTTCACCCTGCCGGTTGCGATAGGTCAGCGGGGCCGTGGCGGCGGTCGGATCGTCCGCCGCCGGCGGCATGGCGGGTCGGATGCCGTTCGGTTTGTTCATATCGGACATTATAGACAAATCGGCCGATTCATGACACCAGCCCGACCGGCGGGGGCGCGCCGCCCGGCCGCCCGGCGCCGGTCCCGGCGCGACCCGCCCGAACCCGGTGCGGTAGACTGCGGGTCCGGAGCGCGCGTCCGCCGCGGCTCCGGCACTCCGATGGATCCCAAGACCCCGCCCGCCGGCAGCCGCATCATCGTCACCGTCATCGGCCAGGACCAGGTCGGCATCATCGCCCGCGTGGCGACTGCGCTGGCCGATGCGCGCGCCAACATCCTGGACATCTCGCAGAGCGTGATGGCCGAGTTCTTCGTGATGATCATGATGGTCGACATCGCCGGCGCCGGGATCGGCGTCGATGAACTGCGCCGGCGGCTGGCCAAGGTCGGGGAGCTGATGGGCCTGAAGATCGAGGTCCAGCACGAGGACGTGTTCAAGTACATGCACCGGATCTGACACCGGTTGCCGATTCGTCGATGCGCGCCGGATATTCCAGCCAGGAGATCCTCGAGACCATCCGCATGGTGCAGATGGAGAAGCTGGACATCCGCACCATCACGATGGGGATCAGCCTGCGCGACTGCGCCGGCGGCGATGTCCATGCGGTCGCGCGGCGCGTCTACGACAAGGTGGTGCGCAAGGCCGAACGGCTGGTCGCGGTCGGTGATGCGATCGAGGGTGACTACGGCGTGCCGATCATCAACCAGCGCATCTCGGTGACCCCGATCGCGCTGGTCGCCGAATCCAGCGGGCTGGACGGCTACATCGAGATCGCCCGTGCGATGGATCGGGCGGCCGCCGAGGTCGGCGTCAATTTCATCGGTGGTTATTCGAGCCTGGTCGAGAAGGGGATGACGCCGGGCGACCGGGCGCTGATCGAATCGATCGCGGTCGCACTCGCCGAGACCGAACGGGTCTGCGCGTCGGTCAACGTCGGCTCGACCCGGGCCGGGATCAACATGGATGCGGTCGCGCTGATGGGGCAGGTGATCCGCGATGCCGCGCAGCGGACTGCTTCGCGCGACGGCATCGCCGCCGCCAAGCTGGTCGTCTTCTGCAACGCGGTCGAGGACAATCCGTTCATGGCCGGCGCGTTCCACGGCATCGGCGAACCGGACTGCGTGATCAACGTCGGCGTCAGCGGTCCCGGCGTCGTGCTGCGCGCGGTCCAGGCCGCGCCGGAAGCGGACTTCGGCGAGCTGGCGTCGATCATCAAACGCGCCGCGTTCAAGGTGACCCGGATGGGTGAACTGGTCGGGCGCTCCGCATCGGAGCGGCTGGGCGTGGGCTTCGGCATCGTCGACCTGTCGCTCGCCCCGACGCCGGCCGAAGGCGACAGCGTGGCCCGGATCCTGGAGGCGATGGGCCTGGAGCGGGTCGGCACACACGGTTCGACTGCGGCGCTGGCGATGCTCAACGACGCGGTCAAGAAAGGCGGCGCGATGGCCTCGAGCCACGTCGGCGGGCTGTCGGGTGCGTTCATCCCGGTATCCGAGGACATCGGCATGATCGAGGCCGCCGAGGCCGGTGTGCTGACGTTCGACAAGCTCGAGGCGATGACCTGCGTCTGCTCGGTCGGACTGGACATGATCGCGGTGCCGGGGGACACGCCGGCGCAGACGCTGGCGGCGATCATCGCCGACGAGGCCGCGATCGGCATGATCAACCGCAAGACGACCGCGGTCCGGCTGATTCCGGCGCCCGGCAAGTCGGTCGGTGATTCGGTCGAGTTCGGCGGCCTGCTCGGCCGTGCACCGGTGATGGCCCTGCACCGCGCGGCGAGCAGCGTGTTCGTCGCCCGCGGTGGCCGGATCCCGGCGCCGCTGCAATCGTTCAACAACTGACACGGAGGATCCGACCCACCACCCAGTCCACAGTCCTCAGCACGATGGATTCTGGTGTCCGCCACGCTGCCTCGAAGGCGTGACGGGTGAAACGGGAAACAGGAACCGGTGCCCTACCGGCAACCTGTGCTGCCCCCGCAACGGTAAGCGAGCGTGATCCCCACGGCACGACCCCGAGGTCGTTGCCGGCCACTGTGGCCCAGGCCACGGGAAGGCGCGGGATCGCATCGGGTCGCCTCGTGTGACCGACGAATGCTCGCCAGCCCGGAGACCGGCCAGGATCGGGTCGAAACGGTTGCGGGTGGCGACCGCCGTTCGGAGCGCGAGGGTGCTCCACGGTGACGCGAATCCTGCGCTGTTTCGTGTTCTCCACGCCTGCGGGATCGGCAGGTGATGCCAGGAGCATGAATTCATGTCGACGGTGTTCTCGCGTATCGACGGGCCGACGGCCCGGCAGTCCTCCTCTCGTCTTCCTTCGTTCTGTTCTTCCTCGACATCGGCGCGCCGCGTGGGCGCCGCGGCCGTGATCAGCTGCGTGATCGGCGGCGGCTGGTCGGTGCCGGCGCAGGCCCAGCCGGCCGATCGGCCGACCGCACTCGCCCAGGCCGATCCGTCAGCACAGGCCGCGCAGGTCACCGACGAACCGGCGCAACTCGCCCAGGCCGCCGGGCAGGCGCGCTCGCTCGCCCCGGTCGTGATCGGTGCCTCGCGGCTGGAGCAGGGGGTCGGCGACGCGTTGCCGCACACCACGGTGATCACCGAGCGCGAGATCCGGGAATCGGGACAACTCGACCTGCCGTCGTTGCTGCGGGTGCAAGGCGGCGTGGACGTCGTCCAGTCCGGTGGTCCGGGTGCACCGAGCACGCCGTTCCTGCGCGGGGCCGAGGGGCGGCAGGTGCTGGTGCTGATCGACGGCGTGCGGGTCAGTTCGGCCACACTCGGGGCGACCGCACTCGAGCACCTGATGCTCGATCAGTTCGAACGTATCGAGATCGTCCGCGGCAACGTGTCGGCACTGTACGGCTCGGGTGCGGTCGGCGGCGTGATCCAGCTCTTCACCCGCCGTGGCCGGGGCACGCCGCGACCGAGCCTGGGAGCCGAATTCGGTTCGTACGGCACACAGCGGTTGCGCGCCGGTTATGGCGGACAGATCGGTGACACCTCGTTCGACATCGGTCTGTCGCATCTGCGCACCGACGGATTCTCGGCGATCAACCCGGCGATCGCGCCGACCGTCAATCCCGATCGTGACGGTTATCGCAACGGCGCGGTATCGGCGAGCCTGTCGCATCGGATCGATCCGCGTCACGAGGTCGGGGCACGTTATTTCCAGACCGAAGGCCGGTCCGAGTACGACACGCCGTTCGCGCTGTCACCGCGCGAGGCGCATCGGGTCGACACCCGCCTGAGCACGTTGAGCGCCTATCTCGACAGCCGACCCGTCGAGTCGTGGCGATCCCGGCTGACCGTGGCCTCGGGTGGTGACCGGTCGTCCAACCGGATCGATTCGAGCGTCGAGCGCTTCGAGACCACGCAGCACCAGTTCGGCTGGCAGAACGACGTCACGCTGGCCCCGGGGCATGTGCTGACCGCGACCCTCGAACACGCGCAGCAGCGCGTCGAGTCGACGACACTGTACGAACGCACACGACGCCGGATCAACAGCCTGCAGGCCGGCTACAGCGGCCAGTTCGGGGCGCATCAGGTCCAGGCCAGCCTGCGTCACGATCGGTTCTCGGACTTCGGTTTGGCCAACAGCTACCTGCTCGGCTACGGCTACCGGATCGATCCGTCGTGGAAACTGATCGGCACCACGTCGACCGCGTTCAACGCGCCGACCTTCAACCAGCTGTACTTCCCCAACTTCGGCAATCCGGCGCTCGACCCGGAACGCGCGCGAAGCGTCGAAGTCGGCGGCCAGTACGAACGCGGCGGCGTGCTCGGCCGGCTGGTCTGGTTCCGCACCCGGTATCGGGACCTGATCGATTTCCCGCCGCCGGTGTTCGCGCCGGTCAACATCGCTCGCGCCGAAGTCCAGGGCATCGAGCTGAGCGTCTCGGGCGAGATCGCGGGCTGGCGCGCGCGGCTGGCGCTGACCGTGCAGGACCCGGTCGACGAAACCACCGGCCAGACGCTGCGACGGCGGGCGAAGGCGTTCGGCGGCATCGACGTCTCGCGCGAGTTCGGCCCGTGGCGTGTCGGCGGCGACATCGCGGTCTCCGGCGGTCGTCCGGATCGCAACATCGTCACCGACGATCCGCTGCAGTTGTCGGGCTACACGCTGGTGAACCTGCAGTTGCGGTATCGCTGGCGGCCCGGGCTCGACCTGACGGCGCGTCTGGCCAACGCACTCGACGAGAAGTACAGCACCGCCCACGGCTATATGACCGCGGGCCGGGCGATCTACGCGGGCATCGCCTGGCAGCCATGAACCCGTGGACCCGGATCGCCGCGGTCGGGGTGCTCGCGCTGCTGATGGCCGTGTTCGCGCCCGTCGCGCCGGCGGCGGCGATCCGCGTCGTCGACGACAGTGGTGCAACGATCGAATTGCCCCGGCCCGCGCGGCGGATCATCAGCCTGTCGCCGCACGCGACCGAGCTGCTGTTCGCCGCCGGTGCCGGCGACCGGCTGGTCGCCACCGTCGACACCAGCGACTTCCCGCCCGCGGCCCGGTCGATCGAACGGGTCGGCAACGTCTCGTCGATCGATCTGGAACGGGTCGTGGCACTCGAACCCGACCTGGTCGTCGTCTGGCACCAGGGCACACCGGCGCGCCAGGTGGCCGCACTCGAGCGATTGCACCTGCCGGTGCTTCGCGACGGCCCGGCGCGCCTGGACGATGTCGCCGCCTCGATCGAACGCCTCGGGCTGCTCGCCGGTACCGGCGAGATCGCGTCCCGGGTGGCGAGTGACTATCGGCGCGGACTGGCCGAGCTGCGAGGCCGTCACGCCGATCGCGATCGAGTCGACACCTTCGTGCAGATCTGGGACAAGCCGCTGATGACGGTCAACGACCGGCACGTGATCAGCGACCTGCTCGCCACCTGCGGCGGGCGCAACGTGTTCGGTGCACTCGCCCCGCTGGTGCCGCAGGTCGACGCGGAGGCGGTGCTTGCCGCCGATCCCGAGGTGATCCTGACCACGTCGGGTCGAGCCGGCGCCGCACAGTGGGCCGCCTGGCCTTCACTACGTGCGGTCACACGTGGCAACATCGTCGCCGCAGATCCCGACCTGCTGACGCGACACACGCCGCGGCTGCTCGACGGTGCACGACAGGTCTGCGACCTGCTGGAACGTGCGCGCGAACGGCGCCCCCGCGAATGAAAGACGCCGTCAGCGCGCGCCCAGCAGGCGCCGGCTGAGCGCGATCCGCTCGTCCAGGTACGCGCCGAAGAAATCGGTCGAGTAGCCGGTCAGCCGCTCGGCGATCTCGCTGCCGTCCGGCCCGAAGAAGCAGACGGTGGGCGCCTGCCGGATGCCCAGGCGCTTCGCCAGGCCGGCCGCGGTCAGGCCGTCGGCGCCCGCGATCGGCGACGCATCCGACAACCCGAACTCGGCCACCAGTACGCCGGCCGCATCCTGCGTCCGGTGCAGCGCCGCCAGGTGTTCCCGGCGCATCGCGATGCAAAACGGGCAGCCAGGCAGCGAGAACATCGCAACGATCGGCCGCCGCTCGTGGCCTGACCGAGCGAGCAGCAGCGGCCACGCGGCGGTGGGCAGCGGACTGTCGCGCGGCGCTGCGCGGGCCGGCACCGGAGCGGCCGCGACCAGGCACAGGCAGAGCCGGCGCAGCGGGGAGGGCACACGAGGCCGCTGCCAGGGACTGCAGCCCTCCGCCGAAGTGCCCACCGCCGAAGTGCCGGATCGGGCCGCCGCGGCGGGATCCGGCTGAAGATCGTTGCAATGCATGGTTGACAATATGATTATGTGCGCATATAGAATACGCCTTCTCGCGATCGGAACACAACGATCGCAACACGAATCGAAACACGACGATCGAAACACGACGATCGAAACACGACGATCGAAACACAGGGACCCGACGTGGACGACCCGGATCTGTCGCAGGTGTTCGAAAGAGTATCGCAGTACTTCTCGCTGCTGGCCGAGCCGATGCGGCTGCGGATCCTGCACTCGATCTGCGAGCAGGAGAAGACGGTCGGCGAGATCGTCGAGATGACCGGGGCAACGCAGACCAACATCTCCCGCCACCTGTCGACGATGTATCACGCGGGTGTGTTGTCCCGGCGCAAGGACGGCAACTTCATCTATTACGGCGTGGCCGACCCGGCGCTGACCGGGATCTGCCGCTCGGTGTGTGTGCACATCGCCAGCAAGGCCGGTGACGCCGGTGCCCAGGCACCGGAGCTGCTGCAACTCGCCCGCCGCCTGGAGAAGGCGCAGCCGAAGCAGCGGACGAACCCCAAGAACCGCACGGAGGCGAGGCGATGACATCCCTCTGGCGATCCGGCATGCCCGGTCGGATCCGGCCGGCACCGGAGAACCACCTGGCGGCCGACACACTCGACGAGGCCATGAAGGCGCGGCGCCGTTTCATGGGCAAGGCGCTGTGGATGGGGGCCGGCGCTGCCGCCGCGGCAGGCGGTGCACGCGCCGACATCGGCCAGGGTGATCCCGCGATCCTCGAACTGCCGGAACACACCCGCGGGCTCGGCCAGCCGGTGGCCGCGCGGGCCTACGGCCTGCCGTCGCAATGGGAGAAGAATCTGCAGCGGCGCGAAAGCCCGGGCCTGACGCGGGTCGCGGCCGCCTCGGTCAGCTTCACGCCGCTGCAGGGCCTGTTCGGGATCATCACGCCGACGGGTCTGCACTTCGAACGTCACCACCAGGGCTGGTGGGACATCGACCCGAGCCGGCATCGGCTGATGGTGCACGGCTTGGTGCGTGAGCCGCGGGTGTTCACGATGGACGACCTGATGCGGCTGCCGTCGGCGTCCCGGATCCACTTCATCGAATGCGGCGCCAACACCGGCATGGAGTGGGGCAACGTCGCGGTGCCGACGGTGCAGTACTCGCACGGGATGTTGTCGTGCGGCGAATTCACCGGTGTGCCGTTGGCGACACTGCTGGACATCTGCGGTATCGACCGCGCCAAGGGCGGTTTCGTGCTCGCCGAAGGTGCCGACGGATCATCGATGACGCGGACGATCTCGATGCAGGCGGCGCTGGACGACGTGCTGGTCGCCTGGGCAATGAACGGCGAGATGTTGCGACCGGAGAACGGCTATCCGCTGCGGCTGGTCGTGCCGGGTGTGCAGGGCGTGTCGTGGGTCAAGTACCTGCGTCGGATCGAGGTCGGCGACCAGCCCTTCCACACCAAGGACGAGACGGTCCACTACATCGACCTGATGCCCGACGGCCGTCACCGCCAGTTCACGTCGATCCAGGAGGTCAAGTCGGTGGTGACCTCGCCTTCGGGCGGCCAGTTGCTGATGGACCGCGGCTACTACAACGTGACCGGGCTCGCCTGGTCGGGCCGCGGCCGGATCAGGCGGGTCGACGTCTCGGCCGACGGCGGGCGCAACTGGCGCACGGCGCGCCTCGAGCAGCCGGTGCTGCCGAAGGCGCTGACGCGTTTCAACATCGACTGGACCTGGGACGGATCGCCGGCGGTGCTGCAGAGCCGTGCCGCCGACGAAACCGGTCACGTGCAGCCGAAGATCAACCAGCTGCGCGCGGTGCGTGGCACCCGTTCGATCTACCACAACAACGCGATCCAGTCGTGGAAGGTCGCGGCCAGCGGGGAGGTCGCCAATGTCCAGGTCTGGTGAGGCGGGTGATGCCTGGCGCCGACGGCTGACCGTGACGAGGCTGGCCGCCGTGAGTGTCCCGGCTATGTTCGCGGCGGTGTTCTTCGTCACCGACGCCACGGCGACGGGCGCCGGACGAGCGCCTTCGACCAAGGCAGTCGGTGCCGCGACCGCGCGTCCGTGGGCCACGCTGGGTCGGCCCGCCACGCCGGCGGAGATCCGCGCCTGGGACATCGACGTGCGTCCGGACTTCAAGGGCCTGCCGCCCGGCTCGGGCACGGTCGCCAAGGGCCAGGAGGTCTGGGAATCGAAGTGCGAGTCGTGCCACGGTTCGTTCGGCGAGTCCAACCAGGTGTTCACGCCGATCGTCGGCGGGACATCGAAGGAGGACACGGCCACGGGTCTCGTCGCCAAGCTGTCCGATCCGGCTTTCCCGCAGCGCACGACGCTGATGAAGCTGTCGCAACTGTCGACGCTCTGGGACTACGTCAACCGCGCGATGCCCTGGAACGCGCCGAAGTCGCTGAGTGTCGAGGAGGTGTATGCGGTCGTCGCGTATATCCTGAACCTGGGCGAGATCGTACCCGCGGATTTCACGCTGTCGGACCGCAACATCGCCGAAGTGCAGTCACGCCTGCCCAACCGCAACGGCCTGGTCCGCCATGACGGCATGTGGTCGGTAAGCGGCAAGCCGGATGTCCAGGGCGACGCCTGCATGACCCAGTGCAAGACCGTGATCAGCGTCGACGCGGCGATGGCCGGCGGCCTGCCGGAACATGCCCGTGACGCCCACGGCAACCTGGCCGAGCAGAACCGGGTCGTCGGTCCGGTCCGGGGGTCCGACACCAGCCGCAACGGGGCAACGCCGCGCCCACCGAAACCGGGTGCCGCGGCCGAGCGCGGTCCGGAACAGATCGCCAGGGACTCCAATTGCCTCGCCTGTCATGCCGCACAAAACAAGGTGGTCGGCCCGGCCTTCCATGAGATCGCCGCGCGCTACAAGGGCAAGTCGGATGCCGAGGACCTGCTGGTCCGCCGGGTGCGCACGGGCGGCAGCGGCGTCTGGGGCTCGGTGGCAATGCCGGGCAATACCGCTGTCGCCGACGCAGACATCCGCACCGTCATCCGCTGGATCCTGTCGGCCAATTAGCCGCCGGGCCGCGCGCGCCGTACACTTTCCGACCCAAGTTGTCATCGCAACGAGACCGTCCCAGGAGATCAAGCAGCATGGATTCGATTCGACGCAGGAACCTGCAGGTGACCGGTAGTGCCGGTCTTTGGGCGGCGATGGCGGCCGCAGGGCTGCTGCCGGCCACACCGGCCGCGGCCCAGTCGGCGGACCTCGCCGCCGCGTTCGCGGCCAAGTCCCTCGCGGACACGTACAAGGCGCTGGGCGCCGGCACGCCGGCGACGTCGGCCGACATCGTGATCAATGCGCCGGACATCGCCGAGAACGGCGCGGTGGTTCCGATCGGCCT
>CADEEH010000114.1 GCA_902826305.1 uncultured Burkholderiales bacterium
AACGGCACCGAGCCGTACATCGCGAACGCGATGTCCTTGCCGGTCCAGAAGCCGGCCACCGTCCAGGCCATGTCGAGCGAACCGTTGCCCACGGCATCCAGGTATTGGCTGGCCGGTACCAGGGCGCCGGGCTCGAACCCCTTGACGTCGATGCTGCCGCCGGAGACCGCCCTCAACATCTCGACCAGCCGCGTCTGCGTCGGGCCGAGCAGGCCGGTGGTGCTCGGGAACGCCCATCCCATCTGGGCCCGGACCTTCTTGTCCTGCGCGACGGCAGGCATCACGATCAGGACGGCCAGCAAGGCGGCGGCCAGGCTGCGCAGCAGTCGGTGCATGATGGTCTCCTCCGGGGGAGCCTCTGGACGGGCTCCGTGGCGACACCCTATCACGCGGCGGCGACAAGGACATCCTGCACTGCGCTGGTCCGACACCGGCCGGCTACAACGCCGCGACGATCTCCCGGATCGAGACACCTTCGTTGGCCTCGTACGTCCCGTCGCCGACGATCCGGCGCAGCGACGCCGAGCCGGCGTGATGCAGCGCGATCAGCTCCCACTCGTGGTTGAACACCGGACTGCCCGAACTGCCGGGTTCGGTCGGTGTCCGGTAGTGCACCCGGAAGTCCGGCGGATCGGCGATCGCCAGGAGCTGGTTGTCCTGCAGCGAGAACATCAGGCCGCCACCCTTCGGATGACCGATGATGAAGCAGCGCGTCGCATCGTCGACCACCGGCAGCACCGGCGCGACCGGGTAGGGCTCGATGCCCTCCGGATCCTTCGCCAGCCGCAGGATCGCGAAATCCATCCGCGACGACGGCGAGAACGCGAGCAGCTCGGTGCAGCCGGTGACGAACGGGCGGTCGCCGTCGACCCGCAACGCGTGCAGCGCCACCTTCGCGTTCTTCGGGTGCAGCGGCGAGCGGCCGTCCTCGGCGACCACGTGGGCGTTGGTCACGACGACCCAGCCCGGGCCCCATCCGGACTTGAGCACCTCGCCGGGCACGACCCAGCCGGTACCCACCCCGGTGCCGCTGGCGGTCTCCATCCGCGCCACCGCCTTCGCACGTTCGATCGCCAGCCGCAGCTGCTGCAGGCTGATGAACCCGCCGCCGCCGAACACCTTCTCGAGGGTCATCGGCGACCTGTCGGCCGAGACCTCGCCGACCCAGCGCGGCGGCAGCAGGGCGGCGCCGTGTGACAGCAGTGCCCTCTCGAGGGGCATCAGCAGGCGGTCACCGGGCGGCGACGAACGCAGCAGGCCCCAGACGCCGCGCCACTGTCGCAACGTGCTGGTCAACGCGAACGCCTCGGTGCCCGGGTGGGAGGCGAAACGGGTCGTCCAGTCGACGGCTTCGTCGATCGAACCCAGGGCGAGCGCGGCTTCGGCGGCCGTGACCGTCGCCCAGAAGTCGTCGGGTGCCTCGTCGACACGGCGCACGGCGGCATCGAACACCTGACGCGCGATCACGAGCCGATCGCCGGCACGTGGATGGACGATGTGGTCGCGTTCGGCGCGTGCCAGCAACGCGACCGCGTTCACGCCCTGCCAGGTCGGTCGCGAGGTGTGGTCGTAGCCGGCGAGATAGGCGTCGATCGCCTCGATCAGCGCCGCGCGGTCGCCCGGCCGGCCGGCCTGGATCGGATCGACGTAGCGCTGCTTGGCGATCCGCCCGGCGAGTCCCTGTGCCTCCAGGACTTCGGCCGGCGCATCGGTGCGTTGCCGGACCGTGTCGACCCAGCGCTGCGCATCGTCCAGCCGGCCGATCTCGATCAGCGCCTGCGCGTGGATCCGGGCCAGCGCGGCACTGCGCCCGAGCATCCGCTGCCAGGCCGGGTGTGCGGACGCCGTGACCAGGTCGTCGAACGCCCGGCGGCGCCGAAGGCTGTCGGCGACGAAGACGAATCCGGGCTCGCCCAGCCGATGGGCATCCGTGGCGGCACCGACAAGGTCTTCACCGGCTGCTCGCAGCGCGGTCTCCAGGCCGGCGTCGGCCGTCGGGTCGTCCGGTGTGCCCGGCGCGGTGGCATCGCGAACCGCCATCACCTGTCCTGGAGCGTTGTCGAGCCGGCACGGTAACACCCGGGTCCGGGGCAGCCAATAGCCCGTCTTGGAGGTCCCGCCTTCGAGTGATATTGTCAGCGGCGCAACGAGCGTAAGCTGAATCGACAACAATCCGTCGCGGGAGGTCGCCCGACGCGGAAGGGATTCTTGGGAAGGAGTGTGTGCATGCAGCCCCAGGTCGGGCGCCCGGACCGATCGTGGTTGCACCGGTGGACCGACGCGTGATGAACAGCCGTCGCTACACCGAGTGCGACTACACCGCGTTCGTCAGCTATGCCCACGCCGACGACGAAGTGCTCGACCACTGGATCACCGACTTCTGCTCGGAACTCGATCAGGTGCTGACGGCGCGGCTGAAGCGGCGCACATCCGACGTCAAGCCGCTGCACCTGAGCGGCAAGAACGGTCCGGTCCACGGCGGGCTGGACGCCGAGCTCGCGCAGCGCATCGAGAAGTCGTTCGCGATGATCATGGTCGTCCACCAGGACTACGCGGAGTCGGACTGGTGTGCCCGCGAGATCGAGCACTTCCACACCCGATTCGGTGCGGCCGGCATGCACGACCGGTTGTACGTCGTCGCGTTGTCCAAGCCGTCGATCCTGCAGCTCGAACGCACGGACGCATGGACGCGATGTGTGCCGCGCGACCAGGTCTGGGTGCCGTTCTTCGATCCGGGCGACGATGGGCAGCCGGTGCCGGTGTACATGAAGATCGACCGCAATCGCGCCCGGCTCGACCCGGGCTTTCGTGAACAGTTCACGCGGCTCGTCGACCCGCTGTTCGCGACTATCGAGCAGGATCTCGGCCGCGCCTCCGGACGGGGACGGCCGGACGCGGGGCCGGCCGTCGCGACGACACAGCGGCCTTCGCCGCCGGTCGACGTGATCGTCGCCGACACCGGGATCACTCCGGCTGCGCCGCCGCCGGCCGGGCCGGACATCGCCCCCGCCACGGCCCCGCTCGCCGCTCCCGCGATGGCGGTCGCGCCGGTCACGGCCGATCCCGGCGACGGCATGGTGCGCATCTACATCGAGAGCAACCAGCACGAACGCGACCAGTGGACGCTGCTGGGTGAACATCTGGCCGAAGCCTGGTCGACGATGACCCGTGACATGAAGATCGATCAGCCGATCACCGTGCGCACGCGCGCGCTGCCGGTCGATCACCTGAACGAGATCAAGCGGCTCGACGCCGACGGCGTCGTGCTGTTGTGGGGGCTGAAGGAAGCCGACTCGCTGCTCGCGCAGATCGACCGGGTCGAGAACAAGCTGCCGGGTGGCAAGAACATCGCCCCGGGCATCGTCGCCTACCTGACCCCGCCGCGGCAGGATGCCCAATCGATCGCGGACTGGGGCTGGCGCGTCGTGCGCTTCCGCAACAAGGATTCGATCACCGTGTTCGACGAGGAGAAGCAGCACCTGAACGCGTTCCTCGCCGACGTGCTGGAGCGCAAGTTCCCGGCCGCCACCCGCCGGACCTGAGGCGACCGATGCGAACCCTGATCATGCGTTCGCTGGTCCCCGATTCGCCGCACCCCGGACTGCGGCCGTTCCTGGACTTCGACGCGCCGTTCTTCTTCGGCCGCGACGAACAGCGCGACCAGATCATCGCCCGTCTCAAGGCACGCCAGTTCGTCACCGTGCTGGGCGGCTCGGGTTCGGGCAAGTCGTCGCTGATCCGCGCCGGCGTGATCCCGCACCTGCGCGCCTACGGCATGCCCGAGGCCGGCGACTACTGGGTGCCGGTCGTCACCCGGCCGGGCACGAACCTGGCCCGCGGCCCCGACGGCGCCCGCCGGCGCGCCTCGCCGATCGACCGGCTCGCGCGTCGCTTCTCGCAGGTGCTGGCCCCGCCGCCCGACGAGCAGGCCGCGCGGGCCCGCGAGCAGGAGATCGCCGACATCCTGCGCCAGGAGACCGGCTTCAAGCGCTTCATCAAGGCGTTCGGGTCGGCGTTGGCGCCGGACTCGGGCGTCGATCCCGCCTCGGCGCGGTTCCTGGTGGTGATCGACCAGTTCGAGGAGATCTTCCACTCGAGCAATCACGACGTCGAGGACTGCCGGATACTGGTCGAGCGGCTGCTCGATCACTTCTTCGATCCGGACCCGCGCATCTTCGTCGCGCTGACGATGCGCAGCGAACATCTGAACGACTGCCCGGCGTTCCTCGAACTTCCCGATGCGATCAACGCCACCTCGTACCTGATCCGGCGGCTGGATCGCTTCGAGATCCGGGCCGCGATCGAGGAACCGGCGCGTCGCTACCTGCGGGTGCTCGCCCGCACCCAGCGCGGCGCGGCCCGCGAGGCGCTGCCCGATTCGGTCGAGTTCGAGGAACGGGTGGTCACGCGGCTGGTGCGCGACGTCGAGTCGGTCCAGCACGACCCGGATCACCTGCCGATGCTGCAGCACCTGCTGGCGCGCCTGTGGGAGGCCGCGTGTGTCCGGGAGGGCTCGGGCTGCAAGGCGCCGGCGCGCATCGAGTGGCAGGACCTCGAACACGCGGTGCTCGCCGACCGGCGCGGCCGCGGGCTCGCGGATTCGATCGATACGCTGCGCGCGAGCCTGGAGAACTGGCCCGAATCGTTGTACCGCCGGCTCGGCAAGGACGAGCAGCGGGTGCTGGCCCAGGTGCTGCGTCGGCTGGCCTACAAGGACCCGAACACGGGGCTGTACACACAACAGCGGCTGCGGGTCGAGGAATGGAGCGATGCACTCGGGCTGGTGACCACGCCGCCCAAGCTGCGGGCGCTGCTGCAGCAGGGATTCGTCGGCTCGGTCGATTACCTGTTCTGGGACGACGAGGACGAGGTCAACATCACGTTGAAGGTGTCGCACGAGTCCTTCATCCGCGGCTGGAAGCGGTTTCGCGACCTGATCGACGAGGAGGCCGAACGATTCGAGGAACTGCGCTCGGCGCTGCGTTCCTGCGAGACCTGGCGCGAAGGGGGCGCACGCGACGAGGACCTGATCTCGGGATCGCAGCTGGTCCGTGTCAAGACCTCGCAGGTGCGCGAGATGCTCGAGGATCCGTCGCGTTTCGACGGCCTGTTCGAATTCATCCGGCTCGATCGCGAGTCCGAGCGCTGGCTCGAGCAGAAGGAACACATCCGCGGCTTCGTGGCGCGATCAATCGAGGCCGACTATCGCCGGCGCAACCGGTCGCAGCGGCTGGTCGTCGGCGCGGCGGCGCTCGCGGTGCCGCTGATCGTCGCCGTCTCCGCGGCGTTCTACAACTACTTCGTCCAGTCGCCCGCGCTGGAACGCGCCACCGAGTATTTCGATGCGGCGGCGATCAGCCAGTCGGTGCGCAGCCAGGACGAATACTTCAGGGCCGACCAGCCGTTCGTGCAACTTCGCACGCTGATCGATGCCGCCTACCGGGTCGATCCGATCCGCGGCGGCACGACACGCTCCGAGCACCGGTTCGAGCCGCTGCTCGATGCGCTGAGCTGGCTGCCTTCGGTCGGGCGGATCCAGACGCTGCTCGCCGGTGTCGCAACGTCGACCGAACCGGAGGTCAACGCGAAGCTGCGCGAACTGATGTCCTCGGTCGCCTGGGACGTCGCACTCGACGAACGCGCGCTCGGTGTGATCGGCGCGGAGGACATGGGCGGCGGCCAGCGCGCCGAACGAGGTGAATGCCTGGTCGACGACCCGCGCCGGGATCCGAACTTCACGAACAGACGCAAGGGTGTGATCCTGGTCGAGGCGATTCCCACCGCGACCAGCAGCCGGCGTCGCCGGGCGGTTTTCCTCGACCGCGCGGACAATCTCTCCGACGCGACCCTGCGCGTGGCCGATGTCGACGAGAAGGATCCGGGGCGCGGCTGCGTGTCGTTCCAGGGCCTGGACATCGCCCACCCGCTGAGCCTGTCGCCGGTGTTCGTGTTCGACGCCAACCTGCGTTACCTGTTCGTCACGACGGTGCGTCCTTACGAGGGGGATCGCCTGGAGGTGTTCGAACTGCTCTGGGAAATCAACGAGGCGACCGGCAGCCGGGCGATCCGGACCCGACGGCTGGCCTCGCTGCACGATCCCGCACTGGTCGCCGAGGCGCGGCGCGCCGGCGGTGAACTCGGCCTCGATCGTGCGGACACCTGGCGCCTGCCCGGTGGCCGCGCGGTGCGACTCGGCGAACGCATCGTGCGCATCGTCACGTCGTCGGCGCAGCGGATGACAAAAAAGGAGAGCGGCGAACGATGGGACACACTCGGCCCGCCGGTGACCGGGTCGCCGTGCCGGCGGCTCGCCGACGAGATCACCCGGCGGCCGAACGGGCTCGATCGGATCGACGTCCTCGAGAGCTTGAACGATCCCCGGCATTGCTTCGCGATCAGTCGCCGGCCGCCGACGGCCGCGCCGGCAACGGCGCGGGATGCGCTGGCACGGGGGCTCGTGCCTCCGGCACCCGAAGCCGAGGCGTCCGCCCGTGAGGAGGTCGCGGTCGCGGTCTACCTGAAGTCGGGCGCCGGGCAGGCGCGTGCCGTCCGGGCGCTCGAAGGCCGCGGCGGCGACGATTCCGCCGTCGGCGCGTGGCTCGATTCCCCGATCGCGCGCGCACGATTCTCGACGATACTGAAGAGCGAGAACGACTGGTCGATCGGTGCTCCCGGTTCCAACGTCGACGGATGGATCCGGGTCGGCCGCAAGCGACAACATGCCGATCGTGTCCCGTACTCGGGCATGCCGTGGAGCACCGGCGCGCTGGCCGAACTCGCCTGTGTGATCCAGCGTTCCGCGGTCGCCGGCGAGAACACTGGTGCCGCCGAGGACCCCGGTGCGCGGCGCGGCGGCCTGCTGCCGTCGGTGTCGATCGCCTTCGCCTCGACGCCGTCAGCCTCGCGGCCGGCGCGGGTCGAGTGTCGCGGATCGGCGCCTTAGCGACGCGGTGCACCCCTCGATGTTCGTCGCCGGCCGAGGCGGCCGTACGGTCTAGTCCACCTGCCCGATTGAGCGAGCACGGCGTGGCTTCTACGCTGGCTCGTCATGAGTCGGATCGTCGCCGCGTTCATCGGCCTGCTGCTGTGGGTCGACTCCGCCTGCCTCCAGGCGCAGGGTGCATGCCCCGCGGCCGGTGGTGCGCCTCGCACGCAGGCCTGCACCGACGAACCCGCGTCGCTGCCGGCCGAGGGGCCCGATCGTGCCGCCGGCAATCCGATCGACGTGATCACCGGCAACAAGTACGAACGTGTCGTCGATCACAGCCATCCGCTCGACCCCGCGGCCGGCGAGCGTTCGCGTCGCGTCGAGGCCGCGATCTCGGTCCAAGGCAGTCCCTGGTGGTCGACCGAGGTGCTCGGCGAGATTCTCGGCGACACACTGGACCTGTCGATGGTCCGGCACTACAACAGCCGCAACACCTATTCGCTGTCGCTCGGTCCGGGCTGGAGCCACGGCTACGACACCCGGCTGGCGCGGCTGCCGCGCTCGACGCCGCGGGGTCGCGGCACGCTGCCCGCGGCTGTGCTCCAGGTGCTGCAGGCCGACGGTCGCCGCATCCGGTTCCTGCCGCTGCGACGTGTCGACCGGCATACGGTCCGGTATCGTGCGATCGACGTCGGCGATGGCACGATCGACGAACACGACGATCCGGGGGCATCCGTTTCGGCATCGGCGTGGACCTGGCGCTGGCCCGGCGGGCGCGAACTGGCGTTCGACCCTCGCGGGCGCCTGATCTCGATCCGGTCCGGCAACGGCGATCGGCTCGAACTGCGCCACGACGACGGCGGACGGCTGGCCGCGGTGTCGGACGACCGGGGGCGAACCCTCGCCTTCGAGTACTACCCGATGTCGCTGCCGCCGGCGAAGGACGAACCCGCGGGCCATGCCGGGCGGCTCGCCGCGGTCGTCCTGGTATCCGGCCGGCGGATCGTCTACCGCTACGACCGCTTCGGATCACTGGCCGAAGTGATCCATCCGTCGGGCGCGTCGACGCGATACCGCTACGACTCCGCATCGTCGCTGGGCCACCTGACCGGCATCGAATCCAGCGACGGCCGCCGGGCCCGCTTCGCGTACGACGAGCAGGGGCGTGCGATCCTGTCGCAGGCCGCACCCCACGTCGAGCCGATCGAACTGGTGCATCACCTGCCGCGCGATGTGAAGGCCGACGGCGAGACCCTGGTGACCCAGGGGGACAGGCGATCGACGTATCGCTGGCGGCTGCGCGCCGACGACGGCTCGCCGATGCTGCTCGCCGGACAAGGCACACCCTGCGACGGCTGCCCCCGGACAGGGGTGGACTACGGCTTCGACAACCGTCAACGGCTCGCGACGGTCGCCGGCACGGACGCGGCGCGCCCCGGCAGGCTGCGGGTGCATCGCGATCCTGCCGGGCGTGTCGTCGGCATCGACGACACGACGACGACTCGAGCGACGATGCTTCGTCGCTACCGGTACGATGGTGACGAGACGACCCGGTTGCGTTCGCTGGAACGGCCGAGCGTCTCGCCGTGGCACGGCAACACGGTCACGATCGATCGCGACGCCACGGGCAGGCCGGTCGCGGTGGTCGAGCAAGGCTGGCTGCCGATGTTGCCCGAGGATGCCGCGCGACCGATGCCGGTGGCCGCGGTACCGGGCGAGCGCAGGCCTCTCGAACGCCGCGTGTCGTTCACCTACGCGGCCGCGGATTCGCCGGACGCCGGCCTGCTGACGTCGATCACGGATCCGCTCGGCAACGTCCATGCCTTCGAGCATCACCGGCGTCGACTGTCCGAGGTCAGGTATCCGATTCCCGATCTGCGCGACCGCTTCGAACACGATGCCCTCGGTCGCATCGTGCGACGCACTCCGATCGACGGCGTCATCGAGTCGTACGGCTACGACGACGCCGATCGCCTCGTGACGATCGAACGCGCGGGCCGGCGCTGGACCGTCCGGCACGCACCGAGCGGACTGATCGAGGCGTTCGAGGACAACGGGGGCCGTCGCTGGCGGGTCGAACACGACGAGCACGGACGCCCGCGCCGGCTCGTCGACGGTGGCGGGGCGTCGATCTCGATCGATCGCGACGACAATGAACGCACCGTCGTCACGCGCTGGCGCGATGCGATCGGCGAGCTGGAGCGACAGGAAACGACCGGCTTCGACGATCGGGGGCGGATCAGCGTCGCCCGGGCCGGCACCGCTTCACCGACTCGAACCCGGCACGATCGATTCGACCGGATCGTCGAACGAACCGATCCGGTCGGCATCGTCAGCCGCTGGTCCTTCGATCCGGATACCAACGAGGTCGTCCATCGGATGGCGGCCGGTTCCCCGGTCGAGGCGACACTCACGCGGCGGTCGACGGTCGACGGACACCGGGTCGTCGATCCCGCGGGACGCACCTGGCGGCAATGGCGCGACGACTTCGAACGGATCGTGCTGACCGACGAGCCGGACATCGGCCTCACGATGTTCCGGCACGACGCGGCCGGCCGCCTGGTCACGCGGATCACGCGTGAAGGCGGGGCGGTCGAATACCGGCACGACCCGATCGGCCGGCTGGTCGCGATCGCCGGCCGTTCGGCCTACCGCTACGAGGGCACTCGTCTCGTCGAACGACGGGAACACGACCAGCACGAGTCCTTCCGCCATGACGCGGCCGGCCGCGTGATCGAGCGCACCGTCGTCATCGACGAGCACCGCTGGACCGAGACCTTCGGCTTCGACGGCGTCGGGCGACTGGTCGAGCGCCGTCTGGCCGACGGCAACCGGCTGACCTACGAGCACGATCCGCGGACCGGACAGGTCTCGTCGATCACATTCAACGGACACCCGCTGCTGTCCGCGATCGAAACCGATGTATCGGGTGTCGCGCGCCGGTGGCTGAATGGCAACGGCACCCGCACGTCGATCGCCACGTCCGCCGAAGGTCGCATCAGCCGGGTGGATCACTCCGGTGACCGATTGCGCATCGAGGAGTCGGTCGTGCGCGACGACGCGGGCCGCATCGTCGCGATCGAGCGGCAAGGTCCGTCCGCGATGTCGTCGACGCGGCGGATGACCTACGACCCGCTCGGCCGCCTGGTCGCGGTGGCCGGGCCGGCCGGCGGGGTCGACCGCTGGCGGTACGACGCGGCGGGTGAACGGATCGGCGCGACACCGGCCGGCGCGAGCCCCGGACCGTCATACGAGTTCGACGCGGATCGGCGGCTGGTCGCGCTGCGCGATGCCGTGGGCGGCCAAGTTATTGCGAGTTACCGCTACAACACCCGTGGCGAGCGGATCGCGAAACAGGGTGTCGGCTACTACCTGTACGACAACCGGCGGCTTGCCGCGGAGACTGATGCCTCGGGGGTGGTCACCGGACAACACGTGTACCTGGGCGATCGTGCGGTGGCCTGGCTGGTCACCGACCCGCGTTGTGTCCAGGCACGGGAGGACGACCGGCGCCGACTCGCCGGCGGAGGCCTCGCCGCGCTTCGGGTCCGGTGGCAACAACTTCTGCGCGGTGAGTCCGATGTCACCGGATGCACCACCGTCCACGCGGTGCACACCGACCATCTGGGCACGCCGATCGCGCTCAGCGATCGGTCGGGCAACCTGGTCTGGCACGCCGAACACGACCCCTGGGGCAACGTCACCGGGCTGAGTTCCAGCACGGCGATCCCCTACAACATCCGCTTCCCCGGCCAGTACTTCGACGCCGAGAGCGGATTGCACTACAACTACCACCGATACTACGATCCTCGCCAAGGCCGATACCTGACGCCGGATCCGATCGGTCTCGCCGGCGGACTGTACAACCGTGCGTACGCGGATCTGGATCCGGTGGGGAGGAGTGATCCGTTGGGGCTGGCGACGTTCATGTGCACACAACCCCTGCATGGCCTCGGACCCCTGGGGCCGATTGTCTATGCACCTGACCGCAACCCCTTCTATCACCAGTTCCTGGCCGTGATAAGACGGGATGGATCCGTCCATACCGGGGGTCAGGACCGCGCAGGGGGCCTGTGGAGCGCAGGAACGCCAAGCCTCGGGGATGCGGCCATCGGTTCGGGATCACAATGTTCACAAGTGGAGGCGGACAACGAATGTCTCGAGCGATGCTTGATGGACGCCTTCGTGGCTCCTCGTCCGCCTTACGCGATCGCATTCGGAGGCGTCGCCGGCGGGGAGAACTGCCAGCAATGGGCCAATCGCACACTGGCTGACTGCCGAGGCGCCTGCCCGAGGCCGTAGCTGCACGGCAAGATGATCTCTCCCGCTTCGGTCAAGCAAAGTCGCCGCCGCTGTGCCCGGCGGTGGGTCACTTCGTCCGTGTTCGCGATAGCCGCGACGATCCCCTCGGTTGCATTCGCGAACGTCGGCATACCGATGCTGATCGTTCTGTGGCCGCTTCAATGGTTGAGCTTGGTCCTCGTTGTCTTCATCGAGTCGTTGGTCGTCGGCTGGACGACGGGCGTCCCGCTTGCCAGGGTTCTCAAGCAGGTTGGTCTTGCCAACGTGATCTCCACGTTGATCGGCGTTCCGATCGCCTGGATCGTCATGTTTGCCGTTCAGCTCGTCACCGGTATCACCCTATGGAAACTGAGGGGCGACTCGGAGTTGGGACGACTGGGTTATGTACTCAACGCGGCATGGGTCGGAGACAACAGGACCGAGGTGCGGGCCGCGGTCGTCGTGCTCTCGATAGCGTTCTGCATTGCCTCAGTCCTGATCGAGCGCTGGTGGTTGTGCCGGAACTTGACGGCACTCGACATCCGAGCGTTGCGGCGCGGTGTCCTGCTGGGCAACATCGCGTCGTACGTAATGCTGGCGGCGATGACGGTCGGACTGCTGTCGATCAACTAGACGGCGTTTGTCCCTGGCCGCTTCGAGCAGGCCGCTGAGACTAGACGCCACTTCCCATGGACGTGATGGCGACGGATCATTGCGTGTACGATTGCCTCGAACCCTCAACGGCTCACACCACACCACTCGTGAACCTCCGTTTCGTCGAAGCCTTCTACTGGGCCGCCACGCTCAAGAGCGTGACACGTGCCGCGGAGAAGCTGTTCGTGACGCAGTCCGCGCTGTCGAGCCGGATCGCATCGCTGGAGGACGAGCTTGGCGTGCTGCTGCTCGATCGACGGGACAAGCAGTTCCGCCTGACCGCCGCGGGTACCCGGTTCCAGCGCCAGTCGGAGCGGTTGCTCAGCCTGCAACGCGAGATCAAGGCCGAGCTGGGCGGCGGCGAGGAGCGCTCGATGTCCCTTCGCATCGGGGCGATCGAGTCGGTGCTCCACTCCTGGCTGATCGACTGGGTCCAGGCAATGCGGCGCAAACATCCGACGCTGGAACTCGAGCTGACGGTCGAGACGACGCCGGTGCTGATGGACCAGATGCGGCGCGGGGCCGCCGACCTGGTCATCGCGGCGCACCAGTCGGACGGTGACGGCGTTCGCACGCGCGCGTTGGCATCGATGCCGATGGTGTTCGTCGGCCATGCCAGGCGCCATACGCGGCGGCGTTGGACTCTGGCCGACCTGCTGGGACACGACGAGATCCTGACCTTCCAGCGCGGCTCGCAGCCCCACGTCGCGTTGCTCGACCTGTGTCGCAAACACGGGGTGGATGCCCCGCGGGTGCACACGATCTCGTCGATCTCGGCGATGGTCGAGCTGGTCGAAAGCGGTCTGGGCATCGCCACGTTGCCCTATGCCGCCGTCGTCCGGCTCAGTGAACGCCTGGACCTGAAGGCACTCAACTGCGATGCGACGCTGACGCCGCTGCCTCTGTACATGAGCTGGCGCGACGACCCGGGCTCCCCGGCGGTCGGGCTGGCGGTCGATTCGGTGCTCGAGGTCAGCGGCACCACGTCATCGAAAAAGTCGATGAAGACATAGAAAAAAATTCCGTTTGCCGTCGCGGCGGGGTGCCTCAAGAATCGGTCCCTGTGTCCAAGCCGATCACCCAGCCGATGAAACCCGCTTCCCCCGCCTCCGTGGGTGTCGGTCCCGACAGCACACCGGCGCAGATCCGCGGTGCCGCCCGTGCCGGTGCGCTGACCTCGCACACCAGCGGCCTGGCCCACCGGCATGTGCAGGGCAACCTGGTCATCCTGCCGCAGGCCCAGGCCGCGGACTTCCTTCGTTTCTGCCAGCGCAATCCGAAGCCCTGTCCGCTGCTCGCGGTGAGTGAACCCGGCGATCCGCGGCTGCCGTCGATGGGCGAGGACATCGATGTCCGCAGCGACCTGCCGCGATACCGGGTCTGGCGCGACGGTCGCCTGGTCGACCAGCCCACCGACATCAGCGAGCTCTGGCGCGGCGACCTGGTCGCCTTCCTGCTCGGCTGCTCGTTCAGCTTCGAGCAGGCGCTGATCGACGAGGGGGTCATGCTGCGCCACGTGGACCTGGGACACAACGTCGCGATGTACCGGACGACGATGGACACCGTACCCGCCGGTCCGTTCCACGGACCGCTGGTGGTGTCGATGCGGCCGCTGCGTGCCGCCGATGCGATCCGGGCGATCCAGATCACGTCGCGTTTCCCGGCGGTGCACGGCGCACCGATCCATCTCGGCGATCCGGCGCTGATCGGCATCACCGACCTGTCCCGACCCGACTACGGCGACCCGGTGCCGGTGCTCGACGACGAGACCCCGGTGTTCTGGGCCTGCGGGGTGACGCCCCAGGCCGCCCTGGAGAACGCGCGGGTCCCGCTCGCGATCACCCATGCGCCGGGTTGCATGCTGGTGACCGACCTTTTTAATCACCAGCTGGCCAGTTTCTGACCACGCCCTCGAACCGCAAGGAGAACAACGATGATCAGACGTGCCTCGGTGGCCGCCGCCGTCATGGCCTTTTCGTGCACCGTGTCCGCGCAGACGAAGTGGGACCTGCCGTCGGGTTATGGTGTCAACACCTTCCAGGTGCAGAACCTGCAGTGGTTCGCCGAGGAGGTCGACAAGACCACCGGCGGCAAGCTGAAGATCGTCGTGCACCCGAACGCGTCGCTGTTCAAGGCCAACGAGATCAAGCGAGCGGTGCAGTCCTCGCAGACACCGATCGGCGAGTTCATCGTCTCCGGTGCGGCCAACGAGAATCCGATCTACGGGCTCGATTCGATCCCGTTCCTGGCCACCAGCTATGCGGACGCCAAACGGTTGAACGACGTGTCGCGGCCGGCGCTCGAGAAGACGCTGGCCGGGCAGGGGCTGAAGCTGCTGTACGCGGTGCCGTGGCCGCCGCAGAGCCTGTACTCGGCCAAGCCGGTGCAGTCGCTGTCGGACCTGAAGGGCACACGCATGCGTGCATACAACCCGGCCACGTCCAAGATCGCCGAGCTGCTGGGCGCGCAGCCGGTCACGGTCCAGCTCGCCGAGCTGCCGCAGGCGCTGGCCACCGGCGCGGTCAACAACTTCCTGACCAGCAGCGCCAGCGGCGTCGACAGCAAGCTGCACGAACACGTGAAACACTTCTACGCGGTCGCGGCCTGGCTGCCGCGCAACCTGGTGATCGTCAACCAGCAGGCGTTCGACGCACTGGACAAGACGCAGCAGCAGGCGCTGCTCAAGGTCGCCGCCGACGCCGAGGCCCGTGGCTGGCGCATCAGCCAGGAACGGGACGGCGAGTATCTGAAGGAACTGTCGGCCAAGGGGATGAAGGTCGATCCCGAGGCGCAGGGCCTGAAGGGTGAACTGCGCGCGATCGGCGACAAGATGACCGCCGACTGGATCGCGAGCGCCGGTCCCGACGGCAAGGCCGTGATCGACGCCTACCGCAAGTAGTCCTCCCCCAACGGAAGTCTGGATCAGGACATGCCGATGCGCCGAGTCCTCGATGGCCTGTACGCGTTCGCCGGCGCATTGGCCGCGCTCTGTGTCTTCGCGATCTTCGCGCTGATGGTGATCGGCGCGGCGGGACGCGAGTTCGGCTGGCGGGTCGGTGTGTTCAACGATCTGGTCGCCTGGCTCTGTGCGGCCGCTGCGTTCCTGGCCATGGCCCAGGCCTTCCGCAACGGGGACTTCGTCCGTGTCACGTTGCTGCTCGAACGGATGCCGGTGCGTCTGCGCCGGGTGTTCGAGATCGGTTCGCTGGCCGTCGCGGCGCTGGCGATCGGTTATCTCGCCTGGTGGGCCGGCCGCTTCACCTACGAGAGCTGGCTCTTCCAGGACATGCCGGTCGGGCTGCTGGTCGTGCCGCTGTGGATCCCGCAGACGACCTTCGTCGTCGGGGCCACGCTGTTCTTCGTCGCGGTGCTCGACGAGCTCTGGACGGTCCTGCGCGGTGCCCGGCCGACCTACGTGCGGCTGGTCGAGGAACGCCACGCCCGCGGTGACTTCTCCGAAGACATCTGAGATGCACTCCATCCCACCCACCCGTTCCCCCGCTCCGGCCGCCGGCGCGTCCACCTGCTGAGGCTCGCGACGATGGACCTGGTGCTGCTTGGCGCATTCCTGCTCGTGGTCATGCTGCTGTTCCTGGCCGGTGGCGTCTGGATCGCGATGACGCTGGCGATCGTGGGCTGGATCGGGCAGGCGTTCTTCACCACGACGCTGCCGGGCAAGAACCTGTTCTCGGCGTTCTGGGAGAGCAATGCGAGCTGGGAACTGGCCGCGCTGCCGCTGTTCATCTGGATGGGCGAGATCCTGTTCCGGACCCGGCTCTCCGAGCAGATGTTCGAGGGCCTGGCGCCGTGGCTCGAGCGGGTACCCGGGCGGCTGATGCACACGACGATCCTCGGCTGTGGTGTGTTCGGCTCGGTATCCGGATCATCGGCCGCCACCTGCGCCACGATATCGAAGGTGGCCCTGCCGGAGCTTCGTCGCCGCGGCTACGACGAACGACAGGCACTCGGCTCGCTGGCCACCGCGGGCACACTCGGCATCCTGATTCCGCCGTCGATCACGATGGTGGTCTATGCGGTGGCTGCCGACGCGTCGATCATCCGTGTCTTTCTCGCCGGCTTCCTGCCCGGCCTGCTGCTGATGATGCTGTTCTCCGGCTACATCG
>CADEEH010000115.1 GCA_902826305.1 uncultured Burkholderiales bacterium
CGCGCTCGGCGCACGGATCGCGCCGATGGTCGCCGACGTGCCGGCGCTGCTCGCGGCCGCGATCCAGCGCGGCGACAAGCTGCTGTTCGAAGGCGCCCAGGGCGCGCTGCTCGACGTCGACCATGGCACCTACCCCTATGTCACCAGCAGCAACTGCGTCGCGGGCGCCGCGGCCACCGGCGCCGGCATCGGCCCGCAGAACCTGCAGTACGTGCTTGGTATCGCGAAGGCGTACACGACGCGGGTGGGTGCCGGCCCGTTCCCGACCGAACTGACCGATGACATCGGCAGTCACCTGGCCACGCGCGGCAAGGAGTTCGGCTCGGTCACCGGAAGGCCGCGACGCTGCGGCTGGTTCGACGCGCCGGCGCTGAAGCGTTCGATCCAGCTCAACGGCATCAGCGGTCTGTGTGTGACCAAGCTCGACGTGCTCGACGGTCTGCCGCGGGTCAGGCTGTGCACCGGCTACCGGGTCGACGGGCACACCACCGACATCCTGCCGTTCGGTGCCGATGCGGTGCAGGCGGTCGAGCCGGTCTTCGAGGAATTGCCCGGCTGGTCCGAGTCGACGGTCGGAGCGACCCGCTGGGACGCCCTGCCGGTGAACGCCCGGCGTTACCTGGAACGGCTCGCCGAGGTGGCCGGTGTCGCGATCGACCTGGTCTCGACCGGACCCGAGCGCGACCAGACGATCCTGATCCGGCACCCTTTCGGCTAGGAGTCGGTCGAACTCCGACAGACTCCTAGGAATCCATCGTGAATCCCGTGCAACGCCGGCGGACCAGCGGACGAGGCAAGCCTTGAAGGATCTCTACGTATCGTGGGACGAATACCATCGGCTGGTCGAGAAGCTGGCGCTGATCATCCACGAGTCCGGCTGGACGTTCGATGCGATCGTCTGCCTGGCGCGCGGCGGGATGCGCATCGGCGATGTGATGTCGCGACTGTTCGACCGGCCGCTGGGTGTCCTGTTCTGCAGTTCGTACCGCGACGGCGGCGGCATGACACGCAGCGAGCTGACGATCGGCGAACACCTGGCGAGCGCTCGTCCGTTGCCAGGACCGCGCTGGCTGCTGGCCGACGACCTGGTCGACTCCGGCGAGACGCTGGTTCAGGTGATGCCCCAGATCCGCGCCCGTTTCCCGCAGGCCGAGGAGATCCGCTCAGCGGTGATCTGGCGCAAGGGGCAGTCGGTGGCCGAACCCGACTACTATGTCGAACATCTGCCGACCAACCCGTGGATCCACCAGCCTTTCGAGGAATACGACCATATGCGCGCGGTCGATCTGGTCGCGCGCTACGGAACCCTCGGTCGCCGGTGAACCCGGCCGGGGCCGATCGGACGGGGAGAAGTCATGGCCGGAACAGGACTCGGTGACGTCCGGCGACCCGGACCGGGGCCGTACGCGCGTCCCGACGCCGCCGCCTCGGGCCGCCGCGGCGGTGTCGCCTGCAGGACGGGAAAAAGGAAAGGGTCGCTTTCGCGACCCTTCGAATCTGGTGCCCAGAAGAGGACTCGAACCTCCACAGTGTTGCCACCGCTAGGACCTGAACCTAGTGCGTCTACCAATTCCGCCATCTGGGCGCGGAGCATCGATCGCGTGGATACTGGAGCCCATTGCGGCTGCCGCCCGTCGACCGAGCGCGAATCTTAGCATCAAGGAAACGTGACCACCAAACCCTGGGTCCCCGCGACCCGTGAAGAAATACTCGATGCGTTGCGCGACGCGGACGGACCGTTGACGCCGTCGCAGCTCGCCCAGCATCTGGGCGTGCCCGCGGGCGAGACCGAGCCGCTGAACAAGCGCCTGCTGGCGATGGAGCGCGACGGGCAACTGCTGCCCAATCGCAAAGGCGTGCTGCTGCTGGCGAGCAAGCTCGACCTGGTCGCCGGCCGTGTCCAGGGTCACCGTGACGGATTCGGCTTCCTGATCCCGGACCACGGCGGCGCCGACGTCTTCCTGCCACCGCGCGAGATGCAGAAGGCGATGCACGGCGACCGGGTGCTGGTCAAGCGCACCGGCTTCGATCCGCGCGGCCGGCCCGAAGGGGCGATCGTCGAGGTCACCGAACGTGCGCACCGCAAGCTGGTCGGCCGCGTGCTCAACGAGCGCGGCGTGACCATCGTCGTGCCCGAGGACCAGCGCATCAAGCTCGACATCCTGATTCCTCCCGGTGATCTGCGCCAGGCGCAGCCCGGGCAGGTGGTCACCGTCGAGATCATCGAGCCACCTTCGGGTCACACCGCCCCGATCGGCCGCGTGCTCGAGGTGCTCGGGGAGATCGACGATCCGGGCATGGAGATCGAGATCGCGGTGCGCAAGTTCGACGTGCCGCACCAGTTTCCGGAGCCGGTGGTCGCGGCGGCCAAGGCGCTGCCCAACGAGGTCCGTCCCGCCGACCTGAAGCGGCGGGTCGACCTGCGCGACGTGCCCCTGGTCACGATCGACGGGGCCGATGCGCGCGACTTCGACGATGCGGTCTATTGCGAGCCGCACGTCGAGGGGAAACGCGCCGCGGGCTGGCGGCTGCTGGTGGCGATCGCCGATGTGTCCCACTACGTTGGTGACGGCGACGCGCTCGATCGCGAGGCTGCGACACGCAGCACCTCGGTGTACTTCCCGCGCCGTGTGATCCCGATGTTGCCGGAGAAGCTCTCCAACGGGTTGTGTTCGCTGAACCCGGCGGTCGACCGGCTGACGCTGGTCTGCGACATGGTGATCGGCACGCGCGGCGAGTTGAAGGCGTACCAGTTCTACGAGGCGGTGATCCACTCGGCGGCCCGGCTGACCTACGACGAGGTCTGGGGCATCCTGTCGGGGCGTGATCCGCAGGCGGTCCGGCAGCGTGCGGCGCTGGTGCCGCACCTGCAGCACCTGCACGAGCTCTACCGCCTGCTCGCGAAGGCCCGCGCGGCGCGTGGTGCGATCGACTTCGACACGGTCGAGACCAAGATCGTCGTCGACAGCGCCGGACGCATCGAACGGATCGTGCCGATGATGCGCAACGACGCGCACCGGCTGATCGAGGAATGTATGTTGTCGGCCAACGTGTGCGCGGCGGACTTCATGCAGCGCAGCCGGCACGGCGGTCTGTACCGGATCCACGAGGGGCCGACGCCGGAGAAGCTGGCGCTGCTGCGCGAGTTCCTCGGCACGGTCGGTCTGTCACTGGGTGGTGGCGACGATCCGTCGCCGGCCGACTTCGCGGCGCTGTCCGAGCGGGTGCGGGCGCGGCCGGACTGCTCGCTGCTGCAGACGATGATGCTGCGTTCGATGCAGCAGGCGGTCTATTCACCGGACAACGTCGGGCACTTCGGCCTGGCCTACGAGGCATACGCCCATTTCACCTCGCCGATCCGGCGTTACCCGGATCTGCTGACCCACCGGGTGCTCAAGGCGTTGCTCGCGGGCGCACGCTACGTGCCTGCGCCGCTGGGCGGTGACGACGATGGCGACGAACGCAATGCGCCGGCCGCCGGCACCCGGACCTCGCGCCGGCCGACCGCCGCCTCGGCGGCGGCGATGGCCAGTGGGCAGCGCAAGGCGGCCGCGAGGAAGGCAGCTCCCGATGCCCGCGAGCGGCACGCCGCACACGACCGCTGGGAGCAGTACGGCATCCTGTGCTCGGCCAATGAACGACGCGCCGACGACGCGTCGCGCGATGTCGAGGCATGGCTCAAGAGTCAGTACATGCGTGAGCGTGTCGGCGAGCAGTTCGCCGGCCGCATCACCGGGGTCGCGCCGTTCGGCGTGTTTGTCACGTTGAACGACCTCTACGTCGAGGGCCTGGTCCATGTCTCCGAGCTCGGCGGCGAGTACTTCCAGTTCAACGAGGCGGCGCACGAACTGCGCGGCGAACGCACCGGCCGCCGCTTCCGCCTGACCGACGAGCTGCACGTGCAGGTCTCGCGTGTGGACCTCGAGGCGCGCAGGATCGAGTTCCGGCTGGTGCAACGGCCGGCGTTCGGCGCGCTCGCCGCGCCCGCGACGGCGGACACCGAACCGCAGAGCAACCGGCCCGCCCGCAAGGCGAGTGCGGCCAAGACACCCGAGGTGCGCAAGGCGCGCGCCGAACGGCTCGACGCACGCCGGGCGCCGCCTGCCGGCGAGAAGCGGTCGCGCCGCAAGCGCCGGCGCTGACGCGCCGGCCTCACCGGATCGACGATCCCCGATGCTGATCTACGGTTTCCACTCGGTGACCGCGCGCGTGAAGCGCGCGGCCGATTCGATCCGCGAGCTGTACGTCGCCGGCGAGCGGGAGGACGCGCGGGTGCACGAGCTGCTGGCGCTCGCGCAGCGCTCGGGTGTGCGCCCGCACCTGGTCGCCCTCGATCGGATCGAGCGGATGTGCCCGACGCGGCGCCACCAGGGTGTGGTGGCGGTCGTCGATGCCGCGCCGCCGGCGCTCGACCTGGACGAGATGCTCGACGGGCTCTCGGTCCCGCCGTTCCTGCTGCTGCTCGATGGGGTCACCGATCCGCGCAACCTCGGCGCGTGCCTTCGTGTGGCCGATGGCGCCGGAGTGCACGCGGTGATCGCACCGAAGGATCACGCCGCGCCGCTGACCGAGGCGGCGATGCAGACCGCCAGCGGCGCCGCCGAGACCGTCCCCTATGTGATGGTGACGAACCTCGCGCACACGATCACCGATCTGCGCGAACGCGGCATCTGGATCGTCGGCACCGTCGATCGCGCCGACCGCCCCTTGTACGACGAGACATTGCCGGCGGCGATCGGCTGGGTGCTCGGTGCCGAGGGCAAGGGCCTGCGTCGGCTGACGCGGCAACGCTGTGACGCGCTGGTCCGCATCCCGATGGCCGGCAGCATCGACAGCCTGAACGTGTCGGCCGCCGCCGCGGTCGTGCTCTACGAGACGGTCCGCCAGACACGCCGCACGATCGCCGCCGGTGCGGCGGCGCCCGGGCGTTGAACGACAACGCCGCGGCGCTCGCACAGGCCCGGCGCCTGGTGGCCGCGGCGCGCCGTCTGACGATCTCGACCGGCGCCGGCGTGTCGGCCGAAAGCGGCATTCCGACCTTCCGTGACGCCCTCACCGGGCTGTGGGCGAACTACGATCCGCAGGCACTGGCGACCGAGGAAGGATTCCGCGCCGATCCTTCGCTGGTCTGGGACTGGTATGCGACCCGTCGCGAGCGGATCGCCGCGGCGGCACCGAACGCCGCCCATCGCGCGATCGCACGGCGCCAGTTGGCCGGAGGTGCCGACGTGCTGCTGATCACGCAGAACGTCGACGGTCTGCACCGTCGCGCACTCGAAGAGGCGATCTCGGCCTCGACATCGGCACCCGATGCCGCGGCGATCACACACGCTCGCGAATCGATCGTCGAACTGCACGGCAACATCCTGCGTGTGCGATGCCTGCAAGGCTGCGGTCCGCCACCGCCCGGCTGGGAAAGCGACAGCCGCAGTCCGCCGCGCTGCGAGCGCTGCGGATCGCCGCTGCGGCCCGACGTGGTCTGGTTCGGCGAACTGCTGCCGGAACACGCACTGGCGCGCGCGCACGCTGCGGCCGGCGAATGTGACCTGATGCTGGTGGTCGGCACCTCCGGCCAGGTGTATCCGGCGGCGCAGTTGCCGTTCATCGCCCGCGAACGCGGCGTGCCGGTGATCGCGATCAACCCGGAACCGACGCCGATCGACGAGGTGGCCACGGTTGTCCTGCGCGGTGCGGCCGGCGCGATGTTGCCGCCGCTGCTCGCCTGATCGCCGCGCGCGGCCACGGTCCACTGGGCCACGGATCGCGCCGACGATCGATCAGCGCGACGCCGGTGGCGCGGCGCTCGCGCGCTGCTGGTCGCGGAACAGCCACGGCGCCTGCGGCTGCGCATCCTGCCAGAGTCCGAGCCGAGCGGCGCGTGCACGCTGCTCGGCCCCGGCGTAGGCGGCGCGCTGGCCGGGCCGCTGTTCCCGCGCGTAACGCGTGAAGTGCCAGGCGAGCCCGGCCTCGATCTGCGCCAGCGCGACGTCGCCGCCGGCATCGACCTCCGACACCTCGCGACCGTAGCGGTCGACCTTGCCGGCGCGGATGCGCAACGGGCGCCGCTCGAGCAGCGCCCGCAGCGCGCGCCGCGACGGGTCGGCGTACGGCTGGTTGCGTTCGGGAGCATCGATGCCGGCGATCCGTATCGTCGTCTGGCGCCCGTCGGCACGGCGCACGACGAAGGAATCACCATCCTGCACCGCGACCACGGTCGCCTCGTACCAGCCGTCCGTGACCGGTGCGGCCGGCGCATCGTCGTCCTGCTCGAGGTCGTCCTGGTCGCGTCGTGTGGCCGATCCGCCGGCCCCCGCCGTTGCGGGCGTGGCGCCGGATGCCGATGACGGACCGTCGAGGCGGGCCGTGGCCCACCAGGCGGCCAGTCCGCATGCAACGATCACAAACGACACCAGCGAACGGAGACGGCGTCGGGTCACGATGTGATCGACGGCCGAGCGGCGCCCGCATTGATATCGCTCATTTCGGTGTCATCGCTTCCGGACTACACTGATGGCCCACATTATCGAGCACAAGAGCAATGGACGCACCGCTGGATCTGGCGAGCCGGATGGGACACGACCACCTGGAAGCCACGCGCCGCATCGGCGACATCCTGATCCGCGGCGCGGTGGGGATGAAAGAAGCCGGCTTCGACGCGCTGCGATTCAACCTCGCTCACGGTCTGCGCGCCGCCGAGTCGATCGCCGAGGGGGATGCCCACGCCGCGGTCAACCGGGCGCCGGACGTCACCGACTCGGCGACCTATCTGCGCGCGATGTCGGACCTGATGCTGCGCACGCAAGGTGAGATCGCCGAGGTGATGGGTGACTATGCGGAAGCCTGCGCGACACATCTCGCCGAAGGGATGGCCACCGAGCAGCCCTGGCCGATGATCGCCGGCATGCGCCAGGTGACCGATTTCTGGCGCAACAGCTGCCAGCAGGCCGGGCTGGTCAGTCGTGCGATCGTCGACGGCACGTTGATCGAGGACGCGGCCGAGGCGGCGTCCGAAGCGGTCCAGGCCGCGGCGGGTGCCGCCAGGACGGCGGCCGGTGTGCTCGTCCCGGCGGCGGGGCAGGCCGAAGCCGTCGAGCCCGGCGGAACGCGCCGACAACCGGCGCGTCCTCGCGCCCGGCGGGCGCGGTGAACCGGCCCCGGCGCTTCGGGTCGGCACCCGTCGTTGCAGCCGTCGCCATGCTGCTGGTCGCCGCCGCGACCATGCCGCCGGCCGCCGCGCAGGGTGGGGCGGTGCAACGCGGCAAGGCGCTGTACGAGGCGCGCTGCAAGGAGTGCCACGAACAGAGCGTGCACAACCGGACGATCCGTTCGGCGCGCAGTGCGGCCGAGGTCCGCGGCTTCGTCGTCCGCTGGGATCAGACGCTGGGTTCGTTGTGGCGGGGCGACGAGATCGACGCGGTCACGCGGTATCTCAACGAGGCGTTCTACCGCTACCCCTGCTCCCCCGAGGCCTGCGGCAGCGACACCGCCGCGCTGACGCGCTGACGCGCTGACCCGGCCCGGACAGCCACAGCACCCGGTTGGCCACCGGAGTTGCGGACATGGGCAACACCGCAGCCGTCCGATCGCGCTTCGACGCCATGACCCCGGTGCCGACCGGGTATCATGTCAGGTTGTCGCCGCTTCGCGCGGCCTGGAATACGCATGATCGAACTCGGGGTCAACATCGACCATGTCGCCACCGTGCGGCAGGCGCGCCGAACCTACGAACCGGACCCCGTCTGGGCGGCGGTCGAGGCGCATCTCGGCGGCGCCGACGGCATCACCGTGCATCTGCGCGAGGACCGGCGCCACATCCAGGACGAGGACGTACGCCGGCTGCGTGAACTCACTCACATCAAGCTGAACCTGGAGATGGCGGCCACCGGGCCGATGGTCGACATCGCGCTCAAGCTGCGGCCAGAGACCGCGATGCTGGTGCCCGAGGGGCGACAGGAGATCACCACCGAAGGCGGGCTCGACATCGTCGGCCAGGAGGACACGCTGCGCGGCATCGTCGCGCGACTCGTCGGTGCCGGCATCACCACCAGCGTCTTCATCGACGCACAGCCGGCGCAGGTCGAGGCGGCCGCGCGGATCGGCGCCCAGGTGTGCGAGCTGCACACCGGGCCGTACGCCCATGCGTTCCACGACCAGGGTCGTGATGCACGCAGCCCGGCGGTCGTCACCGAGATCGAGCGCCTGCGCCAGGCCGGCCAGGCGATCCGCGATCTCGGCATGCGATTCAACGCCGGGCACGCGCTCAACTACTTCAACGTGCAGCCGGTCGCCGCATTGCCCGGGGTGCGCGAGTTGCACATCGGCCACGCGATCGTCTCGCGTGCGGTGTTCATCGGCATGCGCGAAGCGGTGCGCGAGATGAAGCGGTTGATGCGCGAGGCGGCCGGCCGCGGCGCCGTCGCCTGATCGCCGCGGGATCGTGTGTCTTGCGTGATCTGATGTTCGCCTCGTCGCGCCCGGCTCCGCTGGCCGGATGGCAGTGGCCGATGCTGGTGATCCTCACGCTGCTGTTGTGGTTCGCCCCGCTCGGCGTCCGTGACCTGATCAATCCCGACGAGGGTCGTTATGCCGAGCTGGCGCGCGGCATGCTCGCATCGGGTGACTGGATCTCGCCGCGGCTCAACGGCCTGCTGTACTTCGAGAAGCCGCCGCTGCAGTACTGGGCCACGGCGGTGGCGTTTGCGCTCACCGGGGTCGACGAGTTCGCCGCGCGCCTGTGGCCGGCGCTGACCTCGATCGGCGCCGTGCTCGCGGTGACCGCGGTCGTCGGACGGATCCTCGGCGGGGCGACCGGTGTCGCGGCCGGCGCGGTGCTGGGCTCGTCGCTCTGGTGGATCGCCAACGGCCACTTCAACAACCTGGACGCGGCGCTGTCGTCGTTCCTCGCGCTGGCGATGCTCGCGTTCTGGGTCGCGCAGCGCGACGACGTCGCCCCCGGTTCGCGTCGCACGGCGATGCTCGTGGTCTGGGCCGCGCTCGGCCTGGGCGTGCTGAGCAAGGGACTGGTCGCGCTGATCCTGCCCGCCGGCGTGTTGTTCCTGTACCTGCTGGTCGAGCGGGACTGGCGACTGCTCGGCCGGTTGCACTGGCTCGCCGGCCTGTCGGTGTTCGCGCTGATCACCGTGCCCTGGTTCGTTCTGGTCTCGTCGCGCCAGGAGACCTTCGCCCATTTCTTCTTCATCCATGAACACCTCGACCGGTTCCTCGAACCGGGGCACCGGCGCGAGGGACCGTGGTGGTACTTCCTGCCCTACCTGGTCGCCGGCGCGCTGCCGTGGACCACGCTGCTGCCCGGCGCGATCGCCGGCGGATGGCGTCGTACCGGCGCACGTTTCCAGGCCTCGCGTTTCCTCGTCCTCTGGTGTGTCTTCGTGTTCGTGTTCTTCAGCGTTTCGCGCTCGAAGCTGCCCTCGTACATCCTGCCGCTGTTCCCGGCGCTGGCGATCCTGGTCGCGCAGTCGATCCTGCGTTCATCACCTGCCCGGATCGCGGTCCACTTCTCGGTGGTCGGCGCGTTCCTCGGGACCGCGGCCGCGACCCTGGCGCTGCTCCCGGTGTTCCGCGGCGGTGGCTGGTCACCCGAACAGATCGGTCTCGGCCACTGGCTGGCCGCCGGCCTGGCGACCGCCTGTGTCGGCCAGTTCCTGGCCGCGCTGCTCGCCGCGTCCGGGCGCCAGGTGCAGGCGGTGCTCATCGCGGCATTGCTGTCGCTCGCCGGCGCGCAGGCCGGTTTCTCCGGGCACCAGCACTACGCGAAGCTGAAGTCGGCCAAGCGGCTGGTCGCCGAGGTGGGCGGGGTTGCCGACGCCTCGGCGCCGTGGTTCGCGGTCGACTACTATGACCAGACCCTGCCGTTCTACCTGCGCCGGCCGGTCACGCTGGTCAACTACCGCGACGAGTTCACGATGGGCATCGCGCTGGAGCCCGACAAGGCGATCGCGGACGAATCGCAGTTCCTGCTCCGCTGGACCGCGTTGCCGCGAGGTGTCGCGGTGATGTCCCCAGGTGCCCACCGCCGGTTGCAGGCGGCCGGGCTCGACGGGCGCCTCGTCTACCAGGATGGGCACCGGATCGTTGTCGCCAAGCCATGAGTTATCTGCCCTTCACCCGGCCGTCGATCGACGAGGCGACCATCGCCGCGGTGGCCGACGTGCTGCGCTCCGGCTGGCTGACCACCGGCCCGAAATGCCGCGAACTCGAGTCGCGGCTGTCGGCCCGTTACGGCGGTCGGCCGGTGCGGCTGGTCAACTCGGCGACCGCGGCGCTCGAGTTCGCGTTGCGCATCGCCGGCATCGGTCCGGGCGACGAGGTGATCACGACCCCGCTGTCCTGGGTGGCCACGGCCAACGTCGTACTGACCGTGGGCGCGCGCCCGGTGTTCGTCGACGTCGACCCGGCCACGCGCAACATCGACCTGGCACGCATCGAGCCTGCGATCACGCCGCGGACGCGGGCGATCATCCCGGTCGACCTGGCCGGCCTGCCGGTCGATCGTGATCATCTGTACGAGATCGCGGGCCGCCACCGGTTGCGCGTGGTCGAGGATGCCGCGCAGTCGATGGGTGCGCGCTGGGGCGAACGCGAGATCGGTGTCGGCGGCGACCTGGTCGCGATCAGTTTCCACCCGAACAAGAACATGACCACCCTCGAGGGCGGCTGCCTGGTGATGAACGACGCGGCCGAGGCACGCCTGTTCGAGAAGCTGCGGCTGCAGGGTGTCACCCGGTCGGCCGACGGCACGATGGATGTCGACGTGCTCGGCTACAAGGCCAACCTGACCGACGTCGCCGCCGCGGTCGGCCTGGGCCAGCTCGACGCGCTCGATGGTTTCAACGACCGGCGCCGCGCGCTCGCCCGACGGTACTTCGAGCGGATCGACCCCACGCTCGGGCTCGACCTGCCGCCGGCCGACTTCGAGCGGTCCAACTGGCACATGTTCCAGCCGCTGCTGCCGCTGGCGTCGATGGCGATGCCGCGGGCCGGGTTCATCGCCGCGATGCATGCGCGGGGCATCGGTGTCGGTGTCCACTATCCGGCCATGCATCGATTCGCGTTGTATCGGCGCCTCGGCTTCTTCGACGGCCAGTTCCCGCATGCCGAGCGGATCGGTGATTCGACGGTGACCTTGCCGCTGTTCGCCGACATGGCCGAGGGCGACGTCGACCGGGTCTGCGCCGCACTGGCCGACGTGCTCAGGGGGGGCGCATGAGTGCAACGCCGTTGCTGTCGGTGGTGATCCCGGTCTACAACGAGGAGCCGGGCCTGCAGGCGCTGTTCGACCGGCTCTACCCGTCGCTCGACAAGCTCGGCATCGGCTACGAGATCGTCTTCATCGACGACGGCAGCAAGGACCGCTCGGCGGCGCTGCTGGCCGCGCAACATCAGCGGCGTTCCGACGTCACGCGGGTCGTGATCCTGAACGGCAACTTCGGCCAGCACCGCGCGATCCTCGCCGGTTTCGCCCACGTGCGCGGCGAGCGGATCGTCACCCTCGATGCGGACCTGCAGAACCCGCCGGAGGAGATCGCCAAGCTGATGCGGGCGATGGACGGCGGCCACGACTACGTCGGCACGATCCGGCTCGGTCGCCAGGATCCCGCCTGGCGCAAGGTCGCCTCGCGGATGATGAATCGGCTGCGCGAACGGATCACCCGGATCCGGATGACCGACCAGGGCTGCATGATGCGGGCGTACTCGCATCGGATCGTGATGACGATCAACGAGTGCCGCGAGATCAACACCTTCATCCCGGCGCTCGCGTTCTCGTTCGCGCAGAACCCGACCGAGGTCGCTGTCGCACACGAGGAACGGTTCGCCGGCGAGTCGAAGTATTCGCTCTACAGCCTGTTCCGGCTCAATTTCGACCTGATGACCGGCTTTTCGGTGGTGCCGCTGCAGTTGTTCTCGATGCTCGGCATGGCGATCGCGCTGCTGGCCGGGGCGCTGTTCGTGCTGCTCGCCGGTCGGCGGCTGGTGATCGGACCGGAAGAGGGTGGGCTGTTCACACTGTTCGCGCTGGTCTTCCTGCTGATCGGGATCGCGCTGTTCGGCATCGGGCTGCTCGGTGAATACGTCGGCCGGATCTATGCCGAGGTCCGCCATCGACCGCGTTACCTGATCGCCGCGGTGCTCGAGTCGGGCCCGCCGCAGCCGTCGGCACTCGCGGGCGCGGATCCGCAGGAGACGTCGTCCCCGGCGGCGCACGACGCGGACATCGCGTCGGGGGCGCCGCCGCGGGCGCTGCTGCGTGCATTGCAGCGGGACGATCGGTGACCCGCGCGGTCGTCTTCGGCTACCACGACGTCGGTGTGCGCTGCCTGCGGGTGCTGCTCGCCCATGGCATCGACGTCGCGCTGGTGGTCACCCACGAGGACTCGGCCACCGAGAACATCTTCTTCGGCAGCGTCGCCGGTGTCGCCGACGAGGTCGGGTTGCCTGTGGCCACCCCCGAGGATCCGAACACGCCGGCATTCGTCGAGCGCATCCGAGCGCTCGATCCCGACTTCGTGTTCTCGTTCTACTACCGGCGGATGCTCTCGCCGGCGCTGCTCGCCTGCGCGCGGCGCGGCGCCTTCAACATGCACGGTTCGCTGCTGCCGAAGTACCGTGGCCGCGCACCGGTGAACTGGGCGGTGCTCAAGGGTGAACGCGAAACCGGCGTCACGCTGCACGTGATGACCGAGAAGCCGGACCGCGGCGACATCGCGGGCCGGTTCGCGGTGCCGATCCTGCCCGACGACACCGCCGGCGAGGTGTTCGACAAGGTCACCGTGGCTGCCGAACTGCTGCTCGACGCGACGCTGCCGGGCCTGGTGGCCGGCACCACCCGGCTGCAGTCGCAGGACCCGGCGGCGGCGAGTTATTTCGGTCGACGCCGACCCGAAGACGGCCGGATCGACTGGTCGTCGGCCACCGACGCCCACAACCTGGTGCGGGCGGTCGCGCCGCCGTATCCGGGTGCGTTCACCGTGCTCGGCGGCCGCGAGATCCGGGTGCTGCGCACGCGCCGGCTGGTTTCACCGCCATCGTTGTCGGCAGGGGTGCCGGTAAACGGTCCGTTCTGGTACGCGGGCGGGCCTCACATCGTCGCTCGCTGCGCCGACGGCGGATGGCTCGAGATCCTGGCCTGCGCCGAGGGCACGCAGGCGCTCGATCCGGCGTCGTTTGCATCCCGTTTCGGCCTCTGGTGTGTGCCCGACGCGACCCCGGTCGCCACCGGCGCCGACCCGGGCGCGCGCTGAGCCCCACGAGACACAGGAGCATCGATGGTGAACAAGGTACTGATCCTCGGCGTCAACGGCTTCATCGGCCATCATCTGTCGCGCCGCATCCTGGAGACCACCGACTGGGAGGTCTACGGGATGGACATGCAGACCGAACGGATCGAATCGATGCTCGACGACCGGCGCTTCCGGTTCTTCGAGGGCGACATCACGATCAACAAGGAGTGGATCGAGTACCACATCCGCAAGTGCGACGTCGTGCTGCCGCTGGTCGCCATCGCGACACCCGCGACCTACGTCAAGGATCCGCTGCGGGTGTTCGAACTCGACTTCGAGGCCAACCTGCCGATCGTCCGCGCCTGCGTCAAGCATCACAAGCGGCTGGTCTTCCCGTCGACCTCCGAGGTCTATGGCATGTGCCCCGACGAGGCGTTCGATCCGGAGGAGTCGACGCTGGTCTACGGTCCGATCAACAAGCCGCGCTGGATCTACGCCTGCTCCAAGCAGCTGCTCGACCGGGTGATCCACGCCTATGGCACCGGCGAGGGCCTGGACTACACGCTGTTTCGGCCGTTCAACTGGATCGGGCCCGGACTCGACTCGCTGCACTCGGCCAAGGAGGGCAGTTCGCGGGTGATCACGCAGTTCCTCGGCCACATCGTCCGCGGTGAACCGATCAAGCTGGTCGACGGCGGTCATCAGCGCCGCTCGTTCACCTACGTCGACGACGGCATCGACGCGCTGATGAAGATCCTGCACAACCCCGATGGGAGGGCGACGCGCCGGATCTACAACATCGGCCACCCCGGCAACAACTTCTCGGTGCGTGAACTGGCCACGATGATGCTCGACATCGCGGCCGCCGATCCGGTCTATCGCGAGAACGCCGCCCGCGTGCGGATCATCGAGACGTCGTCGGGCGAATACTACGGCAGCGGCTATCAGGATGTCCGCAACCGGGTGCCCCGCATCGACAACACGAGCGCCGACCTCGAGTGGACGCCCCGGGTGTCGATGGGTGACGCGCTGGCCAGGATCTTCGAGGCGTATCGCGGTCACATCGCCGACGCACAGGCACTGCTCGGTTGACTCACCCAGGCTGCATGTGATGCGGCTGATCGCACTGAAGGTCGACGTCGACACGCTGCGCGGCACGCTCGAGGGGGTACCGCGGCTGCTGCCGATGCTCGCGGCCGCCGAGGCCGGCGCCACGTTCCTGTTCAGCCTCGGTCCGGACCACACCGGCCGCGCGATCCGGCGCATCTTCCGCCCCGGATTCTTCTCGAAGGTGTCGCGAACTTCGGTGCTCGAGCACTACGGCTGGAAGACCCTGATGTACGGCACGCTGCTGCCGGGCCCGGACATCGGCGTCGAAGGTGCCGCGGTGATGCGCTCGGTGCGCGACCTGGGCTTCGAGGTCGGTGTGCATTGCTGGGACCACGTCGAATGGCAGGACGGTGTGGCGACGGCCGACGAGGCCTGGACCCGGCGCGAGATGCAGCGTGCGGTCGAGCGGTTCGGTTCGATCTTCGGCGAACCGCCCCGGGTGCACGGTGCCGCCGGCTGGCAGATGAATCCGCATGCGTACCGGCTGCAGGCCGAACTCGGCTTCCGCTACGCCTCCGACAGCCGCGGACACGCGCCGTACCAGCCGTCGATCGACGGCAAGCCGGTCGGTGTCGTCCAGCTGCCGACGACGCTGCCCACGCTCGATGAACTGATCGGCCTCGACGGGCTCGACGAGACGAACGTCGAGAGCCGTCTGCTGCGTGCGACCGAAGCGCCCCATGCGGCCGGCCACGTGTTCACGCTGCACACCGAACTGGAGGGCGGCAAGCTCGCACCGGTGTTCGAACGGCTGCTCGCCGGCTGGCGGCGCCAGGGATATGCACTGGTGTCGCTGGCCGACTACCGGCGCGCACTCGGCGCGCAGACTCCTCCGCTGGCCCCGGTCGCCATCGGCCAGGTTCCGGGGCGCAGCGGCACACTCGCCGTCCAGCCCTAGCAGGACCGGACGCTAGCCCAGGATCGGCGAGTACTGCTTCTCGCCGCGTTCGTAGACGATGTGTGCCCGGCCGACGATCAGCGGATCGAGCGGGCCGATCCGGTCGTGGTCCTTCTCGTTGTACGGCAGCTTGTGCAGCACGTAGCGCATCGCGTTCAGCCGTGCCCGCTTCTTGCAGTCCGACTTGATCACGGTCCACGGCGAATCCGCGGTGTCGGTGAAGAAGAACATCGCCTCCTTCGCCTTCGTGTAGTCGTCCCA
>CADEEH010000116.1 GCA_902826305.1 uncultured Burkholderiales bacterium
GCCGTTGACCTGCTTGAGCGCCAGGTCCAGCGGCAGGTCCTTGAAGTTGATCGTCAGCACCTGGTCGAGGCGTTCCTGCGTCAGGTTGCGGCCCGACTTCAGGTCGACCATGCTGCCTTCGATGAAGGCGTACTGGCCCTTCTCGTCGACGTAGATCAGGTCCGTGCCCAGGCGTACCTCGTACATCGCGCCCAGCGGGGTCTTGCGTACTTCGTCGACCTTGTAACGGCCCTTGAGCCATGTCTCGACCGACTGCCGCACCGCTGCGCTGGCGTCGCCGGACTGCGCGAGCGCCGCAGGCGTCGCCGCCGCCAGCAGCGACAGGCCGATCACACCCGCGAGCGCGAGACGTGGCAGTGACTTGCGGAGGATCTGTTTCAACTCGTTCTCCCGGATCCGCGCCGCCGCTCAGGCGGCCGCGTGAGTGATCAATTGTCGTCGCACCCAGCCCGACCCTGCGACCATTCGCCAGCCCAATTCGCGCGTTCGTACCACCGGCGTGCGCAACGGGCCGAGGCGGTCGGTCCAACCGGCATCGAAGAGCCGTTGCAGCGTGTCGGTGGTCAGCCGGATCGCCGCCACCGCCTCCGCCCGCGAGCGCTCGTAGCGCCTGAGCAGCAGCGGATCCCCCGGATCGCGACGGGCCGCCGGCGAATCCAACAGGCCGGCGAGCTCGGTCACGTCGCCGAAACCGAGATTCATCCCCTGCCCGGCCAGCGGATGAACGACGTGGGCGGCATCCCCGATCAGCGCCAGTCGCGGACCGATCACACGCGCCGCGCGGATCAGGCGCAGCGGATACCGTTGCGGCGGAGTGATCGTTGTCATCGAACCGAGGACATGGTGCGACTGTGCGGCCACGTGGTCGGCCAGTGCCTGCGGCTCGAGTGCCATCAGCTGGTCGGCCAGTGGCGGCGGAGCCGACCAGACGATGCCGGCGCGGCCACGCCCGGACGGCGCGGGCAGCGGCAGCAGCGCCAGCACCCCGTGCGGACCGAACCACTGCCAGGCGCAGTCGCGATGCGGCAGCGTGGTATCGAAGTTGGCGACCACCGCATGTTGCGGGTAGTCGCGCACCTCGTGGCTGATGCCGGCCTGCTCGCGAAGCCGGGAGTTCGCGCCATCGGCCGCGATCACCAGCCGCGCGCGCACCAACCGGCCATCGGCGAGGGTCAGCCGGGCCTCGTCGCCGGACGGCGGCAGCCGCGACCCGGCCCCCCCGGGGACCAACGGATCGACCACCTGCCCGCCACGGCGGTCGGTGACCTCGAACCGGTTCACCTCGCCGTCGATCGACACCACCGACGAGAAACGCAGCGCGGCGTCGAACGCGGCCGTCAGGTTCGAGTTCTCGACGATCCAGGCGAGGGATTCGACACACGCTTCGTAGGCGCTGAAATGAAGTTGTGTGGAGTCCTGCCGGGCGTCGCCGTGGACCCGCATGTCGTAGACCGGCGCGACCCGACCCGGATCGATGCCGTCCCAGACACGAAGCGAATCGAGCAGCCGCCGCGACCCGGCCGACAGCGCGAAGACCCGGGCATCCCATCGCGCGGCCTCGCCGGCGGGCGCGCCGCGTGCGGGTGCCAAGGCCCCCGCCCCACCCGACCCGCCCGGCCCGATCAAGGCAACCTTGCGGCCGCCGCGGGCCAGCGCGAGGGCCACCGCCGAGCCGACGGCGCCGCGACCGACCACCGCGACGTCGTGCAGCCGGTTCGTCCGTCCAGGATCCGCGGGCCCGTTCATGCGGCGATTATAGGTCGGCGCTGAAACCACACGCGGGTTGGCTATAATCGCGGATTCTTCGAGACGGGAATCCTCGGATACCCGTCTCGTGCTGCACACACGGCCAAGTAGCTCAGTTGGTAGAGCAGAGGACTGAAAATCCTTGTGTCGGTGGTTCGATTCCGCCCTTGGCCACCACCCTTGAACGCCCAACCCCTCCGGTTGGGCGTTTCGTTTTCACCTCGGCGACGCACCGATGCCAACACGCCGTGACCCGGGGTGCCGAGGTTCGCCGAACAGGCGCGCGGTCATGCCGGTATCAGTGCCGGTGCATCCGCCAGTCCGTCGAGCCGATCCCGGGTGATATCTGTTCGCGGTATTGACCGCCCCATGCCGGACCCCTAGAACGTGGATTGACTGCACCGTGTTCCATGCTTCCAGCCACCACTCCGGTTCGGAACCACTGCCTCGAGAGGACTTCGGATGACTCTGGTGTCGGCGCTTTTCCGGGGGGACGCGAAGCTCGAGGCCGCGGCTGTGTCGCACCCTGCACACATCCTTCCCGGCGCCGTCGGCGCCCATGTCGCCAAGATCCAGCAAGCGTTGCGTCAGCTCGACGGTGCGTTCATCGAGCCCGCCGAACTGAGCGCGCAGCGATACGGCCCTTCCACCGCCGGCGCCGTGCTCACCTTCAAGACCCGACGCGGCATCATCAATCGCAGTTACCAGACGACGCCGGACAACATCGTCGGCATCATGACGATGGCGGCACTCGACCGCGAGCTTGCAGGACGCGTCGATCCGACGGTCACGATCGGACGTCGCGCGACCAACCCGATCCAGCTCGGCCTGACCGCGGGACCATCGGCGGGAACCGACCTGCGAGCCGTCGTCCGCGGGAATCCCTATGTGCCGTCCGGAGCGCTCACATCCGACGCGATGCCCGACAGCGTGCCGCCCGGAAAAGGATACGCGGTCCAGGTGACGGTCGATCCTCCTTTGAGTGATGGCCAGACGCTCGAGCTGAGCATCATCAACACAGGAGGCGGCAACGGAAGCGCGACCGTCTCGCCGGCGACCATCACCCGGTCGACGCTGGTCACCGTGACCGGCCGGACACAGACGGATGAAGGCAAGTCGGGCCGCTTGAAGATCCGGGCCACCCTGGACGGCGCAACGGTCAAGGCCGAATCGGCCGGTTTCAGCGTCTGCGCTCATCCGCTGGACATGGTGGCCACGCCCTTCATCGACGTGTTCAGCAATGACCCGCTCGACAAGTCGAAGGTCTTCGGCGCCGGGCTGGTGGTCAAGGTCGCGCTGGGCTCCGACAGCGGCAACTTCTCGGACCTGGACAAGATCCTGATGTCGGAGGTGGTCGAGCAATTCAGGAAGGACCAGCCCCCGTTCAAGGATGGATCGGGATTCGTCAACAACAGCGGCTTCCAGGGCGTGATACCGCCGCCGGGCCAGACCATCACGGACAGTCACGTCGAACCGATGCCCGATGCCGGCCCGAAAGGGGTATCCAACCGCATCCAGCTCCACATCTTCAATTGCCTGCGCTGCGGCGCGGTCAACAAGGTGGTGCCGAACTCGGGTTTCGACATCCTGCACGAGGTGTTGCCGGTGGGCAGAACCTTCGTACACCGGACCACCAAGACCGGCCTCGCGGTCGGCATCCGTCCGCCCGGCATGCCGTCGTTCAAGTCGACGGCCGGCACCGCCAGAGGATGTGTCAGCAAGGCTCACCCGCTCAAGTGATCGTCGAGCGGACGTCGGCAATGTCGTGCCGTCACTTCTTCGCCCGGATCTTCTCCAGTTCCGCGAACATCTCCTTGCTGGTCGCCTCGCCGAAGTCCTTGCTGAACTTCGTGACCACCGGCTGAAGCTTCGTGCGCAGGCGATCCTGCTCGGCCGGCGGCAGTTCGGTCACCTGCATGCCCAGCTTCTTCAGGTCGCCCAGCGCCTTGTCGCCGAACTCGCGGATGGTCTTGCGCTCGAACAGCGTCGCCTCGCGCCCGGCTTCCTGGACCGCCTTCTGCTCCTCGGGTGACAGGCCGTCCCAGGTGCGCTTGGACATCAGCAGCACCCAGACGCTGTAGATGTGCCGGGACAACACCACGTGTTTCTGCACCTCGTGGAACTTGCTGGCGAGGATCGTCGCGGTCGGGTTCTCCTGGCCGTCGACCGTCTTCTGCTCGAGTGCGGTGTACAGCTCGGTGAACGGCATCGGCAGTGCGTTGGCGCCGAGTGCGTTGAAGGTGTCGATGAACAGCGGATTCTGGATCACGCGGATCTTCAGCCCGGCGAGATCGTCGGCCTTGTTGATCGGCCGCCGGCCGTTGGTGACGTGGCGAAATCCGTTCTCCCAGAAGCCGAGCCCGACCAGGCCCTTGTCCGGAAGCTGCGCCAGCAGCTTCTGGCCGAACGGGCCGTCGAGCAGCGCGTCGGCCTCCTGTTCGCTGGTGATCTGAAGCGGCAGGTTCAATACGCCGAAGTCCTTGATCAGGTTCACCAGCGTCGAGCTGTCGGGCACGACCATTTCCTGGGTGCCGCCACGAAGCGCCGAGATCATCGTCACGTCGTTGCCGAGCGCACCGCTGGCGAACAGCTTGACGGTGAGCTTGCCACCGGTCTTCTGGGCCAGGATCTCGCCGAACTTCTTCACCGAGACTCCCTGCGGATGATCGTCGCTCAGGCCGATGCCGACCTTCAGCACCTTCTGGGCGTGGGCCGGACCGGCCAGCAGGCCGACGAACATCAGGCAGTACAGCAATCGCACGAACTTCATCGAATGTCTCCTTGGAGGATCGGGGGGGAATCGGGGCATGGCCCGATCAGCCGGTGAACCAGCGCGCCGGCACCGTCACCAGCGACGGGAACAGCACCAGCAGCACCAGCACCACCAGCTCGGCGAGCATGAACGGCCAGACGCCCCGCATCACGTCTTCCATGCTGACCCGCGAGACGCCGGCGACCACGTTCAGCACGGTGCCCACCGGCGGGGTGATCAGGCCGATCGAGTTGTTGATGATGAACAGCACACCGAAGTAGATCGGGTCGATGCCGGCGGCCTTGACGACCGGCATCAGCACCGGCGTCAGGATCAGGATCGTCGGGGTCATGTCCATCGCGGTGCCGACGATCACGACCAGGATCATGATCGCGAACATCAGCAGGGTCTTGTTGCCCATGAAGGGCTCGAGCAGCGCCACCACCTTGCTCGGCAGGTCGGCGACCGTGATCAGCCAGGCCGACACCAGCGCCGCCGCGACCAGGAACATCACGATCGCGGTGGTGCGGGCCGCGGTCACGAACAGCGAATAGAGCTGGTTGATCTTGAGCTCGCGATAGATCACCACCGAGACGAACAGCGCGTAGACGGCGGCGACGACGGCCGCCTCGGTCGGCGTGAACACGCCGAGCTTCAGGCCGAAGATGATGATGAACGGCAGCAGCAGCGCCCAGACCGCCTCTCGCAGCGCCGTCAGCAGCTCGGCCAGGCTCTTTCTCGGCGGCGGCGTGATCCGTTCCTTGCGCACCTCCCACCACCAGGCGAACCACAGCCCGGCGGCGATGTAGAGGCCGGGCATGATGCCGGCCAGGAACAGCTTGGTGATCGACAGGTTCGCGGCGACACCGAAGATGACGAAACCGATCGACGGCGGGATCACCGGCCCGATGATGCCGGCCGCCGCGATCAGCCCGGCGGACTTCGCCTTGTCGTGGCCGGCGGCCACCATCATCGGCACCAGCAACGCGGACAACGCGGCGGCATCGGCCACCGCCGATCCGGAGAGCGCCGACAGGATGCAGGCGGCGACGATCGCGACGTAACCGAGGCCGCCGCGCACGTGGCCTACCAGCACCAGCGCCAGGTTGACGATGCGCCGCGACAGCCCGCCGGTGTTCATGACCTCGCCGGCGAGCATGAAAAACGGCACCGCCATCAGCGGGAAGCTGTCGGCGCCGTTGATCACGTTCTGCGCGATGATCTGCGCGTCGAACATGTCGAGGTGGACCATCAGCGCGACGCCGCAGATCAGCAGCGAATAGGCGATCGGCATGCCCAGCGCCATCGCGCCGAGCAGCGAGCCGATGAAGATCGCGACCGTCATGGCCGGCTCCGACCGGCGTCGCGGGTCGCCCCTTCGGCGCGGTCGCGCGCGGCCAGCTCGCGCTGCAGTTCCTCGAACTCCTCCTGCTCCTCGGATTCCTTGACCATCACCAGGTCGTCGTCACTCAGCTTGCCGGTGACCAGGCGATACAGGTCGGCCAGCAGGATCGCCATCGCCGACACGCCGAAGATGATCCCGACCGCGTAGAAGATACCCATCGACAGGCCGGAAGCGGGGGCGGTCACGTCCAGGTTGATCAGCGTCTGCTGCCAGCTGCCCTGCAGCAGCAGCCAGGTCGCCAGCAGCATCAGCAGCTGGCTGGCAACCAGGCAGACCTTCTTGCCCAGGGCCGGCAGCCGCTTGACCAGCATGTCCACGCCGAGGTGGCCGTGGTCGCGCAGCGCGACGATCGCACCGAGGAACGTCAGGTACACGAACAGCCACCGCGACAGCTCCTCGGACACGGTGATGCCCGTGTTGAAACCGTAGCGCAACACGACGTTGCCGAACACCAGCACCACCATGCCGGCCAGGCACAAGGCGATCACCGCCCTGAGCAGATGGAAGTACCCGTCCACGATCCTCGTCATCATCGTCTCCTCGTGCCGGCGGGTCAGCGGCCCGCCTGGTAATCGGCGATTTCGCGATAAGCGTCGTCCAGCAGTGCCGGCAGCCGGTTGTAGATCGCGGCCAGGCGCCGGTAGCGCGCAGTATGGCCGGGTTCGGGCCGGCATGTCTGCGTCGGGCCGAGCATGTCCGAGGTCGCCTCCAGCGACGGCTTCAGCCCGATCGCCACCATGCCGAGCATCGCCGCGCCCAGGCACGATCCGTCGGCGCTGCGACCCGTGACCACGTCGGTGTCGAAGATGTCGGCCATGATCTGGCGCCACAACGTCGAGCGGACGAACCCGCCGGAGGCGAAGATCCGCTCCGTGTGCACACCCGATTCCTGCATCAGGTCGAGCACGCCGCGCAGGTTGAACACCACACCTTCGAGCACGGCGCGGATCATGTGTTCCTTGTGATGGTGCATCGCCAGCCCGAAGAAGGAGCCGCGTGCGTTCGCGTTCCACAACGGCGCCCGCTCCCCGGCCAGGTACGGATGGAACAGCAGCCCGCCGGCGCCGGGGCCGGCACGTTCGGCGATCGCGGTCAGCACGTCGTACGGGTCGACGCCCAGCCGGCGTGCGGTCTCCAGTTCTGCCGAACCGAACTCGTCGCGCATCCAGCGCAGGATCATCCCGCCGTTGTTCACCGGGCCGCCGACGATCCACAGGCCCGGCACCAGCGTGTAGCAGAACAGCCGACCGAGGGGATCACTCACCGGTTGTCGGACCGCGGTGCGGATCGCGCCGCTGGTGCCGATGGTGACCGCGACCGCACCGGGCCGGATCGCACCGACGCCGAGGTTCGCCAGCACACCGTCGTTGGCGCCGATGACGATCGGCGTGTCCGTCGGCAGGCCGAGCCGGGTCGCCGTCGCCGCGGGCATTTCCCGCATCACGGTCGTCGTCGGGACCGGTGCGGACAACTGCTCGCGGCGCACGCCGGCCAGCGCGAGCGCCTCGGCATCCCAGTCGAGCGAGCGGATGTCGAACAGTCCCGTCGCCGAAGCGATCGAATGGTCGACGACGGTCCTGCCGAACAGCCGCTGGAACACGTATTCCTTGATCGACACGAAATACGCGGCCGAGGCGAACAGCGCCGGATGTTCGTCTCGCAACCAGCACAGCTTGGGCAGCGGCGACATCGGATGGATCGGCGTTCCGGTGCGCTCGTAGATCGCCTGACCGCCGCGATCGCGGATCGCCTGCGCCCACGCCGCACTGCGCGTGTCGCCCCAGGTGATGCATCGGGTCAGCGGCCGGCCGGCGGCGTCGAGCGCGATCAGGCTGTGCATCGCGGCGCTGAACGCGACACCGCCGATGCGGCCGGCCCCGGCGGCGCGGGTCACCGCCGCGACCACCGCGACCACCGCGGCGACGATCGGCTCGGGGTCCTGTTCGGCCGCGCCCGGCTCGGCGGTGAGCAACGGATAGTCGACGTGATGGCGGGCCAGCACCGCTCCCGATCCGTCGTGGACGACGGCCTTGGTGCTGGAGGTGCCGATGTCGACACCGATGATGCAGTCGCGGGTCATGGTCACGCCGCAGGACAGCCGCTCATTTGGCCTGTCGCGCCTTCTCCAGTTCCGAGTACAGTTCCTTGACCAGTGGCTCGCCCACCTGCGCGGTGTACTTGTCGATCACCGGCTTGACCTTGGCGCGCATCCGCTCGAGCTCCTGCGGCGACACGTCGTTGATCTGCATGCCCTGCTTGAGCAGGAACTCGCGCGACTTGTCGTTCATCTCGCGGGCGACCTTGCGCTGGTGGTCGCGGGCGTCCTCCGAGGCCTGGCGCAGGATCTCCTTCTCGTCGTTCGACAGCGTGTCCCAGAACTTCTTCGAGACCAGCAGCATCTGCGGGTTGTAGATGTGCCGCGTGGCGCTGAAGTACTTCTGCACCTCGTAGAACTTGGACGCCTCGACGGTGGCGTACGGATTCTCCTGGCCGTCGACGGTTTTGGTCTCCAGCGCCGTATACAGCTCCGGGAACGGCATCGGCACCGCATTGGCGCCCAGCGCATTGAGCATGTCGATGTACAGCGGATTCAGGATCGTCCGGATCTTCAGACCCTGGATATCCTCGAGCCTGTTCACCGGCCGGCGGCTGTTGCTGATGCTGCGATAACCCTGCTCCATGTAGGCCAGTCCGACCAGGCCCTTGGCCGGCATCAGGTCGAGCAGGCGCCGCCCGAGCGGTCCGTCGAGCACGACGTCGGCCTCGCGCTCGTTGCCGAACGCGAACGGGAAATCGAGGACGACAAATTCCTTGATCATCCCGACCAGCTGCGCGGGCGCCATCATCGACACTTCGATCGTGCCGCCCTGCATCGCCGAGGCGACCTGCTGCTCGCCGCCGAGTGTGCCGCCGGGGAAGATCTTGACCTTCATCCTGCCGCCGCTCTTCTGCTCGACCACCTCGGCGAACCGGCGTGCACCGATGCCCTGCGGGTGGTCGATGTTGTTGACGATCGGCATCTTGATGTTGCGATCCTTGACGTCCGCGGCGGAGGCGCCGATCGGAACGAGCACGGCGAGGACGGCGGCGGCGATCAGGCGGACGGTGGCCAGTCCGGGTGTTGTCGGGTGCAAGTTGATCTCCTGTTTCATCGGTTCGCGGACAGGTCCGGCATCAGGCCGACACCGGTGTCGGCAACGGGCGGCCCTCGAAATGGGCGCGCAGGTTGGCCAGCGTCAGTTCGCCCATCGCGGTGCGGGTCTCGACGGTGCCGCTGGCCATGTGCGGGGTGAGCACGACGTTCTCCATGGCGATCAGTTCGGCGGGCACGTGCGGCTCCGAGGCGAAAACATCCAGCGCGGCACCGCGGATCCTCGCGCCGCGCAGCGCGGCGAGCAGCGCCGCTTCGTCGACGACCGGGCCGCGGGCGATGTTGATCAGGTAGCCCTCGGGTCCGAGCGCGTCGAGCACCGTCGCATCGACCAGGCCGCGTGTGGCCCCGCCCCCGGGCGCGGCGACGACGAGGAAATCGACCGCGGCAGCCAGGTCGCGCGGTGTCGGGTGGTAGTCGAAAGCCACGTCGGGGCGCCTGTGGCGGCCGGTGTAGGCGACGCGCATGCCGAATCCCTGGGCGCGGCGGGCGATCGCCATGCCGATGCGCCCGAGTCCGAGGATGCCGAGCCGTGCGCCGGAGACACGACGGGTCAGGCGGAACGGACCCTCGAGCCACTGGCCGGCGCGTACGTGGCTGTCGGCAGGCAGGATCTCGCGGGCGACCGCGAGCAGCAGCCCGATCGCGAGGTCGGCGACATCGTCGGTCAGCACGTCCGGGGTGTTGGTGATCGTGATGCCGCGCTCGCGGGCGGCTGCGACGTCGATGCCGTCGTAGCCGACGCCGAAGACGGCGATCAGTTCAACCGACGGCAGCCTGTCGAGCAGGTCACGTCCGACCCGGGCTTCGCCGCTGGCCACCAGCGCACGGATCCGCGGCGCCAGCCCATCGAACGCTGCGCGATCCGACTCGTGGATGCGATCGTGGAAGTTGTACTCGTCGTCCAGGCGCCTCGACAGGAACGCCGGCAGTCGGGCCACGGAGAGCAGGGTCGGTTTCATGCGGCGATTCGTGGATGAGGGAGGGACCTCGGCGCGGGGGCGCCGGGACCCGCCCGGAGGGGCAGGTCCGACGAAGCGGATTGTCGGCAACGCGACGCGCCGGGTATTGCACGAAATTGCGGCACGACATTGCGGCACGACATTGCGCCGCCTCGACTCGCGCGCGCGAAACGCGACCGGCCCTCGACCCGCCGGGCGGCGGGTCAGACGGTGCGTCGTCGCCGCCGCGATGGGCCGCGCGAGGTCGACGCGACGGCATCGCGGCCCGCGCGAGCGGCATCACGCAGTGCATCGAGCAGCAATTGCATGCCAGGTGACACCGTCCGTCCGCGGCGCGTGATCACGCCGTAGGCATCCATGCGCACCGGCAGACGGATCGGCAGCTCGGCGACCAGGCCCGAGGTAAAGAACGGCCGCACCGCCTCCGCCGGCAGCGAGACCAGCATGTCGCTGATCGGCAGCAGGCTCAAAGCCACCATCAGCGACGTGGCTTCGACCACGTTCATCGGCGGCACACACCCGAGCTCCATGAACATCGCATCGAGCTGCAGGCGCAGTGCGGTGCCTCGGGGCGGCAGGATCCACGCCTGCTCGGCCAGGTCCTCGATGCGCAGCCCCCGCCGGCGCAGCAGCGGATGGCCGGCGCGCACGATCACACTCTGCGGCTCTTCGCCCAGCGGCACGAAGGCCAGCTCGCGCGACTCCGGAGTCGCGCCGATGCGCGCGACCGCCAGGTCGAGATCACCCCTCAGCAGGCGTTCGACCAGCACGTCGCTGTGGTCACGTTCGATGCGGACCAGAAGACGCGGATGATCCTTCTTCAACCGTGCAACCGCGCGTGGCACCAGTCCCGTGGCCGGCGTGACCACCGTGCCGACTGCCACCGTGCCCTGCAGGCCCGACTTCAATGCCGCAATCTCGCTGTCGGCCCGTTCGATCTCTGAGATCGCGCCTCGCAGGTGGCGCACGAGCAGGTCGCCGTATGCGGTCGGCACGACGCCGCGCGCGTGGCGCTCGAACAAACTCACGCCGAGCGAGTCCTCCAGGTCGGCCAGCAGCCGGGAGGCTGCCGGCTGCGAGATGCCGATCACTTCGGCCGCATGCACGATCGATCGGCGTTCGACCAGTTCCAGCAGCAGCGCCACCTGGCGCATCTTCAGCCGCTGGGGCAAGCGCGACGGCGATCGCGAGGTCGACATGGCTGAGCTATTTCCCTGAGCTATTTCCCTGAGCTATAACCCTGAACTATACCTGATGGCCAAGAATCGATTTGTTGGGCATGGCTCGATCTTCCAGAATTCCGCTTCGAGGGCAGTCCGGCGGAGGCAGCCCGACCAGGAGACGACACCATGACGCGACATCACCCTGCTCCGGTGCGCCTGATTCGCGGCGATGGCGCGGCACGAGCGACCTTGGCGCCGTCCGCGCCTCGCGAGTCCGGAACCCGGCACTTCATCGCGATCGATGCACGCTGGGAACTGTGCGCGGGACACGACCTCGCCGGTGATGAGCGCCCCCTGCTCACCGATTCGACCTCGATCCGGTTGATCGTCGGCGGCGACGTCCGGGTGGCGGTCCGACACACGCGCACAATCGCCACCACGGGATGTGCGATCCGAATGCCCGCTGGTGCCGTGCATGCCTTCGGCCCGGCGACCACACGGCGCCACTCGTTCCTGGAACTCCGGTGGCTGCGTCCCCTGACGACCGGCGCCGGGATCGCGCCTTGCATGCATCCGCCGGCCGAGTGGGTCTGCCGGCGCGTGCCGCCTGGCATCGCGGCTCAGGCCGCCGCCGTCCACCGGAGCCTGACCGGGGCAACGTCCGCGGCGACGGCAAGTGACGCCATGGCACGGCAGGCCGTCGAGTCACTGGCGGAGTGGGCCGGACAACTGCCGGCGCGGTCGGCCGGTGCGGATCATGACGTTCCGGCGGTGCAACGTGCGCTGTCGCTGCTGCGCTCGAACGCCTGCGGGCCGTGCCCGAACCTGGACGAACTCGCATCGGTTGCCGGCTTGAGCAAGTTCCACTTCCTGCGCCTGTTCGCTGCCACCGTCGGCACGACGCCGCATCGTTATCTGCAACTGGTGCGCATCGAGCAGGCGCGGCGACTGCTGGGCCGGGGCGACGGCATCGCCCATGTCGCGCAGGAGGTCGGTTTCAGCGACCAGAGCCACTTCACCCGATGTTTCCGCGACATCGTCGGCATCCCGCCGGGGCGGTACCGGCGCGAGGTCGGTGGCGACACGGGCAACGAATCGCGCTCGGAACCATTGGCGGCCTAGGGCCTGTTGGCGCTGTCCTCCGCCCGACCGGGACAGGACACCGGTCCGGCCGGGCTCAGATGTGCACGCCGAGCGGCGGCGACTGCACCGCCTTGTCGACGATGATGACGCCGCGCTGGAACGTGATGCGGTCGACCAGCGTCGCCAGCCTCGGCACCTTGAATTCGTCGCGCCGCGTCGGGCCGGTCAGATGGAAATCCTGGTAGTTGGTGCCGCGGTAGACCGCGTGCTGCAGGTCGACGAGATACTTGAACAGGTCGACCGTCGTCGGCTCCATGTCCCGGTGTCCCTGTTCCCAGTAGTTCCCTTCCAGATCCTCGATCCAGTAGATGCCGCCATCCTTCAGGCCGTCCAGGAACAGATGGTTGAACGACGCGATCTGGTGCGACACCACGTGGCTGCCGTCGTCGATGATCAGGTCGAACTTGCCATAGGTGCCCAGCACACGCGCCAGGAAATCGGGGTCGGCCTGCGAGCCGGTCTCCACGAAGATGCGCCTGTCCGGATCGGTGTGCTTGGCACAGGACGGATCGATGTCGACGCCGACGATCATCGTCCCTTCACCGAAGAACTTGTGCCACAGCTTGAGCGACGCACCCTGGTAGACGCCGATCTCGAGCACCTTCGGGCGGGTGCCGCGCAGTCGCGAGAACTCGCGGTCGTAGATGTCGAAGTAGTGCATCCACTTGTGGCCGCCGTCGATCGTGCGCCAGATCGAACCGGACAGGGTCTGCGCGAGCCGGAAGTCGAGATCGAGGTCGCGGGTCGTCCGTCCCAGCACGACCTCCTGCAGCAGTTCCGCGGACAGGCACTCGGCCGGACTGCGCGGGGTCTTCGGGAGTTGACTCATGATCGCGGGCTCCTGCGAGGCCGGACCATTATAGGAGCCGCGCGCTACCGATCCGCGCCGAACGGCCCGATCCGCGGCGTCACGGACACGATGGCGCAGTGCCTGCGGTCCGGGGGCGACACACCACCCGTTCGACGCCATCATGGGTTGACTTTACCGTCCGGTGTGCCGGGACAATACTAGGGAGGGTCCACCAACGAAAGTGAGCTCATGTCGGACGACCAGCGGATCCGCGCCGGCGGCAGCGGTTTCTCGTACAAGGAGTGGAAGGGCACCTTCTATCCCGCGGAGCTGAAAGCCGAGGAGATGCTCGCCTACTATGCCGAGCGCCTGCCGACGGTGGAGATCAACAACACGTTCTATCGGATGCCCCGCTCGGCGATGCTGGCCGACTGGGCGGCGACGACACCGCCCGGCTTCCGGTTCGCGATCAAGGCGTCACGCCGGATCACCCACATCGCGCGCCTGAAGACCGAATCGGCCGCCGAGCCGCTGGCGATCCTGTATCGCACGCTGGTCGCACTGGGTGACAAGCGGGGCCCGACGCTGTTCCAGTTGCCGCCGAACCTGAAGAAGGACGTACCCCGGCTGGCCGCGTTCGTCGCGCTGCTTCCCGACGCACACGGCGCGGCCTTCGAGTTCCGCAACGATTCCTGGTTCGACGAGGAGGTCTACGAGACGTTGCGGGCGAAAGGTGCCGCGTTGTGCCTGTCGGAACGCGAGGACGGCTCCCCGCCGCCGCTGGTCGAGACCGCGCCCTGGGGTTACGTGCGGCTGCGGCTGGAGCAGTACACCGACGACGACCTGAAGCGCTGGGCGGACCGGCTGCTGGCCACGGGCTGGCGCGACATCCATGTCTATTTCATGCACGAAGCGACCGCGCCGGCTTATGCCCGATCACTGATGAGCCTGGCGGCCGGCTGACCGCCACGCGACGCCCGTCAGAGCAGCTGTTCGAGCAGCCGCGCGACGTGGATCGCCTCGCGTCGGGTGCCGTCGGTGATCTGGTGCCGGCAACTCGTGCCGTCGGCGACCACGATCGCATCCGGCCTCGCCCGGACCGCGGGCAGCAGGACCGCCTCGGCCATCGCGATCGAGACGTCGTGATGCGCGGCCTCGTAGCCGAACGAGCCGGCCATCCCGCAGCATGAGCTGTCGATCAGTTCGACCTTCGCATCGGGAATCATGCCGAGCACCGCCTGGATCGGCCTGACCGCGTCGAACGCCTTCTGGTGGCAGTGCCCATGCAGCAGGATCGGCGCCGGCGCCGGCCTGAAGGCCGGTGCGAACCGTCCGGCCTTCGCCTCCTCGGCGAGGAACTCCTCGAACAGGCGCGCGCGATCGGCGACGGTTCGCGCCGGCGCGCCGAAACCCATCACGAGGGCCTCGTCGCGCAGGGTCAGCAGGCAGGACGGTTCCAGCCCGACGATCGTGATGCCGGCCTCGGCGAACGGAAGCATCGTGTCGATCAGGTCACCGAGCTTCGCCCTCGCCTGCCCGACCATGCCACGCGACAGGTAGGTCCGGCCGCAGCACGGCGAGGCGCCGGCTCGCATCGGAACGTGGACCGTGTAGCCGGCCGCCCGCAGGACCCGGACTGCGGCGAAGCCGTTCTCGGATTCGAAGGCGTCGTTGAAGGTGTCGACGAACAGCACGGCCGCCTTGCCGCCGCCGCGCGCGACTTCGATGACACGTGTTGCATCGGCCAGTTCGATCCGGTCGGCGCCGCGCCGGAAGGTGTCGCGTCGCCAGCGCGGCAAGTGCCGGCGGGCCGAGAGGCCGAACACCCGCTCGGTGAGCCAGGCCGCACCCGGAAGCGTCTCGCGCAAGTTGAACAGGCCCGGCAGGCGGCTGCCCCAGACGGCGTAGTCCGGCAGGCCGCCGACCAGCCGGTCGAGCGGGCCGAATCCGTGGCGTGCCTTGTCGTGTGCCATGAATTCGATCTTCATCTTCGCCATGTCGACGCCGGTCGGGCACTCGCGACGGCAGCCCTTGCAGCCGACACACAGGTCCATCGCCTCGCGGACGGCGTCGCCGGTGAACGCATCGGCGCCGAGCTGCCCGGACAACGCGAGCCGGAGCGTGTTCGCACGACCGCGGGTCGAGTGCTGCTCGTCGCGGGTGGCGCGATAACTCGGGCACATCGTGCCGGCGTCGAACTTGCGGCAGTGGCCGTTGTTGTTGCACATCTCGA
>CADEEH010000117.1 GCA_902826305.1 uncultured Burkholderiales bacterium
ACACGTTCCAGACCATCAGCGTGCCGATCATCGCGCCGACCTGGATGTACGCGGCCCGCGCGCTGAACACGCGGAAGAACGCCCAGGCCGCGGCGACCACCAGCAGGTAGATCACGATCGACAGCACCGTCTCGTTGCGCACGGTGCGGCACAAGACGTCGTAGACGAACCAGGCGAGCACCAGCGAGCCGGCGGAGATCGCGATCGCCAGCATCGGCGACAGGTCCATCACCGACTTGTCGATCAGGTACGACCGTGCGCCGACCCAGTAGATCAGCACCATCAGGCCCATGCCCGACAGCCAGGTCGTGTAGGCCTCCCACTTCGACCAGTGCAGGTGGTCGGTCAGCGGTTCGCCGCGCGGGCCGGTCAGGAACTTCTGGCTGCAGTAGAAGCCGCCGCCGTGCACCGCCCACAACTCGCCGCTGACGCCACGCTCGGCGTCGGCGGACTTCGCCGGCCGGCGCAGCGAGTTGTCGAGCATCACGAAATACAGCGACGCGCCGATCCAGGCGACACCGGCGATCAGGTGCAGCCAGCGTGTGCCGAGGTTCAGCCAGTCGATCAGGTAACTGCCCAACGTCTTCTCCGGATGTCGAACGTCGACCCGGGCACCCGCAAGATTCGCGCCGGCATCCCCTGCCCGGCACCGACCGCGATCAGGAACCGCGGTAGGTCGAGTATGCCCAGGGCGAGACCAGCAGCGGCACGTGGTAGTGGCCGGCCGTGTCGGCGATGCCGAAGTCCAGCGGCACCACGTCCAGGAATGGCGGCTCGGGCAGCGTGACGCCGCGCCCGCGGAAATACGCGGCGACCTCGAAGCGCAGACGATAACGGCCGGTGGCCATCGCCGCCCCGTCGAGCAGCGGCCCGCCGGTGCGCCCGTCGCCGTTCAATGTCGTGGTGATCAGCTCGGCCCAGCGGCCGACCTCCTCACGCAGCAGCGTGACCTTCATGCCGGCCGCGGGGCAGCCGTTGGCGGTGTCCAGGACGTGGGTGCTCAGGTGTCCCATGGGCAGTCTCCGTGAAGCGATCGATCGCTCGATGACAGGTTCGAAGAAGGCTCGGTGGCACGCACGATCCGGGCCGGCTCGCCGGAAAGGGATCGGTCGAAAGGGCTGGTCGGGCGCGTTCAAAGTGTATACACTTTTGGATACACGTCAACCGGCAACATGACATGTCGCGCAGTCGCGCCCGTCTCGAGGTGATCCAGGGGATCCGCACGGACCCGCCGCGTGTGCGGCGCACGGCCGCCGCGGGTGGCGCCGATCGCAGCGGCGCCAGCACACAACGCATCGTCGACGCGATCGTGCGTGCGATCGTCGAACGGCGCCTGCGGCCCGGCACACGTCTTGCGGAATCGCAGATCGGCGAGATGTTCGATGTCTCGCGCACCGTCGTGAGGCAGGCGCTGAACCGCCTGTCGCGCGACCGGCTGGTGACGCTGGAGCCGGCGCGTGGTGCGCGGGTCGCCGAGCCGTCGGTGACCGAGGCGCGCGAGATCTTCGAGGCGCGTGCGATGATCGAATCCGCGATCGCGGCGCGGCTCGCGCGCGAGATCACCCCGGCGCAGATCGCGGAGCTGCGTGCGCACCTGGCCGATGAACGTGCATCGGTCGAAGCACGCGACGTGTCGCGCCGGACCCGGCTGCTCGGCGACTTCCACGAGGTGCTGGTGCGGATGCTCGGCAACCGGACCCTCGACGAGATCCTGGGTGAGCTGCTGTCGCGCAGCTCGCTGATCGCGCTGATGTACCAGTCGGGTGAGTCGGCCGGGCACTCGTACGAGGAACACGTGGCGATCGTCGATGCGCTGGAGGCCGGTGATGTCAAGGCGGTGCAGCGGCTGATGCGCCAGCACCTGGCGCATGTGGTGGACAATCTGCGGCTCGAGCCGGCCGGCGGCGACCTGAAGGCCGCGCTGCTGCCGGATCGGACCGAGGACCGGCGATCCGCATCGGATCGCGGCCCGACGAAGTGACGTGCAGCGCAGTGAAGTGAAACGAGTGAAGTGACAACCCCGATGGCCCTGACCCTGGAACAACTGAACGCGGCGCCGCTGCCGCAATTCGTCGAGCTGCTCGACGGCATCTTCGAACATTCGCCGTGGATGGCCGAACGTGTCTTCGGGCACCGGCCGTTCAGCAGCCTCGCCCACCTGAAACACGCGTTCACCCGCGTGCTGCGCGACGCCGGGCCGCAGGCGTGGATCACGCTGATCCGCGCGCATCCGGAACTCGCCGGCAAGGCGATGGTCACGAAGACACTGACCGCGGAATCGACGAACGAACAGGGCAAGGCCGGGCTGACCGACTGCTCGCCCGAGGAATTCGAGCGACTGCAGCAGCTCAACGCGGCGTTCAACGCCAAGTTCGGCTGGCCGTTCATCCTCGCGGTGCGCGGGCCACGCGGCCAGGGCCTGGATCGCGGCCAGATCATCGACGCGTTCCAGCGCCGGCTCGACGGGCATCCGGACTTCGAACTCGCCGAGTCGTTGCGCAACATCCATCGAATCGCCGAGATCCGGCTGAACGACCGGTTCGGTGTCACGCCGACGGTCGGCAACAAGGTCTGGGACTGGCACGAGACATTGGCCGAGTTCTCCGATCCGGGCTTCAAGGAACGCGGGCAACTGACGGTCACCTACCTGACCGACGCCCATCGCGCCTGTGCCCGGCGCATCGAACAGGACATGCGCGACGCCGGTTTCGACGAGGTCCGCATCGACGACGTCGGCAATGTCGTCGGTGTCTACCACGGTGCCCGCTCCGACGCGCGGCGCCTGCTGACCGGCAGTCACTACGACACGGTGCGCAACGGCGGCAAATACGACGGCCGGCTCGGCATCTTCGTGCCGATCGCGGTGGTCGCCGAGCTGCGCCGGCGCAAGAAGCGGATGCCGTTCGGCATCGAGGTGGTCGGCTTCGCCGAGGAGGAAGGGCAGCGCTACAAGGCGACCTTCCTCGGTTCCGGCGCACTGATCGGTCAGTTCGATCCGGCCTGGCTCGATCAGCGTGACGCCGACGGGGTGGCGATGCGCGACGCGATGCGCGACGCTGGCCTGTCGCCGGAGCGGATCGGCACGATCCGGCGCGATCCGAACCGGTACCTCGGGTTCGTCGAGGTGCACATCGAGCAGGGGCCGGTGCTCAACGAGATCGACCTGCCGCTGGGTGTGGTGACCTCGATCAACGGCGTGGTCCGTTATGTCGGCAAGGTGACCGGGATCGCGAGCCACGCTGGCACGACACCGATGAACCGCCGCCGCGATGCGGCCGCCGCGGTCGCCGAGCTGGTGCTGTACCTGGAACAGCGGGCCGCCGCGGTGCCGGATGTCGTCGGCACGGTCGGCATGCTCGAGGTGCCGGGCGGCTCGATCAACGTCGTGCCGGGCCGCTGCCGCTTCAGCCTGGACATCCGCGCGACCACCGACGCCGCACGTGATGCGTGTGATGCCGACGTGCGCGACCGGCTGCGCGAGATCTGCGAGCGCCGCGGCGTGATGTTCTCCCTCGAGCAGACGGTGCGTGCGTCGGCCGCGCCGAGTGACCCGGCGTGGCAGGCGCGCTGGGAACGCGCGGTCGCCTCGCTCGGGCTGCCGGTGCACCGGATGCCCAGCGGTGCCGGCCACGATGCGATGAAGCTGCACGAGGCGATGCCGCAGGCGATGCTGTTCGTCCGTGGGCAGAATGGCGGCATCAGCCACAACCCGCTGGAATCGACGACCAGCGACGACATGCAACTCGCGGTCGAGGCATTCATGCGGATGGTCGAGGACCTCGCCGCGGAACTGTCTCCCGCCCGACCGGTGACATCGACATGAGTGATCGCGACACCCGACTGGACTCGTGGATCGACGCCCACTTCGACGAGGAGGTCAGCTTCCTGCAGGCGCTGGTGCAGGTGCCCACCGACACTCCGCCGGGCAACAACGCACCACACGCGATGCGCACCGCGCAACTGCTGGCCGGCTGGGGCTGGCAGGCCGAGAGCCATCCGGTGCCCGAGGACATGGTCAAAGCCGCCGGGCTCGAATCGATCACCAACCTGATCGTGCGCCGTCCCTACGGCGAGGGCCCGACGATCGCGCTGAACGCCCATGGCGACGTCGTGCCGCCAGGTGAAGGCTGGACCCATCCGCCGTACGGGGGTGTCGTCGATGCCGGCCGGCTCTACGGTCGCGCGGCCGCGGTCAGCAAGAGCGACTTCGCGACCTTCACGTTTGCGGTCCGTGCGCTCGAAGCACTGGCGGTGCCGCTGGCCGGCAACGTCGAGCTGCACTTCACCTACGACGAGGAGTTCGGTGGGGAACTCGGCCCGGGCTGGCTGCTGAAGCAAGGGTTGACCCGGCCGGACCTGGTGATCGGCGCATCGTTCTCGTACCAGATCGTCACCGCACACAACGGCTGCCTGCAGCTCGAGGTGACCGTACACGGCAAGATGGCGCATGCGGCGATCCCGGACACCGGCATCGATGCGCTCCAGGGCGCGACCCGGATCCTGCAGGCGCTGTATGCGCAGAACGACGAGAATCGCAAGGTCCGCTCGGCCGTGCCCGGCATCAACCATCCGTACCTGAACGTCGGCCGGATCGAGGGCGGCACGAACACCAACGTCGTCCCCGGCAAGGTCGTGCTGAAGCTGGACCGGCGGATGATCCCGGAGGAGGATCCGACGCAGGTCGAGGCCGCGCTGCGCGAATCGATCGAGCAGGCCGCGGCAACGATACCCGGTGTCACCGTCGAGATCCGTCGCATCCTGCTCGCCCGTGCGTTGAAGCCGCTGCCCGGCAACGCGCTGCTGGTGCAGGCGCTGCAGCGTCACGGGCAGATCGTGTTCGGTGAAACGATCCCGACCACCGGCACGCCGCTGTACACCGACGCACGGCTGTACTGTGAAGCCGGCATTCCGGCGGTGCTGTATGGTGCCGGCCCGCGCACCGTGCTCGAGTCCAACGCAAAACGCGCCGACGAACATCTGGTGCTGGAGGATCTGCGGCGCGCGACCAAGGTCGTGGCGCGTGCGCTGGCGGATCTGCTCGGTGCGAAGGACAACACATGAAGTGGAACGCCCGGGTGGTCAGCGGCCTGCTTGTCGGCCTGCCTCTCCGCCGGAGCATCGGCCTCACGCTGACGATCACCCTGGGCATCGGCCTGGGCATCCCGTCGATGCCGGCCGCCGCGGCCGACGAGGTCAAGTGCCGCACCGATGCGTTCGGCACCCGGCGCTGCAGCGACGGCACGAAGTACCGGACCGACGCGTTCGGCACGACCCGCGACAGTCGCGGCCGTCCGTGGCGGCCCGATGCGTCGGGTGCGTCGCGAAGCCCGGGCAGTGATACGCGCCGACCAGAGGCACCGGGTGGCGCGCGCGAGATCCCGGGCAGCACCTGGCCGTCCGATGCGGCCGAATCGAACCGGCGCCAGGACGGCACGCAGTGCATCGATCCGTTGACCGGGGCGCGATGCCGCTGAGGTGATCCCGGTACCGCGTGTCGCGCGGCCCCTCAGGTGATGCCGACCGTCAGTCCGCAGGCAACATCTTCGGATTCCAGGCCACCTCCCACAGGTGCCCGTCCGGATCCTGGAAGTAGCCGGCGACACCACCCCAGAACGTCGGCTGCGCCGGCTTGACGATCACACCACCGGCCGCCTGGGCCTGGCTGATCACCTGCTCGACCTCCTGCGGCGTCGACACGTTGTGGGCGATCGAGAACTCGCCGGCACTGCGCACACCGAGGGGAATGCCGGCGTCCTTCGCGAGGCTGCGGCGCGGGAACAGCGCAAGTGTCAGCCCGGCCTGCAGCTTGAAGAACACCGCCGCACCGTTCTCGAACTCCTGGCCGACGATGCCGTCGGTGACGAGACCCAGGCCGTCGCGATAGAAGCGCAGCGCACGCTCGAGGTCGTCGACGCCGAGGGTGATGAAACTGATTCGGGGCTGCATCGCGAGTCGGCGTGCGCCGATCGACTCAGCGCACGTGGACGTTGTGGCCGAGCCGCTGGTGTTCTTCGCAGGGCCCCTGCCGCCGGACGATCGCCGGATGCGGCGCGGGTTCGGCTTCCGGGAACATCACTTCGACCAGGCAGGCGTCATCGCCGCGCGACACGTTGAAGCGATAGAAACGACCATCGGGGGTCATGCTCGTGCGCACGTGTGTCGCATCCGGACGGCCCCCGCTCCACTCGACGAGAGAACGGTCGCTCCAGAGCAGGCGCTGGGCCTGTTCGATCTCCTCGACGGCACTGTAGGGTCGCGACGCGACCCAGGTGCCGGCGAGCGCGACCAGCCCGAGCGGGAGAAGGAAGAGTGGCTTTGCCATGTTATCGAGGTGACGAGGGAGACGTGCCGGTGGGTTCCGCCAAGGACTCGGCACGTATCGTCATTGTAGCGGTCCGGTGTCGGGCACAATTCCCGATCGCGGAAATCCAGCGCGCGTGTGGTCGTCAGGCCCCAACGATGTGGGCACAAGCCCACACGACCCGGTGATATGTGTTCATCCGGTGCAACGGCGCAACACGCGACCCCGCTCGTGTCGCGGGATCGCGTCGGCCCGGCACCGTCGAAGTTCCTTACGCGACGCCGTGTTCCTTGAACCAAGCCAGCATCTTCTGCCAGCCGTCCTCGGCCGCTTCCTTGCGGAACGTCGCACGGTAGTCGGCATGGAACGCGTGCGGCATTCCCGGATACAGGACGAACCGGCTCGCGCGGCTGTTCGTGTTGCCGTTCTTCAGCACTTCCTGCATCCGCGCGACCGCCGCCACCGGGATGCCCGCGTCATCACCGGCATACAATCCGAGCACCGGGGCCTTCAGCGCACCAGCGACGTCGTGTGGGGTCTTCGGCATCGCCGGCGGCATCGGGTTGAGGCCGCCGTACCAGGACACGCCGGCTTTCATCTTCGGACTGTGGGCGGCGTACATCCAGACCGTGCGACCGCCGCGGCACATGCCGGTGATGCCCATCTTCTTCGCATCGACCTTCGGCTGCTTCTCGAGGTAGGCGACCAGGCTGTCGAGGTCCGACAGCATCTGCGCATCCTCGAGCTTGTTGGCGTTGCCGACCACCTCCTTGATGTCGGTCATCTTCGACAGATCACCGATCCGGAAGAACGGATCGAGCGTCACACCGACGTAACCGAGCTTCGCGAGGCGACGGCAGATGTCCTTCTGGTATTCGTGCATGCCGAACACCTCGGGGATCACGATCACCGTCGCATGCCTACCGGCCTTGGCCGGTGCCGCCATGTACGCGGGCATCGACTGGCCGCCGGCAACCGGCACCTTCAGCTCCGCGGTGTCCAGTCCGTCGGCCGGGGTGCGGATCGCCGTCTGCGCGACCACCGGGCCCGCGGCGAGTGCGAAGCCCATCGAGGCACTGGACGCGATGAAACCGCGGCGATCGAACGGCACGTCCGGCAGCAGGCTCTCCAGGTGCGGGTCGGTGAACTGCGCTGGGGATCGGGTCATGTCGGCTCCAGGAAAAAAGGGTCGAAAAAGGGGGTCAAGTAAGCGGTATCGGGAAAGGGGATATAAGACGGGGACGAACGACACGCCACCCGCGGAATTGCGCAAGAATAGCGCAACCCGTGCGCGCTGCCGGGTGATGTGCGGTCCGCCGCCGCGCCGGCTCGAGGAGACATCGATGCAGACATCCCTGGTGCTGACCGTGATCGGCCGCGACCGGCCCGGCCTGGTCAACGCGCTGTCGCAACGGATCACCGCCGAGGAAGGCAACTGGCTGGATTCGCGGATGGCCAGCCTGGCCGGGCAGTTCGCCGGACTGCTGCTGGTCAGCGTTCCGGACGAACGTGCACAGGCGCTGATCTCGTCGTTGAAGGAACTGGAGTCGCAGGGACTGCGCCTGCTGATCGAACGCGGCGCGGGGGCGGCATCGACGGCCGGCCGGTCGCTGGTGCTGGAGCTGACCGGCCAGGACCGGCCGGGCATCGTCCGCGACATCTCCGAGGCACTCGCACGGCACGAGGTCAGCATCGAGGAGATGGAGACCTCGTCGTTCAGCGCCTCGTTCTCCGGCGAGGCGATGTTCGAGATGCGCGCGGCACTGCGTGCCCCCGCGTCGATGCCGGATACGACGCTGCGCCGGGCGATCGAGGCACTGGCCACCGACCTGATGGTGGAGATCCGGCTCGACGACGAGTCCTGAACCGGGCACCCCATGTCGCTCAGCACCTTCGATCTGTTCAAGATCGGCATCGGGCCGTCCAGCTCGCACACGGTCGGACCGATGCGCGCGGCGCGTGCGTTCGCCGAATCGCTGGTGCGTGATGGTGTGTTCGAACGGACCGCATCGGTGAAGGCCGAGCTGTACGGCTCACTCGGCGCGACCGGCAAGGGTCACGGCTCGGACAAGGCGGTGATGCTCGGCCTCGAAGGTGAGGCGCCCGAGTCGGTCGACACCACCGCGGTCGATGGCCGGCTGGCGACGATCCGCGACGCGAAGCGGTTGCGGCTGCTGGGTTCACGCGAGATCGGGTTCGTCGAGAAGCAGCACCTGGTGATGCACCGGCGCGAATCGCTGCCGTTCCACCCGAACGGCATGCGCTTCACCGCGACCGACGGTGCGGAGGCGGTGTTGTCGTCGAAGGTCTACTACTCGGTCGGCGGCGGCTTCGTCGTCGACGAGCAGGCCGCGGGTGCCGACCGGATCGTCGAGGACCGCACCGTGCTCGCGCATCCGTTTCGCAGCGGGGCCGAATTGCTGCAGCAGTGCACGGATCACGACCTGTCGATCAGCGCGCTGATGTTCGAGAACGAACGCAGCTGGCGCAGCGACGCGGAGATCCGCGCCGGACTGCTGATGATCTGGCGGGTGATGGAAGAGTGTGTGCGCGAAGGCATCCGGCGCGATGGCGTGATGCCCGGCGGGCTCAAGGTGCGCCGGCGCGCCGCGCAACTGCATCAGACACTGTCGAGCCGGCCGGAGGCGAGCCTGCGCGATCCGTTGACGATCCTCGACTGGGTGATGCTGTACGCGCTGGCGGTCAACGAGCAGAACGCGACCGGCGGGCGTGTGGTGACGGCGCCGACCAACGGCGCTGCCGGCATCATCCCGGCGGTGCTGCACTACTACACGCGGTTCGTGCCCGGTGCGACCGACGACGGTGTCGTGCGATTCCTGCTGACCGCGGCGGCGATCGGCATCCTGTACAAGGAGAACGCGTCGATCTCGGGCGCGGAAGTCGGTTGCCAGGGTGAGGTCGGCGTCGCCTGTTCGATGGCCGCGGGTGCACTGGCCGAGGTGCTCGGCGGCACGCCGGCCCAGGTCGAGAACGCCGCCGAGATCGGCATGGAACACAACCTGGGCCTGACCTGTGATCCGGTCGGCGGCCTGGTGCAGGTGCCGTGCATCGAACGCAACGCGATGGCCTCGGTCAAGGCGATCAGCGCCGCCCGCATGGCGCTGCACGGCGACGGCAAGCACTTCGTGTCGCTGGACAAGGTGATCCGCACGATGCGCGAGACCGGCGCGGACATGAAGACGAAATACAAGGAGACCGCACGCGGCGGCCTCGCGGTCAACGTGATCGAGTGCTGACCGACTCCAGCATCGTCACCATCGCGGTGTAGCCGCGGGCGCGCGCGAGTTCGAGCGGCGTGCGGCCGTTGCGGTCCGTCAGCCGGACGTCCGCACCCGCATCCAGCAGTGCACGCAGCGTCGCCTGGTGGCGTGCACCACCGTCACCGAGCACGATCGCCTCGATGACCGCGGTCCAGTGCAGGTTGTTGACGTGATCCAGCGGGGCGCCGGCAGCGATCAGCTGGCGCACCACGCCGTCGTGGCCGAGGTGCGCGGCGGCGATCAGCGCGGTGCCGTCGTAACGACTGGTGACGAGTTTCGCGCTCGCCCCCATGGCCAGCAGCAGCCGCAACGTCTCCTCGTCGTCGGCGACCGCGGCGATCGTCACCGCGTCGTAGCGATCGGCATCGAGTGCCCCGGTATCGGCGCCGGCCGCGATCAGTGCCTTGACCGCGTCGCGCCGGCGCGCGAACGTGGCCACGTGCAGCGGCGTGCGGCCGTTGCCGTCACGAGCCTCGAGCATCGCCTTCGCACCGCGGGCCTTGCCAATCGCCACGGCGTCACCGCGCCAGGCGGCGGCGTGAAGCCCGGTGTAGCGTTCACCTTCCTCGGCCGTCGGCGCCACCTGCGCGTGCACCGCATTCGAGGCCGCGAGCGCGGCGACGAGTACCGCCGCCGACAGCAACGCCGAGCGCCTCACGTACCGAGCGCCGAGGATTCGGCCTGCGGCATCGGCCCGGCCCGTGCGCTGCCGACGACGTCGACGAACGCCGCCGCGAACTCGGCGAGACGGCGTTCGCTGTCCTGTTTCGCGTCGTGGTGACGGGCGAGCGGATCGGGCAACGGCGCCTCGAGGCCACGCGCCAGGTGTTCGGCCAGCCCGGCCGGTGACTGCGGGTCGAAGTAGGCCGCCCGACGTCCGGCCTGCTCGCGGTGCACGACCAGGTCCGACAGGATCATCGGCGCCCCGAGTGCCTTCGCCTCCTCGACCGTGGTGCTCCAGCCCTCGCACAACGACGGATTGATCAGCGCGGTCGAGGCCCGGATCAGGCCGAGCACGTCCGCATGGGGCACCAGGCCGAGGAACCGGACCTGCCGCTCGATGCCCGCCTCGTCGACACGGGCGCGCAACTCGTCGAACAGCGTCGCATGGCGGTGGTCGTGGCCCTGCCCGCTGATCGCGACACAGACCGGGACTCCTTTCGACTTCAGATGCGCCACCGCCTCGATCACGACGCGGTGGTTCTTGTGTTTCCAGATCTGGTTCGGCAGGAAGTAGAACCGTGCCGGCAGCCCGTAGCGGGCACGCAGCGCGTCGGCCGGTTCGGCCTGGGTGATCGCATCGACATGCACCGAAAACGGCACCACGTGCAGGCGGCCGCGCATGCGCGGATAGAACCGCTCGCAGTCCCGGCGCGCGTCGTGGCTGCTGACCATGACCACGCGATCACCGAGTGTCAGTGCGCGATAACCGATCTCGCGTTGCCAGTAGGCACGGGCACCGAACATGTCGCGGCGGTGCCGGTGCTGCAGGTCGGGCACCCAGGCGATCGCCGGGATCGGGAAGCGCCAGCCGTAGTAGCCACCGGATTCGAACGCGACGTCGATGTGGTGCCGGCGGAACAGCGCCTCGGCCGCGGCATCGCGACCGCGCAGCAGCGCGAGCCCGCCGCGCCGCGCGCGTTGTGTGCGCCGCGACGTGTCGAACAGCGGCGAGACCACACACTCCTGCTCGGGCATGTCGACGAACGGATGCAGGTCGGCCTCGCTGGCGTCCGGTCCGTGGAACAGGACGGGAGTGACCCGATCGGGCGCGTACCGATGCAACACACGGAACAGGTTGAGCAGGTAGTTGTATCCGCCGGTCCAGGTGGCGCGGTCGATCAGCGGGAACGCCACACGCATGATCACTCGACCTGTCGGGCCTTGAACCAGCGGACCACGTCGGCGACCGCCTGCGGCATGCCGGCCTGCGCGGCAAAGCCGAGTGCACGCAGGCGACTGACGTCGGCGATCAGCGATTCCGGATCACCGGTGCGTCGCAGGCCGGTGAAGACCAGTTCCGTGCTGCCGCCCCAGTATTCGCGCAGCAGCGCGGCGATGCGCCGGACCGCGACACCGTCACCGGTGCCGCCGTTGATCGTCAGTCCGCCGCGTGATTCGGCCTGCGCGACCGCCACCAGCAGGCGCACCGCGTCGGACACATGCAACCAGTCGCGCAGTTCGTCGCCGGTGCCGCCGAGCGAGACCTGGGGTTCACCGCGTGCGAGTTCGCCGCACAGGTCCCACAGCAACTGTTTTTCCAGGCCGGCGCCGTAGACCGAGAACAGGCGGACGATCGACACGTGCAAGCCGAAGTTCGCGCGGTACGAGCCGGCGATCGTCTCCATCACCGCCTTGTGATGGCCGTACGGCGAGGACGGGGCGACCGCGGTCTCCTCGACGATCGGACCCGGGTGCCCGCTGCCGTAGACGGCGGCACTGGAGGCACAGATGACACGTGCGGACGGCGCGACGGTGCGCACCCACTCGAGCAGCTCGGCCGTTGTGCTCGCGGTCCGATGGAAGTCCTCGAGCGGATTGACGAACGTCGGGCCCACCGCCGAACCGCCGGCCAGGTGGAACACCCGGTCGGGCGCCGGGGCCAGGCTTGCGAGCCGTCCCAGGCTGGACACATCGAGGTCGGCGTTGAGCCACGCGGACACGCCCCAGCGTCGGGCTTCGGCGCTTGGCCAGGCCCCGTGGCCGATGCCGGCGACCGTGCAGCCGTTGGCGGCCAGATGCCGGGCGAGGTGCCGGCCGATGAATCCTTTGGCGCCCGTGATCCACGCGGTCTTCAATCACGCCTCCGGCTTGATGCAGAAGAACGAGTAGAGACGACCGGGCCGATGATCGAACCACGCACCCGCAGCCCGCACGGCGGCGAAAAACTGGTCGTGGTTCAAGAGGGACTCCCAGAGCGATCGAAAACCGACGATGCGCGCCATCCTCGAGGACAGTTCGTTGCGCATCGCGCTGTCGGTGTGAGGATGGTAGTTGATCGGCGTCGCGAGTGGGGTAAGGATCCGAAGAATTTTCAGTCCCGATCCGCGTAATGCGCCGACGTACTCCGAAAGGAGGAAGGCGTTCTCTCCCCCGTACAGATGATGCAGCGGGTGGGATGTCAGGAACGCCGAAAGATCCGCCGGCCGCGAGATCACGTGCTCACGCACCATCAGCAGTACCCCACCCGGCCGTAACACCCGTGTCATCTCGCGCGTGGCGGTGCGCAGATCCCGCGTGTGGTGCAGCACCGCCCGCCCGAACACGACGTCGAACTCGCCGTCGCCGAACGGCAACGTCTCGGAGGGTGCACCGACCAGCTCGATCGCCACGCCGGTGGCCGCGGCCAGCGAGCGGATCGCGCCGGCACCGACCAGCGCGCTCGGATCGGGCTCGAGGGCGGTGACCGCGAAGCCGTCACGCGCAAGTGCATAGCTGGCGATGCCGCGACCGGCACCGACATCGAGCGCCCGTCCGCCGCGCCCGGCGAGCAGGTCGCGGATCGCCTGCCACTCGGCGCTGGCGTGGTACCGGCGCGCGGCCTCGGGCAGCGGATCGTCGTAATAACCGGCGATCACCACGTCGGCCATGTCCGGCTGCTGGCGCAGCCAGGCGACGGCCTGCTCCCAGGTCATCGCGGCGGCGTCGCCCTGGGACACGTCGGCGCGGATCGGATCAGGTGCGGCGGGACATCGGCATGCCGCTCAACCGAGCTTGCCGTGGCACTGCTTGTATTTCTTGCCCGATCCGCACGGACACGGGTCGTTGCGACCGACCTTGGCGCCGAAGCGGCGCATCGGCTGCTGCTGCGCGTCGCTTTCGGCCTCGGGCGCGTGCTGGACCGCGAGTGCAATCGACTCCGGATCGGCACCCTCGGCCGCCGCGGCGGCCTGGTCGAAATCGGCGTGCTGGTAGTTCACGTTGGCGAACGACGGCTGCAACTGTTCCTCGACCTGCTCGATCTGTTCGGCCGACTGGATACGCACCGTCATCAGCACCCGCGTGACATCGTTGCGGACCCGGGCCTGCATCAGCTGGAACAGCTCGAACGCCTCGCGTTTGTATTCCTGCTTCGGGTTCTTCTGTGCGTAGCCGCGCAGGTGGATGCCCTGGCGCAGGTAGTCGAGTGACGACAGGTGTTCGCGCCAGTGCTGGTCGATCGCCTGCAGCAGGATCGAGCGCTCGAAGCCGGCGAAGACGTCCGCGCCGACCTGCTCGACCTTGGAACGGTACTGCGCGTCGGCGGCCTTGAGCACCAGCGCCAGCAGGTCTTCGTCGCTGCTGTCGCTGTTGCCGGCCAGGTGCTCGACCAGCGGCACCTGGAGCTGCCATTCGTTGTCGAGCAGCGCCTGCAGTGCGGGCAGGTCCCACTGCTCCTCGACCGATTCGGCCGGCACGTACTGGCGGAAGATCTCGGTGAAGACCTGTTCGCGCAGGTCCTCGATCCGCTCGGTGAACTCGCTCGCCTCGAGCAGCGCATTGCGATCCGAATAGACGATCTTGCGCTGGTCGTTGGCGACGTCGTCGTATTCGAGCAGCTGCTTGCGGATGTCGAAGTTGCGGGCCTCGACCTTGCGCTGCGCGGACTCGATCGAGCGCGTGACCATGCCGGCCTCGATCGGCTCGCCCTCGGGCAGCTTGAGCCGATCCATGATCGACTTCAGGCGATCGCCGGCGAAGATCTTCAGCAGCGGATCGTCCATCGACAGGAAGAACCGCGACGAACCCGGGTCACCCTGCCGGCCGGAACGGCCACGAAGCTGGTTGTCGATGCGGCGCGATTCGTGGCGCTCGGTGCCGACGATGTGCAGGCCGCCGGCGGCGATCACCTGCTCGTGCAGCGACTGCCACTCGTCGTGCAGCTTGGCGATCCGCACCTGCTTGTCGGCCTCGGCGATCGCCGCGTCGGCTTCGATGAACTGCGCCTGCTTCTCGACGTTGCCGCCGAGCACGATGTCGGTACCACGACCGGCCATGTTGGTGGCGATCGTGATCATCTTCGGCCGGCCGGCCTGCGCGACGATCTCGGCCTCGCGGGCGTGCTGCTTCGCGTTGAGCACCTGGTGCGGCAGCTTGTCCTTCTTCAGCAGGTCCGACAGCAGCTCGGAGTTCTCGACCGAGGTGGTGCCGACCAGCACCGGCTGGCCGCGTTCGTAGCAGTCGCGGATGTCGCCGATGATCGCGCCGTATTTCTCGCCCGCAGTGCGGAACACCTGGTCCTGCCGGTCGGCGCGGACCATCGGCTTGTGTGTCGGGATGACCACCGTCTCCAGGCCGTAGATCTCCTGGAACTCGTAGGCCTCGGTGTCGGCCGTGCCCGTCATGCCGGCGAGCTTGCCGTACATCCGGAAGTAGTTCTGGAACGTGATCGAGGCCAGCGTCTGGTTCTCGGCCTGGATCGCGACCCCTTCCTTCGCCTCGACCGCCTGGTGCAGTCCGTCGGACCAGCGCCGGCCGACCATCAGGCGCCCGGTGAACTCGTCGACGATCACCACCTCGCCTTCCTGCACGACGTACTGCTGGTCCTTGAAGAACAGCGTGTGCGCGCGCAGCGACGCCATCAGGTGATGCATCAGGCTGATGTTGGCCGAGTCGTACAGGCTCGCGCCCTCGGCCAGGATGCCCTGCTGCGCGAGGATCTGCTCGGCCTTCTCGTGGCCGGCCTCCGACA
>CADEEH010000118.1 GCA_902826305.1 uncultured Burkholderiales bacterium
AGATCGAGCGCTGGCTGAACCAGGTGCCGTGGGATTCGCTGGTCAACCGGCGCGGGCACACCTGGCGCAACCTCGGTGCCGAACGCCGGGCGGAAGTCACCGATCGCGTCAGCGCCCTCGATGCGCTGCTGGCCGAGCCGACGCTGATCCGCCGGCCGGTGCTCGAGCATGGCGAGACACTGATGCTCGGATTCAACGAAGCCTTGTATTCGGCCGAGTTCCCCCGGTGACCGACGCGGTCCGCGCACTCGTCGACGCCCTCATCCGCCGACCCTCGGTGACCCCGGACGACGCCGGTTGCCAGACACTGCTCGAATCACGGCTCGCACCGCTCGGTTTCCGGTGCGAGACGATCGCCTCCAGCGGCGTCACCAACCTGTGGGCGTTGCGCCGCGGCGCCGAGCCCGGGCCGGTGCTGGCCTTCGCCGGCCACACCGACGTGGTGCCGACCGGTCCGCTCGAGCAGTGGCACTCGGACCCGTTCGTACCGACCGAACGCAACGGTCGCCTCTACGGGCGCGGCGCGGCCGACATGAAGAGCTCGATCGCGGCATTTGTGGTCGCGGTCGAGGAATCGATCGCCGCCGGCGAGGCGCGGCGCGGGTCGCTGGCGATGCTGATCACCTCCGACGAGGAAGGCCCGGCCACCGACGGCACGACCAAGGTCGTCGAGGCGCTGCGCACGCGCGGCCAGCCGATCGACTACTGCATCGTCGGCGAGCCGACGTCGGTCGATCGGCTCGGCGACACGATCAAGAACGGCCGGCGCGGCTCGTTGTCCGGACGGCTGATGGTCAAGGGAGTCCAGGGCCACGTCGCGTACCCGCAACTCGCGACCAACCCGATCCACGCGTTCGCCCCGGCGCTGGCCGAACTGGTCGCGATCGAATGGGATCGGGGCGACGAGTATTTCCCGCCGACCACCTGGCAGATCTCCAACGCCCACGCCGGCACCGGCGCGACCAACGTGATCCCGGGCGAACTGGTGATCGACTTCAACTTCCGCTTCAGCCCGGCGAGCGAAGTCGACACACTCAAGCGGCGGGTGCACGCGGTGCTCGACCGGCATGCGCTGGAGTACTCGCTCGCCTGGTCGCTGTCGGCCCGGCCGTTCCTGACCCCGCGGGGTGAACTGTCGGGTGCGATCTCGGCCGCGATCCGCGAGGTGACCGGCCTGGACACCACGCTCTCGACCACCGGCGGCACCTCGGACGGCCGCTTCATCTCGACGCTGTGCCCGCAGGTGATCGAATTCGGTCCGCCCAATGCGAGCATCCACAAGATCGACGAGCACATCGAACTCGCCGCGCTGGGCCCGCTGAAGGACGTCTACCGGCTCACGATCGCGCGGCTGCTCGGTTAGGTCCGTCGACGCGATGGGGGCGCCCGCGCCGCAGCGGGTGGTCCCTGCGGACGATCGCCGGCTGCGCGACGGGCCGCGGTATCCTCTCCCGCGGCCCCCGCCCTCGTTCCGGATCGAGCATGACACCGTCCCCGACATCACCACACGCCCTCGCGCGACGCATCACCTGCCCGGTCGACCAGGCGCGTGCCCACCTGGCCACGCTGCGCGACCTGATCCGGTATGCCACCAGCCGCTTCGCAGCGGCCGGGGTGTGCTGCGGGCACGGCACCGACAACGCCCACGACGAGGCGGTGTGGCTGATGCTCTGGGTGCTGCACCTGCCCCCGGATCGGCTCGATCCGTACCTCGATGCGCGGCTGACCGGCCCGGAGATCGATGCAGCACTCGCGCTGATCGAGCAGCGTGTGGAGCACCGCGAGCCGGCGGCCTACCTGACCGGCGAGGCGTGGCTGCGCGGCGTGCGCTTCCTCGCCGATCGACGCGCGCTGGTCCCGCGCTCGCTGCTCGCCGAGGCACTCGACGAATCACTCGCGGACTGGCTCGACGATCCGCCCGCCTCGGTGCTCGACCTGTGCACCGGCGGGGGCAGCCTCGCGATCCTGGCCGCGCGCCGCTTCGAGTCGGCCAACATCGTCGCCAGCGACCTCAGCGCCGAGGCGCTCTCGCTCGCCGGCGAGAACGTCGCGCTGCATCACCTGGACGGCCGCATCCGCCTGGTCCGCGGCGATCTGTTCGGCGCGCTCGGCGGTGAACGTTTCGACCTGATCCTGTGCAACCCGCCGTACGTGAATGCGGATTCGATGGCCGACCTGCCGGCCGAGTATCGCGCCGAGCCCGTCGCGGCGCTGGCCGGAGGCGACGATGGCATGGACATCATCCGCCGCATCCTCGGCGATGCGGCCGCGCACCTGACCGAGGGCGGCCGGCTGCTGCTCGAGATCGGTCACGAGCGACACCACTTCGAAGCCGCGTTTCCCGCGCTGCAGTTCGCCTATCTGCCGGTGACCGGCGGCGAGGATCGGATCGTCCTGGTCGAACGCGACTGGCTGACGGGGTCGGTTTGATCCGGCTGCGTTCGATCACACTCGCCCGGGGCGGGCGCAAGCTGCTCGACGGGGCCAGTGCATCGATCGACATCGGCGAGCGGATCGCGCTGATCGGACCCAACGGCAGCGGCAAGACGACGCTGCTGGCCGCGCTGTGCGACGAGGTGACACTGGACGGCGGCGACATCGACATGCCGCCGATGCGCATCCACCGTCTCGAGCAGGCCCTGCCCGGCGGCGACACGCCCGCCTGGCACTTCGTTCGCGACGGCGATGCGGTCCTGGCGGCGACCGAACGGCGGATGGCGGACACCGAAGGCACACCCGAAGCCGCCGATGCGACCGAACGCTGGGTCGATGCCGGCGGTGCGACGGCCGAATCGAGGGCACGCCAGCTGCTCGCCGGGCTCGGCTTCGACCCGGCCGCCCAGGAACGCCCGGTGACCGCGTTGTCCGGCGGCTGGCGGATGCGGCTCAATCTCGCCCGCGCGCTGTTCGTGCCCGCGGACCTGCTGCTGCTCGACGAGCCGACGAACCACCTCGACCTGGACGCGATCCTGTGGTTCGAACGCTGGCTGATGCGCTTTCGCGGCACCGCGATGCTGGTCTCGCACGATCGCGATTTCCTCGACCGGACCGCCAACGCGACGCTCGCGTTCGAAGGCGGCCGGCTGGTGCGGACCCCCGGCGGCTACTCCGACTACGAATCACAACGTGCGCAGCGCCATGCCCAGGCGGGCCGTGCCGCCGAGATCGCCGATCGGCAGCGTGCCCACCTGTCGCGTTTCATCGACCGGTTCCGCGCCCAGGCGACGAAGGCGCGCCAGGTGCAGAGCCGGATCAAGGCGATGCAGCGGCTGGTCGCGGCAACCCCGGTCCGTGTCGAATCCGCGCTGGACTTCGAGATCTCGGCCGCGGCTGCGCCGCCCGATCCGATGCTGACGACGGAGGCGCTGGCCTGCGGACACGGGTCGACCGTGGTGTTGCGCGATGTCAGGCTGACGCTGCGTGCCGGCGAGCGGATCGGTGTGCTGGGACGCAACGGCGCCGGCAAGACGACCCTGGTGCGATCACTGATCGGGGAACTGCCGCCGCTGGCCGGCACCTGCCGCCGCGCGCGGACGTTGCGGGTCGGTTATTTCGCACAGCAAGGCATCGACGAGCTGCGCGGCGACGAGACACCACTGGCCCACCTGGTGCGCCGTTTTCCGGATGAACGCGAGACCGAACTGCGGAGTTGGCTGGCGCGATTCGGCCTGACCGGCGAGCGGGCGATCGAGCCGGTCGCGCCGATGTCCGGCGGCGAGAAGGCGCGGCTGCTGCTTGCGTTGACCTTGCGCGAGGCGCCGCACCTGCTGGTGCTGGACGAACCGACCAACCATCTCGATGCGGCCGCACGTGACGCGCTGACCGAGGCGCTGGCCGAATTCGATGGTGCGTTGCTGCTGGTCTCTCACGACCGCTATCTGCTGCGAACCTGTGTCGACGCCTTCGTGCTGGTCGGTGGCGGTCGCCTCGAATCGTTCGATGGTGACCTCGACGACTACGCCCAATGGCTGCAGCAACAGGCCTCGGCCGCCACGGCTTCGGCAGCCTCCGGCGACGGAGAACCGCGGTCGCGGGCAGGCGCCGGCGCGAAGGCGGGTGAAACGCCGTCGCGGGCCATCAGCGAACACGACCGGCGCGAGCAGCGGCGACGCGCGGCCCAGGAGCGGACACGCCGCAACGCGCTGCTGGCGCCGGTGCTGCAGGCGCTGCGCGAGATCGACGCCCGCCTGGAGGCGGGCAACCGGCGCCTCGCCGAACTGGACACCGAACTGAACAACCCGCTGCTCTATCGGGACAACAACCGCGCGACCGCGTTGTCGCGGGAACGTGCGGCCTGGCTGCGCGAACGCGAGACGATCGAGGAGCGGTGGCTGGAACTCGCCGAGGAACGCGACCGGCTGCAGGCCGAGGCGCGGGGTTGACGAGATCCGGTGTCGAGACGACGGCGGATCGGGCCGCTGGCGATCAGAGCGGTTCGACCGGTCGTGCGGCGGTCTTCAGCATCACCTCGGTATTCACCTTGCGATCGGCACTCACGCGGCGCACCGACGGTCGTTCGGCCATCCGGTCCAGGTACGGGCGCACCGGCAGCCCGGCGAGGAAGTCCTCGCCGAACATCTGCCGGGTCGTCAGGGTCACCACCGGCAGGTGCACGATGGCCGCACAATCGGCCATCGTGAACTCCGACCCCGCGATGTAGGGGTCGAAGCGGGCGATCCGCGCCAGACCGTCGACATGGCGCAGCAGTTCGGTGCGGGCCTGCTCGATCTGGGCCGGCGCGACGGTGCGCCCGAAGAAGGCCTGCGGATACAGCCGGCGCGCGACCAGTTCCAGGTAGAGCTCGATTGCCATCGTCAGCTCGCGGACTTTCGCGCGGGCGTACGGATCGGAGGGCAGCAGCGGCGGCCGCGGATAGGCTTCCTCGAGGTATTCGAGGATCGCCTGCGATTCACACAAGCCGCCGTGTCCGGTATCGACGAACGGAATCTTGCCGAACGGACTCAGCGCGAAGGTGCCGGCGTCCTTGACCGCCCAGTTCAATTCCTCTTCGAACGGGACACCCTTTTCCAGCAGAGCGATCTTGACCTTGTTGTAGTAGTTGCTGGCGGCGAAGCCGTACAGCTTGAACATGGTGTCGGTCTCCGGCGGGCTGTGACCGATCAGTGTAGCGCACGCCCCGGCGCCCGCTCCCCGCGCGGGGTGAAGGGCCGAGGCGGCGCGTGATGCCCGTCGATTACAATAGCGGGCCATGATCAACCTGCCGTTTCAGCGCATCGGTGTCGTCGGCTCGGGAGCGATGGGCTCGGGCATCGCGCAACTGTTCGCCGGCGCCGGTGCCGCGATCGTGCTGCACGACACACGCACCGACGCACTCGACGCGGCCGCCGTCAACATCCGCGGCTACTTCGACAAACAGGCCGACAAGGGCCGGATGACCGTCGCCGACGCGGCGGCGGCCGCCGCGCGGGTGCGGACCGTCGCCTCGCTCGACGGCCTGGCGGATTGTGATCTGGTGATCGAGGCGATCGTCGAGCGGCTCGACGCCAAACGCGAGTTGTTCGCCGCGATCGAACCGATCGTCGCACCGACCACGGTCCTGGCCAGCAACACCTCGTCGCTGTCGGTGACCGCGATCGCGGCCACGCTGGCCCGGCCGGCGCAGGTCGCCGGCTACCACTTCTTCAATCCGGTGCCGCTGATGAAGATCGTCGAGGTCGTGCGCACGGCACGCACCGACCCGGCGATCGTCGCGCGGCTGGAGGCCCTCGGCCGGCAGGCCGGTCATGCGGTGGTCGTCACCGAGGACACTCCGGGCTTCGTCGTGAACCATGCCGGCCGCGGCTACGGGACCGAGGCGCTGCGCGTGTTGTCCGAAGGTGTCGCCGGCGTCGAGACGATCGACACGCTGATGCGCGAACAGGTCGCGTTCGACGGCCGGGGCTTCCGGCTCGGGCCATTCGAACTGCTCGATCTGACCGGCCTGGACGTATCCCATCCGGTGATGGAATCGATCTATCACCAGTTCTATGACGAACCGCGATTCCGCCCGAGTGTGATCACCGCGCAGCGCTTGGCCGCCGGACTGCTCGGCCGCAAGAGCGGCCAGGGTTTCTACACCTATGGGGCGAGCGCAAATGCCCAGCCGGCCGCGACGACACCCGCCGTCGACGCGCCCCGCCCCGCCGGCCCGATGCCATCGGTCTGGATCGCGCCGGGTGCGCAGAAGGCGTCGCTCGAAGCGCTGGTCGGCGCACTCGGCGCATCGATCGACGCGGGCGCGCGGCCCGGTGCCGATTCGCTGATCCTGCTGGCGCCGCTCGGCCTGGATGCCACGACGGCAGCGGCCGACCTGGATCTTGTCGCGCAGGCCGACCGGGTGATCGCGATCGACACGGTGTTTCCGTTCGCCGACCGCGCCTGCAAGCGACGTGTGCTGATGGCGACACCGGCCTGCAGCCAGGCCACGCGGGAGGCCGCACTCGCACTGTTCGGCGCCGATGGCGCGCTCCCGGTGATGCTGCGTGACAGCCCGGGTTTCGTCGCGCAACGGGTGGTTGCGATGGTCGTGTCGATCGCCACCGAGATCGCGCAGATGCGCATCGCGGCCCCGGCCGACATCGATGCCGCGGTGCGCATCGGCCTCGGTTATCCGGTCGGTCCGCTGACGATGGGAGACCACATCGGAGCCGCCACCGTGCTCGCGATCCTGGGCAACATCCATCGCGTCACCGGAGACCCGCGTTACCGCCCCGGCCTGTGGCTTCAGCGACGCGCGCGACTCGGCCTGTCGCTGCTGCACCAGGACTGATGCCGGCATGACCGCGCGCCTGCTCGACACACGGGACGGTGCGGTCCTGACGCTGACGATGTCCGATCCGGCGTCGCGCAACACGCTCGGCCCCGACATCTATGCCGAAGGCACGCGGCTGATCACATCCCTGGCACCCGGGGGCGACATCCGCGCGGTCGTGCTGACCGGCGCGGGCGACACCTTCTGCGCCGGCGGCAATCTGCGCCGCCTGCAGGCGAACCGGGCCCTCGATCCCGCGGTGCAGTCGGCGTCGATCGACGCGCTGCACCGATGGATCCTCGCGATCCGGGCCTGTCCGCTGCCGGTGATCGCCGCGGTCGACGGCGTCGCCGCCGGTGCCGGTGCGTCGCTGGCGCTGGCCTGCGACCTGCTGGTGGCCGGCGCCGGCGCGCGCTTCGTGATGGCCCACGTGAAGGTCGGCCTGAGCCCGGACGGCGGCGCCTCGCACTGGCTGGCCGAGCGGCTACCCGCACCGCTGGCGTTCGAATTGCTGGCCACCGGCACACCGATCGATGCCGCCCGGCTGCACACGTTGGGGGTGGTCAACCGGGTGGTCGCCGACGGCGAGGCGCGGATCGAGGCGCAGCGGCTGGCCGCCTCGCTCGCGCTCGGCCCGGCCGCCGCGCTCGGCCGCATCAAGGCGCTGCTCGCCGGACGGGAACGGGACCGGCTCGAGCGCCAGCTCGAGGCCGAGCGCAACGCGTTCCTCGACGGCCTGTTCGATGTCGAGGCCGGTGAAGGCATCGAGGCGTTCCTCGCCAAACGTCCGGCCGACTTCGGCCGCAGCGGCCGGTAAGCGGGATGGTCGGCTCGATCCTCGACTTCGACGTGCCGGTGCGACGCCGGATCTACCTGATGCGCCACGGCAGCGTCAGCTACTTCGACGACGAGGGCCGCCCGATCGAGCCGACCTCGGTGTCGCTGAACGAACGCGGCCGCGAGCAGGCCGCCGCCGCCGGCCGCCTGTTCGCGCTGCAGTCGATCGCGTTCGACAAGGTGGTGACCAGCGGCCTGAACCGCACCGTCGAGACCGCACGCCACGTGCTCGACGCGTGCACCGCGGCCACGCCGGCGATCGAAGCCTGGCCGGAGTTGCAGGAGATCCGCGGCGGACGCCTGGCCGACCTGCGCGACGATGAACTGCGCGACGCGTTCCTCGGCGCGTTCGACGGATTGCCCGCCGAGGACGCGCGCTTCCTGGGCGGCGAGACGATCGGTGAACTGATCGATCGGGTCCATCCGCAGATCGACCGCCTGCGGGCGGATGGCTCGTGGCACACCGCCCTGCTGGTGCTGCACGGGGGTGTCAACCGCGCCGTGCTGTCGTACGCGCTGACCGGACAGCGGATGCTGCTCGGCGGGTTGCTGCAGTCGCCGGCGTGCATCAACGCCCTCGACTGCGGGCTCGATCCGCGCGACTGGATCGTACGGTACGTGAACCTGTGCGCAACCGACCTGCTGCAGCCTGCGGAACGCGCGAGCACGATGGAGCAGCTGCTCGAGCAGTACCTGAAGTTCAGGAGGAGCAATGGCTGAGACGACCCCGGCCGGCGACAGCGGCCAGACCTTCAGCGGGACGATGCCGGTCGCGGAGCGTTACCGCCTCGATCCGTCGGCGCTGGAGGCCTACCTGGTGCCGCGCATTCCCGGGTTCGCCGGACCGCTCACCGTCGAACAGTTCAAGGGCGGGCAATCGAACCCGACCTTCAAGCTGACGACCCCGTCGGCATCGTTCGTGATGCGTTCCAAGCCGGGCCCGGTGGCCAGGCTGCTGCCGTCGGCGCATGCGATCGAACGCGAGTATCGGGTGCTGTCGGCGCTCGCCCGCACCGACGTGCCGGTGCCGCGCACCTACTGTCTGTGTGAGGACGAATCGGTGATCGGCCGGGCCTTCTACCTGATGGAGTGTGTCGACGGCCGTGTGTTGTGGGAGCAGTCGCTGCCCGGGATGACCGGGACCGAGCGCGGCGAGATCTACGACGAGATGAACCGGGTGATCTCGGCGCTGCACCGGGTCGACCCGGTCGCCGTCGGCCTGGGCGACTACGGCAAGCCGGGCAACTACTTCGCGCGCCAGATCGGACGCTGGAGCAAGCAGTACCAGGCCTCCGCGACCGAGGTGATCGACGCGATGGACCGGCTGATCGAATGGCTGCCCGCCCACGTGCCGGCCAGCGAAGAGACCTCGATCGTCCACGGCGACTACCGGCTCGACAACCTGATCTTCCATCCGACCGAGCCGCGGATCCTGGCGATACTCGACTGGGAACTGTCCACCCTCGGCCATCCGCTGGCGGACTTCTCGTACCACTGTATGGGGTATCACATCCCGCCGTCGGCGTTTCGCGGCATCGGCGGGCTCGACCACGCGGCGCTCGGCATCCCGACCGAAAGCGAGTACATCGAGCGCTATTGCCGGCGCACCGGCCGTGATGTGCAGGCGGTGATCGCGCACTGGCAGTTCTACATCGCCTACAACCTGTTCCGGCTGGCGGCGATCCTGCAGGGCATCATGAAACGTGCGGTCGACGGCACCGCGTCCAGCCAGCAGGCTCTGGACACCGGCCGCCGCGCGCGGGTGCTGGCCGAGATGGGCTGGGAGATCGCGCGCCGCGTCTGATCGAACCATGCCGACGTCGCGGAACGCGCCCTTCGGCGCCGGACGCGACCGGCGGCCAACCGGAGGGGACATGGATTTCGAGTATTCGACCAAGGTCAAGGATCTGCAGCGCCGTCTGACGGCGTTCATGGACGAACACGTCTATCCGAACGAGCACCGCTTCGAGGAGGAGGTCGCCGCCAACCGGAAAGCCGGCAACGCCTGGGTGCCGACGAAGATCGTCGAGGAGCTGAAGCCGAAGGCGCGCGCCGCGGGCCTGTGGAACCTGTTCCTGCCGCATTCCCCCCGTGTGCCCGAGGGCCTGTCGAACCTGGAGTACGCGCCGTTGTGCGAGATCATGGGCCGGGTCGCCTGGGGCGCCGAGATCTTCAACTGCTCGGCACCCGACACCGGCAACATGGAGACACTCGAGCGCTACGCGAGCGAGCCGCTCAAGCGCCAGTGGCTCGATCCGCTGCTGGCCGGCCAGATCCGCTCGGCCTTCGCGATGACCGAACCGGACGTCGCGTCGTCGGACGCGACCAACATCCAGTCGCGGATCGAACGGCGCGGCGACGACTACGTGATCAACGGCCGCAAGTGGTGGACCTCGGGTGCCGGCGACCCGCGCTGCAAGGTCTACATCTTCATGGGTAAGACCAACCCGGATGCGGGACGCCACGAACAGCAGTCGATGATCGTCGTGCCCGCCGACCTGCCCGGCATCACCGTGGTGCGGGCACTGAACGTGTTCGGCTACGACGACGCGCCGCACGGCCACTGCGAGGTCACGTTCAAGGATGTCCGCGTGCCGGTGGACAACATCCTGCTCGGCGAGGGCCGCGGCTTCGAGATCGCGCAGGGTCGTCTCGGCCCGGGGCGCATCCACCATTGCATGCGCCAGATCGGTGTCGCCGAACGTGCGCTGGAACTGATGTGCAAGCGCCTGTCGTCGCGGGTCGCGTTCGGTCGTGCGATTTCGACGCAGGGCGTGTGGCACGAGCGGATCGCCGAGGCGCGCTGCATGATCGACCAGGCGCGGCTGCTGACGCTGAAGGCCGCGTACATGATGGACACCGTCGGCAACAAGGTGGCCAAGGCCGAGATCGCGATGATCAAGGTGGTCGCGCCGAACGTCGCCTGCAAGGTGCTCGACTGGGCGATCCAGGCGCACGGCGGCGGCGGCGTCAGCGACGATTTCCCGGTCGCCTACCTGTACGCGTTGTCGCGCACGCTGCGGCTGGCCGACGGACCCGACGAGGTGCACCGCAACGCGGTCGCCAAGCTCGAGCTCGCGCGCCACATGCAGCTGCCGACCGACAACATCCCGATGCCCATCACCCGCGGATCCTGACGGAGCAACGATGATCGAGGTCTACACCTGGCCGACGCCCAACGGGCACAAGGTCCACATCATGCTCGAGGAGTGTGCGTTGCCGTACGCGGTGATCCCGATCGACATCGGCGCCGGCGACCAGTTCAAGCCGGAGTTCCTCGCGATCAGTCCGAACAACAAGATGCCGGCGATCGTCGATCCCGACGGACCCGATGGCAAGCCGATCTCGCTGTTCGAATCCGGCGCCATCCTGCTCTATCTCGCCGGCAAGACCGGCCGTTTCCTGCCGCGCTCGGTGCGGGGGAAGTACGAAGCGCTGCAGTGGCTGATGTTCCAGATGGGAGGTGTCGGGCCGATGCTCGGCCAGGCACACCACTTCCGGATCTATGCGGCCGAGAAGATCCCGTACGCGATCGAGCGCTACACGAACGAGGCCAACCGCCTCTACGGCGTGATCGACCGGCAGCTCGCCAGCACGGATGGCTGGATCGCCGGCAAGGAGTACACGATCGCCGACATGGCGATCTGGCCCTGGCTGCGTTCACACGAGAACCAGGGTGTGGACCTCGCGCAGTATCCGAACGTCGCCCGCTGGTTCGAGCGCATCGGCGCGCGGCCGGCCGTGCAACGCGGGATCAAGGTGCTGGCGGATCGTCGCCGGCCGCTGCTCGACGACAAGGCGCGCGCCGCGCTGTTCGGGCAGCAGCAGTACGAGCGACGTTGACCTGATGGCGGACGCGGCGAGCCGGACGGCAAGCGGACGCTGCCGCCCTACTGCAACGGGTTCTTGGCCGCGTCCGGAATCGGGAACGCGAACACCTCGATCCCCTCGTCGTTGAGCTCGGCGACCTCGACCGGGGATGCAACGCCCCGGATCCCGCGCGGCGGCGCCTCGCGGTAGTGGATCTTGCGCGCTTCCTCGGCGAACCGCTCGCCGACGTCGTCGGTCTGCTGCACGAGCATCCGCGCCATCTGCAGCAGTTTCTGCTGCATCACCTCGGCCGTCGCCGGCGCACCCGCACTCGCCGCCGGCGTGCGCTCGTCACCGCCCGCCCGAGCCAGGTTCAATCGCGGCGCACTCGGCAGGCGCCGGATCTCGGCACTGGCGCAGACGGGGCATTGGACCAGCGAACGGGCGCACTGACTGTCGAACTCGTCGCCGGAGGCGAACCATCCTTCGAAACGGTGTTCGTGGGCGCAGGCGAGATTGAAGACGATCATGGGGCGGGCGCTGGAGGATCATCGATTGTACGGCCGATTCCATGGCCCCACGGGACCGGCGACCGACGGACGGGGCGGACCGTAGAATGACCGCCGATGAAGGAACCGCTGAACGTCCCGATCACCGAGGCGCTGGCCGGACTGGAGCGCTACGACGCGATCCTGGACGCGCGCAGCCCGGCCGAACACGCCGAGGACCGGTTGCCCGGGGCGCTCAGCACGCCGGTGCTGGACGACGAGGAGCGCGCCCGCATCGGCACGCTGCACAAACAGTCGCCGTTCGAGGCGCGTCGACTCGGCGCCGCACTGGTGGCGCGCAACATCGCCGGCCTGCTCGAGACCGTGCTGGCCGAGCGGCCCCCCTCGTTCAGGCCGCTGGTCTACTGCTGGCGCGGCGGCAACCGCTCCGGCGCGCTGGCAACGGTGCTGGCGCGGGTCGGCTGGCGAACCTCGGTGCTCGAAGGCGGCTACCGGGAATACCGGCGTCAGGTGCTTGCCGAACTCGCCGAACGACCGCGGCGGTTCCGCTTCGTCGTGCTGGCCGGTCGCACCGGCAGCGGCAAGAGCGCGATCCTGCAGCGGCTGGCCGCGCTGGGCGCACAGGTCCTGGACCTGGAGGCGATCGCACATCACCGCGGCTCGGTGCTCGGACCGCTGCCGCAGTCGCCCCAGCCGTCGCAACGACAGTTCGATTCCCGCATCTGGTCGGCGCTGCGCGGGTTCGATGCCGAACGACCGGTCTACGTCGAGTCGGAAAGCAAGAAAGTCGGTGAACGGCACGTGCCGGATGCGTTGATCGAGACGATGCGCGCGTCGGGCTGCCTGCGGATCGAGGCACCGGCCGATGTCCGCTGTCGCCTGCTGCTCGACGAGTATCGCCACTTCGTCGACGACCCGGCGCTGCTGTTGCGCCAGCTCGATCTGCTGCGACCGCTGCACGGTCACGCGAAGATCGTAGCCTGGTCACAACTGGCGACAACCGGCCGCTGGGAGGAGTTCGTCACGGCGATGCTCGACGAGCACTACGACCCGGCCTACGATCGGTCGATCGTGCGCAATTTCGGACGGATCACCCAGGCGCCGACGGTGGTGCTCGAAGGCGCAGACGATCCGACGATCGAACGTACCGCCCGCGAGATCATCGAGCGGGTCGGGCTCTGACGCGACGCCGCCCTCGCCCCGGGCGACAGCCGGTCGGCGCGACGGGGATCCTCGAACGATCGCCGGTCGGCGCCGAGCCGGCGAGCGCTCAGCGCGTGTCGGTCTTGTCGGCCACGCGATCCGGGAAACGCTTGACGTCGGAGCGCGCCAGAAGCGAATCGAGATAGGTACCGACGTCCAGTTGCGACACGGCCTGGGCGAGCTGGGGCAGCAGCTGCTCGCGTTTCTTGGCGATCGAAGCCGGATCGATCGGCTGGATCCGCACGAGCTGGTACACGCCGTAACCGGCCGCACCCAGGTCGGCACCGACGAACGACGGCAACTTCGCCGGCACACCCTTGAACAGCGCCTCGACCGCGGCCGGGGCGACGTTGCCCGGATTGCTGCGCGAGACCAGACGTCCGTCCGAGAAACCCTTGGCCTCGGCGCCACCGACCAATTCCTTGAGCCGTGACTCGCCCGCCTCGCGGGCGAGCTTTCGAGCCTGCTCGTCGACGACCGAGGCACGGACCTCGGCGGCGACCGCCTCGTACGGCTTGCGTGCGGCCGGCTTGTGTTCGGTCACCCGCGCCGACACCAGCGTGCTGTTGCCGATGTCGACCGCCTGTGTGTTGCGTCGGCCCCTGATCGAATCGTCCTTGAAGACTTCGGCGAGCACCTTCGGATTGGCGACCGGTGTGCCCGAGGGCAGCTTCGCCGACCCGTTGCGGCCCACGTCCTCGGCGGTCTGCAGGCGCAGCTTGAACTTCTCGGCTGCCGGCTGCAGGCTGTCGGGCTGCGTGAACACCAGATCCGAGAACTGCTCGGCGTAGGACGCGTACAGCTTCGAGGCTTCCTGCTTGCGCAGGTCCGACTCGATCTCCGGGCGCACCTCGTCGAACGTGCGCTCCTTGCCGGGCCGGATCTCGGTGACCTTGATCAGGTGCAGGCCCGAATCGGTCTCGACGACACCGGAGACCTCCCCCTGTTTCAGGGCGAACGCGGCCTCGGCGAACGGCGCATCGACCAGGTCGCGGGTGAACAGTCCGACGTCCCCGCCGGCGGCGGCCGACCCCTTGTCCTGCGATTCGGCCTTGGCCAGCGCGGCGAAGTCCGCTCCGCCGGCGATCTTCTGGCGCAGCGCCTCCAATGTCGCGCGCGCCGGGGCCTTGTCGCCCTCGGGCTTGACCAGGATGTGGCTGGCGCGACGCTCCTCCTCGGTGACGAAACGTTTGCGGTTCTGCTCGTAATAGGTCTTGACCTGCGCCGGGTCGGGCGTGACCTGCGCGGAGATCGAATCCGGACTGAGCACCAGGTACTCGACCTTCACCGCCTCGGGGGTTTCGTAGCGGGCGGCATTGGCGTCGTAGAACTTGCGCAGTTCGTCCTCGGAGGGCACGACCTTGGCCGCGAAGTCGGCGGGTTTGAACACCTGCTCGCGAACCTCCCGGACCTCCTCGAGGATGCCGATCATCCGGTCGGCGATCGTCGCCGGCACGAACGCGCTGCGCGAAAGCGATTCCGGCAGTGCCCGTCGCGCCAGGTCGCCGCGCAGCTGCGACTCGAACATCGGCTCGGTCAGATTCTGCTGCGACAGCGCGGCCCGATACCGTTCCATGTCGAAGGTGCCGTCCGGCTTGGTCAGACCGGGGATCGAGACGATCTCGCGGCGCAGCTGCTCGTCGCTGACGGCGATCCGCTTGCGGTTCGATTCGGTCTGCAGCGCCTGCTGCGACACCAGCCCGTCGAGCACCTGTGTGCGGGTGAAAGGTGTGTCGAGCAGCCGCGCATCGACCTGCCCGCCATACTGCTGCTGCAGGCGCTCGAGTTCGCGCCGGTATGCCTCGTCGAACTCGCGCCGGGTGATCGACGCGCCGCCCACCTCGGCGACACTCTTCTCGGCGGCGCTGAACATCTGGTCGTAGCCGGCGATGCCGAAGAACGCGAACGCCGGGAAGATCAGCAGCAACAGGACCGCCTGCAGGATCCGCTGGTGCTTTCGAACGGAATCAAACATCGTCCGGCTTCCTTCTGACGGCCTGCGCCACGAGCGACGAGGCGAACACAAGCGAAAAGGGCGAACCGCACGGTTCGCCCTTCTCACAGATCTGGCGGAGTGGACGGGACTCGAACCCGCGACCCCCGGCGTGACAGGCCGGTAT
>CADEEH010000119.1 GCA_902826305.1 uncultured Burkholderiales bacterium
CTCACGGCATCAACGCGTCGCTGTACGACAAGCTGCCGTACGACCCGGTGCGCGACTTCGCGCCGGTGACGCTGGTGGCCACCGTGCCCAACGTGCTCGTCGTGCATCCGTCGCTGCCCGCGGGCAACGTGCGCGAACTGATCGCACTCGCGAAATCCCGACCCGGCAAGCTCAACTACGCGAGCAGCGGCAACGGCACCTCGATCCACCTGTCGGCCGAACTGTTCAAGGCGATGACCGGCACCTTCATCACCCACATCCCGTATCGCGGCAGCTCGCCGGCGCTGACCGACCTGATCGCCGGCCAGGTCGACCTGATGTTCGACAACCTGCCCTCGGCGCTGCCGCACATCAAGGCCGGCAAGCTGCGGGCGCTCGCGCTGACCAGTGCCCGCGAATCGGTCGCACTGCCCGGCGTGCCGACGATCCAGCAGGCGGGCGGGCTCGCCGGCTACGAGGCCAGTTCGTGGTTCGGCATCGTCGCCCCGGCGGGCACACCCGCCGACATCGTCGCGCTGCTGCAAAAGCAGATCGCCGCCGGCCTGGCGCGGCCGGACCTGCGCGAGAAGCTGGTCGGCCAGGGGGCGGAGCCGGTCGGCAACACCCCCGAACAGTTCGCCACCTACATCCGCAACGAGATCACGAAGTGGTCGAAAGTGATCAAGGCGTCGGGTGCCAAAGTCGATTAGTTTAGAGGTAAACTAATTTCCTGGAATCGTCCTGGCAACGGCCTGTCGCCGGTGCGGACGCCCGTCGGGACCAACGATGGATGCCGATCCGATTCCCTGGAAACAACTCGCCGAGCACCGGCCGCGGCACTTCGACTGGGCGGTGTCGCCCGACGGGGTGGCGACGATCACGCTGGCGCGACCCGAGCGCAAGAATCCGCTGACCTTCGAGTCGTACGCGGAACTGCGCGACCTGTTCCAGTCGCTGGTGCACGTGGACGACGTCAGGGCGGTGGTGATCACCGGCGCCGGCGGCAATTTCTGCTCGGGCGGCGACGTGCACGAGATCATCGGCCCGCTGGTGCGGATGCAGATGCCGCAGCTGCTGCGCTTCACCCGGATGACCGGCGACCTGGTGCTGGCGATCCGTCGTTGCCCGCAGCCGGTGATCGCCGCGGTCGATGGCATCTGCGCGGGCGCCGGGGCGATGATCGCGCTGGCCGCGGACTTCCGCTTCGGCACATCTTCGGCACGCACCGCTTTCCTGTTCACCCGCGTCGGCCTGGCCGGCTGCGACATGGGGGCGTGTGCGCTGCTGCCGCGGCTGATCGGCCAGGGACGCGCGGCCGAGCTGCTGTACACCGGTCGCGCGATGAGCGCCGAGGAAGGCCAGGCCTGGGGCTACTTCAACCGCGTCGTCGACTCGCAGGTCCTGATGCAGGAGACACAGGCGTTCGCCGCGTCACTCGCCGCCGGCCCGACCTTCGCGCACGCGATGACCAAGACGATGCTGAACCAGGAATGGTCGATGAGTGTCGAGCAGGCGATCGAGGCCGAGGCGCAGGCGCAGGCGATCTGCATGAAGACCCGCGACTTCGAACGGGCGTACCGGGCATTCGTCGCCCGCGAGACGCCGCGCTTCGAAGGCGACTGAGGCTCAAGTGACGATGGGTACCCAGGACTTCACCGAACTGCCCTGGTTCGAGGCCCGGCACCGCGAGCTCGCGACCGGGCTTGGGCAGTGGTGCCGCGAGAGCATCGATCATGCCGACGAGGACGAACACGACGTCGACGCGATCTGCCGCGCACGAGTCGCCGCGCTGGGTGATGCCGGCTGGCTGCGCGACGCGGTGCCGGCGGCCTACGGCGGGCATCGCGACATCATCGACTCGCGATCGTTGTGCCTGATCCGCGAGACGCTGGCCTACCACGATGGCCTGGCCGACTTCGCGTTCGCGATGCAGGGCCTGGGCAGCGGGCCGATCACCCTCGGCGGCAGCGAGGCGATGCGCGAGCGGTATCTTCCGGCCGTGGCCGCGGGCCGCGCGATCGCGGCCTTCGCGCTGTCGGAGCCGGATGCCGGTTCCGATGTCGCCGCGATGACCACCCGCGCGCGGCGTGACGACCGGGGCGACTGGATCCTCGACGGGACGAAGACCTGGATCTCCAACGGCGGCATCGCCGATTTCTACTGCGTCTTCGCCCGCGGCACCGACGCCCCCGGTGCACGCGGCATCGAGGCATTTGTCGTCGATGCGGACACGCCGGGACTGTCGATCACCGAACGCATCGAGGTGATCGCGCCGCACCCGCTGGCGACGCTGCGCTTCGAAGGCTGTCGCGTGCCGGAGGCGCAGCGGCTGGGGCTGCCCGGGCAGGGATTCAAGCTGGCGATGGCGACCCTGGACATCTTCCGTGCGTCGGTCGCCGCGGCGGCGATCGGCTTCGCACGACGCGCGCTCGACGAGGCGATGACACGAGCCCGCGGGCGGCGGATGTTCGGCCAGCAGCTCGCGGAATTCCAGCTCACGCAGGCCCGGCTCGCCGACATGGCCTGCGAGATCGACGCGGCGGCGCTGCTGACCTATCGCGCGGCGTGGCGGCGCGACCGCGGCGACGGCCGGCGCACGACCCGCGAGGCGGCGATGGCCAAACTCGCGGCGACCGAAGGTGCGCAACGGGTCATCGATGCCGCCGTGCAGATCTTCGGCGGACTCGGCGTGACCCGCGGCCAGGTCGTCGAGCGGCTGTATCGCGAGATCCGCGCGCTGCGGATCTACGAAGGCGCGAGCGAGGTGCAGAAGCTGATCATCGCCCGCGACCTGTTGAAGGATGCCGGCTGACGGCATCGGTGATGCCGGCCTGACAAGCTGCTGAAGCAGGATGACGACCATGACGCCGTCCGCCCACGTCGACACGTTCGCCCGCGACCATCTTCCCCCGGCCGATCGCTGGCCCGACCTGCTGCTCGACAGCCCCGACCTCGCCGGTCCGCCGCGCCTGAACGCCGCGGCGGAACTCGTCGATGCGATGCTGCACCGGGGCTTCGGCGACGCGATCGCCCTGCGCGACGACCGGGCGGTGTGCACGTATGACCAGCTCGCGGTGCGCATCAACCAGATCGCCCACGTGCTGACCGGCGAGATGGGCCTGGTGCCGGGCAATCGCGTTTTGCTGCGCGGGGCCAACAATCCGATGATGGCTGCGTGCCTGCTGGCGACGATCAAGGCCGGTCTGGTCGCGGTGCCGACGATGCCGCTGCTGCGGGCACGCGAACTTGTGCAGGTGATCGACAAGGCACGCGTCGGCGCGGCGCTGTGTGACGCGCGCCTGGCCGGTGAACTCGACGAAGCGCGGCGCGATCCGGGCGCACGGACACTCGGCCGCGTGCTGCGCTTCAACGACGGCCAGGGTGATGTGCCGACGCCAGGGTCGCTCGATGACCGCTGCCGTTTCCAGCCGACGCGTTTCACCGCCTGCGACACCGCGGGCGACGACGTCGCGCTGATCGCGTTCACCTCGGGCACTACCGGGGTGCCGAAGGGCACGATGCATTTCCATCGCGACATCCTCGCGATGTGTGACCTGTTCCCGCGCCACGTGCTGCGCCCCGCGGCCGACGAGATCTTCTGCGGCACGCCGCCGCTCGCCTTCACGTTCGGGCTCGGCGGCATGTTGTGTTTCCCGCTTCGTGTCGGCGCATCGACGCTGCTGCTCGAGGGACTGACACCCGAAGCGCTGCTGTCGGCGATCCAGCGTCATCACGCGACGACTGTGTTCACCGCGCCCACCTTCTACCGGCAGATGGCGCCGCTGGCCAACCGTTTCGACCTGCGCTCGCTGCGCAAGTGTGTGTCGGCCGGCGAGGCGCTGCCGGACGCGACCCGACAACTCTGGAAACAGGCGACCGGGATCGAGATCATCGACGGGATCGGCTCGACCGAGATGATCCACATCTTCATCGCGTCGGCGCCCGAGGAAGTCCGTCGCGGCGCGATCGGCAAGGTGGTGCCCGGCTACGCGGCGCGGATCGTCGACGAACGGATGCAGCCGGTGCCCCCGGGCACGATCGGCCGGCTCGCGGTGAAGGGACCGACCGGCTGCCGCTACCTGGCCGACGACCGCCAGACCCAGTACGTGCGCGACGGCTGGAACCTGCCCGGCGACACCTTCAGCGTCGATGCCGACGGCTACTTCACCTACCACGCACGCTCCGACGACATGATCGTCTCGGCCGGCTACAACATCGCCGGTCCCGAGGTCGAGGCCGTGCTGATGAGCCACGAGATGGTGGCCGAGTGCGCGGTCGTCGGCGTGCCCGACCCCGACCGCGGCCAGATCGTGCGCGCGTATGTCGTGCTCAAGTCCGGGCATCCGGCCGACGACACCACCGCGCGCCGCCTGCAGGACTTCGTCAAGAGCACGATCGCCCCGTACAAGTATCCGCGCTCGGTGGTCTTCCGCACCAGCCTGCCGCGCACCGAGACCGGCAAGCTGCAACGGTTCCGGCTGCGCGAGGAAGCGATGGCGCCCGGCGTCCGCTGAGCGTGGGCATCGATCGGACGGTTCGCGCCGCCCGACCCTGGGCGGCCACCGGCGAGCCGCCGCTGCCCCGCCGGGCGGGCGGCTAACGACGCCGGTTGGTGTACGCTGCTCGCGGTCGAATCTCCCCCCGTCCCCCATGCATCACCGATCGATCGACCGCACGCTCGCCCTGCTGGTGCTGATGATCGCCGCCGCCCCGACGGTCGCGGCCGACCGCCCGCTATGGGAGTTCGGGCTCGGCGCCACCGGCCTGGTGCTGCCCGACTATCGCGGCTCCGACGAGAGCCACGGCTACCTGTTTCCGCTGCCCTACTTCGTCTATCGCGGCGACGTCCTGCGTGCCGATCGGCGCGGCCTGCGCACCGAACTGTTCGAGAGTGATCGCGCCGAACTGAACATGAGCCTCAATGCGTCGCTGCCGGTACGCAGCGCCAGCAACGAGGCCCGTCGCGGCATGCCGAACCTGTATCCGGCGCTCGAGTTCGGGCCGTCGCTGAAAGTGTCGCTCGCGCGTTCGGCCGATCGCCGTCATCGGCTCGAACTGCACGTGCCGATGCGCGCGGCGTTCGCGATCGACGGCCTGCGGATCGAATCCATCGGCTGGGTGCTGTCGCCCGGCATCAGCCTGCAGACCGAGCCACGTGTCCTGCCGGGCTGGCTGTTGTCGGCCTCGGTCGGCTCGATGTTCGCCTCCAACCGATATCACGACTACTACTACCGGGTCGCGCCGACGTTCGCGACCGCATCGCGGCCGGCCTACGATGCCTCGGCGGGTTACTCCGGATCGCAGCTGATCCTCTACGCCGGCAAACGGTTCCCGAGTTTCTTCGCATTCGGGTTCGCCCGCTACGACTCGCTGGCCGGCGCGAGCTTCGAGGACAGCCCGCTGGTGCGAAGCCGCAACTACGTGACCGCAGGGATCGGGATCGCCTGGATGATCGCCGAATCGTCCGAACGGGCGCGGTCCGACGACTGAAGCGCGGGCGACGACCCGACGCGGCGGCGGGGAAATTGCACCCCGGGCACGATCCGCTGCTACAACCTTCCCGTGTCCGCGGGTCGGCGCGTCCGATCCGTGCGGCAGGAATGCGCCATCCGGTGCCGCCGGTGCCCGCTTTCCCGCCACTCGACCGGGTCCTGTGGCGACACCCTGTCCGGCACGCCGATACTGAGGATGACGCCACGACATGCGCGCCGCGGAGCCTGGACATGCAACTGCTCGATCTGATCGGACTTTCCCTGCTGCTCCTGGTGCTCGCCGCCCTGTTCCACTTCACGCGTGAGCCGATCGTGCTGCGCGACGAACAGGACCCGCGCCGACAGCGCCGGGACCGTCACTACCACTGATCCCGGTGTCACCGGCGACCCGACCGCGACGCGGCACGGGTGCCGGGATTCGTCGACCGCTCAGAAGACGCCGAGCGGATTCAGGTCACCGACCAGGTTCAACAGGTCCGTCATCCGGAAAGTGCCCGGCCGATCCGACGGCAGGTCGGGCCGCCAGTCGACCTCACGCAGGATCGACACGCGGCTGCCCTTGATCAGGCTGATGAAAGTGCCCGCGGTGATCAGCGTGCCGAGCCGGCCCAGCTTGTGCCCGCCGTGGCGCACCTCGGCCTCCTTCAGGATGTAGTACCAGAGCGGCGTGTGGCAGTCGAAGCCGTGTCGGCGAAGCACCGCTTCGTGCGGCCCGTCGGCGATCTCGGTGGCCGACAGCGGCCGGATGTTCAGGTAGTCGGCCGCCTCCTGGCCGGTGGGCAGGCTCAGCGCCGCGCCACGACGCAGGTTGCGCGAGGCGAGCTGGCTCGGCGCCTGCACGCCGGGGATCATGTTCTTCAGCGGATCGGCGATCGAGGTGTTGATCCGATGCGTGAAGTTCAGCATCTCCGAGCGCATGCCGCCGGCCTCGCCGAAGTCGTACATGAAGTTCCAGTCGACGACCCAGTTCGACGGCAGCGTCGGCGGGCCGTTGGGCACCTGGCCCGAGTTGGGCAGCGCGGTCGGATCGAAGCCGCCGGCACCGCTGAACTGGAACAGCTGCACCAGGCTTGCCATGCCGGCACCGACCGACTGGCCACCGATCACCCGCGGTGTGCGCGAGTTGAAGAACTTGTTCCACTCGTAGGTCGGCCGGATCATGCTGTGGCCGAGCCGGTAGGCCGCGGCGCTGAACTCCACCGGCATCGCCGCCGCGCCGACGATCCATCCCGCGGCGCCGATCGCGCGACCCAGCGCCGCGTCCTCGCAGATCCGGGGCAGGAAGTCGTAGAGCAGGATCCACTGGTAGTGCTTGACCACCTTCGAGCGTGCCGCCTCGAACAGCGCGCGGCCCGACAGCGTGCCGCCGGCGGCCAGCCGGTCGACGACCGTGTTGTGGAACTTGATGAACGCGAGGTGGGTCTGCGCGACGGCCAGGTTCTCGTCGTTGCGTCCGTCACCGATCACCGCCTTGCGATCGGGTCTCCGCGGCAGGTCGTTGGGCAGCGAGACGTTGGCGGTCGGGAAGATCGGCACGTCGATCGCGCTGGTGGTGCCGACGCGCAGCTTGACGCCGGCGAACGGACCACTCGACTCGTACATCGGCGCACTCGCCGCGTCGTCGGGACCGTTGCCGTACAGGCAGTCGAGGTCGAGCGAGGGCGTGCGGCCCTGGTCGAGATCCTCGGGCTCGATGGTGCCGCTCGGCAACGTCGCGGTCAGGTCGAGTGTGACGTCGTGGTCGATGAACTGGCCCAGGTAGGTGAAGCCGGCAGGCACACGCGACAGGCGGTCGGGGTCGGCCGCCGTGTCGGTGTGCATCGCCTCGCCGAGCGCCTGCAGACCGTCCTGGTCCAGGACCTGTCGCGATCGCGGCAGCATCCGGGTGAAGATCATCTGACGTTGCACGCCGGCTTCCGGCAGTTCGGCGCTGTCGGCGCCGACCAGGCCTTCACGCAGGATGTAGTAGCAATGGCGGCCGTGAGCCTGCCGTGTACGTCGGGGCAGATCGTTGGGTTTCATCGTGACTCCTCGATGATGGGACAAGAGGCCAGGGGAGACCAGGCCCGATACGGGCGCGGTTCGAGGAGTCTGGGCGCGGGGCGCGCCCGCATCGATCGCCCGAAGGCGGTAATGGCTACCGCGAACGCGTGACCGGCTACCGCGGACGCGTGACCGCGTGCGGGCGATCGCGGACCGTCCTCGACGGCCCGCGTCCGGTCAGACCGCGCTCAGGCGGCCTTCTTCATCGCTTCGTCGCGCAGTTCGCGGCGCAGGATCTTGCCGACGTTGGTCTTCGGCAGGTCGGCGCGGAACTCGATGAACTTCGGCTTCTTGTAGCCGGTCAGGTTCTGGACGCAATACTCCATCACGTCGCGTTCGGTCAGGTTCGGATCCTTCTTGACGATGAACAGCTTGACCGCCTCGCCGGCGTTCTTGTCCGGCACACCGATCGCGGCGCACTCGAGCACCCCCGGATGACCCGCGACCACGCCTTCGATCTCGTTCGGATAGACGTTGAAGCCGGACACCAGGATCATGTCCTTCTTGCGATCGACGATCTTCGTGTAGCCGCGCTCGTCCATCACGCCGATGTCGCCGGTCTTGAAGAAACCGTCCGGGGTCATGACCTTCGCGGTCTCGTCCGGGCGCAGCCAGTAGCCGGCCATCACCTGCGGGCCACGGATCGCGATCTCACCCGGCGTGCCGAGCGGCACCGGCTTGGCGTCGTCGTCGAGGATCGCGATCTCGGTCGAGGGCATCGGCAGCCCGATCGTGCCGGAATACCGATCGGTGTCGGTCGGGTTGCAGGTCGCCGACGGCGACGTCTCCGACAGGCCGTATCCCTCGCAGATCGGACACCCGGTGATCTTCAACCACTGCTGCGCGACCGCCTCCTGCACCGCCATGCCGCCGCCGTTGGACACGCGCAGGCCCGAGAAGTCGAGCTTGCGGAACTCCTCGTTGTTGGCGAGGGCGTTGTACAGCGTGTTGACCGCCGGGAACAGGTTGACCTTGTACGGCGCGATCTCCTTGATCAGGGCGGGCTGATCCCGCGGATTGATGATCAGGATGTTCAGCGAGCCGCTGCGCATGCCGAGCAGGCAGCATACCGTCAGCGCGAAGATGTGATACAGCGGCAACGCGCAGACGATCGTCAGCTGCTCGGGCGGGGGCGACTTGGCCGGATTGTTGAGCGCCGGCATCATCCATTCGTGCGACTGAAGCACGTTGGCGATCAGGTTCCGGTGCAGCAGCGTCGCGCCCTTGGAGACACCGGTCGTGCCCCCGGTGTACTGCAGGAACGCGACGTCGTCGTGGCCGATGCGCTCGCCCTTGAGCGTCAGGCGCGCGCCGTCGGCAAGTACCGTGTTGAAGCGGACCGCACCCGGGATGTTGAACGCCGGCACCATCTTCTTCAGGTGGCGCACCGCGAAGTTGACGAACGTGCCTTTCGCGAACCCGAGCATGTCGCCGAGCGAGGCGACGACCACGTGCTTGACCGCGGTCTTGTCGATCACCTGCTGCAGCGTGGTCGCGAAGTTCTCGAGGATGATCACCGCCTTGGCACCGGCATCGCGCAGCTGGTGCTCGAGCTCGCGTGCGGTGTACAGCGGATTGACGTTGACCACGACCATGCCGGCACGCAGGATGCCGGCGATGCAGATCGGATACTGCAGCACGTTGGGCATCATCACGGCGACCCGGTCGCCCTTCTGCAGCCCGCGCGACTGCAGCCACGCGCCGACGATCTTCGAGGTCTCGTCGACCTCGCGGAAGGTGATCGCCTTGCCCATGCAGACGAACGCGTTGCGTTCCCTGTACTTCGTGAACGCCTCCTCGAGCAGGTGCACGAGCGAGTCGTATTGCCGATGATCGATGTCGTGCGCCACACCCTTCGGGTAGTGCGCGAGCCAGGGACGATCCATGACGCCTCCGAGTATCTGACCGACTGTTCGGACAGCCTGTTCGAGCCCTCGCGGCCGGCCCGCGGGGGCGGTGCCTCCGGCGCTCAGGGGCTTTGCACCAGCTTAGCACGCAGGTCGTTGGGTGTGCCGTCGACGCGACCGGTGGCGGGACGCGTCGCGAGCGCCTCCAGCGCCTGCCGCCGTTGCTGCGCGTCACCGCCCGCGATCACACGGGCCGCGGCGAAGAAACGGGACAGGTCGCCATGCTGTTCGGCCAGCAGCGCTCGGAACGCAGGCACCCACTGGTTGTAGGTCGCGACCGCGCCAAGGTGGGCGTTGGTCGGCCCCTGTCCGAACCACCGGTCGTAGCCGGCGTACCCGTTCCATTCCGTCTTCAGGTCCTGGTAGCGTCGACGCAGTTGCGCGAAGATCCCGGCCTTGCCGGCGCGTTTCTCGGCGTCGCTGATGTCGCTTCGGTAGAGCTCGTCGAGTTCGTCGCGGGTGCGGCGCAGCATCGCGACGAACTGGCCGCGGCGAACGGAGAACTCGCGATACAGACGCTCGATCTCGGGATCGTTCCTTCGCGCGAGCCAGCGCTCGACGCCGGCTTCCTCGACCGCGGTGGCGAAGGATTCGTTGAACATCGAGTCACCCTTCACGTACAGCACCTGGTGCGCGAGCTCGTGGAAGATCAGTCGCGCGAGTTCGGCCTCCGGATAGTGGATGAAGGTATTGAGCACCGGGTCGTCGAACCAGCCGAGCGTCGAATAGGCCGGCACGCCGGCGACCGAGGTCTCCAGCCCCTCGTCACGCAGCATCGCCGCGTAACGCTCGGCCTCCGAGGCATCGTAGTAGCCGCGATAGCTGACACACCCGGCGACCGGGAAACACCACGTCTTCAGCTGCAGCGACAGTTCGGGCGCGGCGACCACGTTCCACAACACGTACGGCCGGCGCAGGTCCGCGTAGCGGGTGTAGCTGCCGTTGTCGGGCAGCGCGAGTTCGGCCGACGCGAAGGCGCGGATCTCGCGCACCCGCTCGAGCCGTGTGCGCAGCGTCGCGTCCAGGCGCTCGTCGTCGAGCATCTCGGTGATCGGTCGCGCCTCGCGGATCACCTGCAGGTGCCCGCCGATCGACTGCAGGTAGAAGACGACGCCGTCCTGCCAGAACGCGCAGCCCGCGACCAGCATCGCGAGCGCGCTCGCCGCGCACAGCCGCAGCAATCGCTCCAGGGTGGGCATCTCGATCGGGGTCCGGGAAACAAGTGAAGGCGCGACGGGATCAGCCGACGCGGGCGGCCTCGACCAGGCAGTCGTAGAACGTCGGTGCCCGGCCCAGGTCGGTCAGCGCCTGGCTGGTCACCGCATTGACGTTGCGCCCGCCGGCGGCCATCTTGTGCCACCAGACGCCCCAGGCGACGACCACGCCGCGCGGCGTGAGGGCGTTGCGGCGTGCCCGGTACCGGAACGCTCGGCGCGCGGTGAACAGCCGGACCCCGCCCCCGGCGCCGATGCCACGGGCCGCGGCGTCGTCCGGATGGATCTCGCACGCGGGCTCGCGATCCGCGCCGCGCAGGCTCGTGATGTTGACGAAGGTCGAGTTCATGAAGTTGCGCGCGGGCGGCGAGATCAGCTGCAGCGGATAACGTGCGGCCAGGGCGGGATCGGAGCTCGCCGACTCGTACGGCGGTAGGTGGTCGGGCAACGGATCCAGCCCCATCGCCTGCAGCCGGGGACTGGACAATTCACACTTGCCCGATGGCGTCGGAAAGCCGCCGTCGGCGAACGGCGCGTCGGCCACGCGCAGCTTGACCCAGCCGCGTTCGCGGATCGATGCCAGCGAACTGCCGGCCAGTCGCGGATCGCGCCAGTCGAGCGCGGCGGCGGCGATCTCCTCGTCGCTCGCGGCCAGCGCCGGATCGTCCAGTCCCATCCGCCGCGCCAGCAGCCGGAAGATCTCGCTGTTCGGCTTGGCCTGGCCGAGCGGCGCGATCGCCGGATTGTTGGCGACCACGTAGCGATGGCCGTAGGTCTTGTGCAGGTCGAAGTGCTCGAGCTGTGTGGTCGCCGGCAGCAGCAGATCCGCGTAGTCGGCGGTGTCGGTCTGGAAGTGCTCGAGCACGATCGTGAACAGATCCTCGCGAGCGAAGCCGCGGATCACCCGGTCGCTGTCGGGTGCGACGGCCACCGGATTGGCGTTGTAGACCACCAGCGCTTCGATCGGCGGGTCAGCCGATTCCAGCGCCTCGCCGATCGTCGACATGTTGATCGTGCGCGGCAGCCGGTCGGGCCAGCCCGGCATCAGGTCCGGCCGGGTCCATCCGACGCCATCGACCGGATAGTGGCCGCTGCCGGACAGCAGCACGCCGCCGGCCGGGTCGCGCCAGGCACCGATCAGTGCCGGCAGGCTGGCGATGGCCCGCACCGCGTTGGCGCCGCCCCGTGTGCGTTGCATCCCGTAGTTCAGTCGGATCGCCGCCGGCGAGATCGTCGCGTACTGCCGGGCCAGATCGACGACCTCGGCCGCGTCGAGCCCGCAGATCGAGGCCACACGGTCCGGGGGATACTGCATCACCCGCTCGCGGTACGCCTCGAAGCCCAGCGTGTGGCGGGCGACATAGTCGGCATCGATCCGGCCCTCGGCGATCAGCACCTGAGCGATGCCCAGCGCCAGTGCGCCATCGGTTCCCGGCAGCGGTGCGATGTGCTGATGGCACTTGAGTGCGGTGTCGCTGCGGTACGGATCGATCGCGATCAGGCGCGCGCCGCGTCGCTTGGCCTCCTGCGCGATGCTCCAGAAGTGGACACTCGAGGTGATCGGGTTCGATCCCCAGATGACGATCAGCCGCGAGTCGACGTAGCGCTCGACGTCCATGCCGACCGAGCCGCCGAGGGTGTACATCAGCCCGGCCATGCCGGCCGCCGAACAGATCGTCCGGTCCAGCAGCGACGCCCCGAGCCGATGGAACAGGCGCGACCCCATGCCCTCGCCCTGTACCCAGCCCATCGTCCCGGCGTAGCTGTAGGGCAGGATGCCCTGCGGCTCGCGGGCCGCGATCGCCGTCAGCCGTTCGGCGGCCAGGTCCAGCGCCTCGTCCCAGGTGATCGGCTCGAAGCGGCCCTCACCCTTGCGCCCGACGCGGCGCATCGGTCGCAGCAGCCGCTCGGCACTGTAGGTCCGTTCGCGATAACGGGCGACCTTGGCGCACAAGGTGCCGGCCGTGGTCGGATGATCCGGATCACCGGCCACCCGGGTCACGCGTCCGTCCTCGACCGTGATCAGCATCGCACAGGTGTCGGGACAGTCGTGTGGACAGGCGGCCCGCACCACCCGCGGGCCGGTGCCGGGGCCGGCCCGGTGCGCGCCGCCGGCGGACTCGGAAGGGTTGTCGCTCATCGACGACAAGCGTATGGGTTGCCCTCGCGGGCTGCAACCCGCGGCCGCGAGCATCCGATGTAAGCTAGCAGTCCCCGCCAGCGCGTCCGCCGCGAGAGCCTCTTCCCGTGAACCTCGTCGAAGGCATCCTCGGATTCCAGTCGGAAATCCGCGACATCCGCAGGGATATCCACGCACACCCGGAACTGCGATTCGAGGAACGGCGGACCGCCGACCTGATCGCCGCCAGGCTCGATGCCTGGGGCATCCCCTGCACACGAGGGCTCGGCGGCACCGGTCTGGTCGGCACGATCGCGGCCGGCGGTTCGCGGCGCTCGATCGGTCTGCGCGCGGACATGGATGCGTTGCCGATCCAGGAACTGAACGACTTCGCACACCGATCGCGCCACGAAGGCCGGATGCACGCGTGTGGGCACGACGGCCACGTGGCGATGCTGCTGGCGGCCGCCCGGTTCCTGGCCACCGAGCGGCGCTTCGACGGCATCGTGCACCTGATCTTCCAGCCGGCCGAGGAAGGCGGCGCCGGCGCACAGCGGATGATCGACGACGGCCTGTTCCAGCGCTTCCCGTGCGACGAGATCTACGCGATGCACAACTGGCCCGGTTTCCAGGTCGGCCAGTTCGGCGTACGCAACGGCCCGGTCATGGCGTCGTCCAGCGAGTTCGAGATCACGATCACCGGCAAGGGAGCCCATGCGGCGATGCCGCACAACGGCATCGATCCGGTGCTGGTCGCCTCGCACCTGATGCAGTCGTTCCAGTCGATCGTCTCGCGCAACATCAAGCCGGTGGACGCCGGCGTGCTGTCGGTCACGCAGATCCACGCCGGCGACGCCTACAACGTGATCCCCGAGACCGCGGTGATGCGTGGCACTGTCCGCACGTTCACGATCGAGGCGCTCGACCTGATCGAGGCGAGGATGCGGCGCATCGTCGAACAGGTGCCGGCGGCGTTCGACGCGAGCGCGACGATGTCGTTCCATCGCAACTACCCGCCGACGGTGAATCACCCGCGCGAGACCGAACTCGCCGCCGAGGTGCTGCGGCGGATGGTCGGCGCGCAGAACGTGCTCGACTTCGAGCCGACGATGGGATCCGAGGATTTCTCGTTCATGCTGCTCGAGCGACCCGGCAGCTACATCCTGTGCGGCAATGGGGACGGGACACACCGCGCGAGCGGCCATGGCCTGGGGCCTTGCATGCTGCACAATGCCAGCTACGACTTCAACGACGATCTGATTCCGGTCGGCGGCTCGTTCTGGGTCAACCTGGTCGAGTCCCGCCTCGCGCCCGTCGGCACCGAGGCGCTGCGGGCGCAGCCTTCGGTCGCCCACGCCGGCTGACGGAGGTCGTCGCCCGTCGATGCTCGCCTTCGTCGTCCGCCGCTTCCTGCAGGGCGTGATCGTGATGCTGGTGGTCGCGTTCATTGCTTTCTCGCTGTTCCAGTACGTCGGCGATCCGGTGTTGTCGATGGTCGGCCAGGACGCCACGCCGGCGCAGCGCCAGCAGCTGCGCGAGGATCTCGGCCTGGACCGGCCTTTCTACGTCCAGTTCACCCGGTTCCTCGGCAACGCCGCGCAGGGCGAGTTCGGTGTGTCGTACCGGCAGGGACGCAAGGTCTCGTCGCTGCTGCGCGAGCGGTTCCCGGCCACACTCGAGCTGTCGCTGGTCGCCGGCGTGCTGGCGCTGGCGGCGGGCATCGCGGTCGGCGTGTATACCGCGCTCAGGCGGGGTGGCGTGTTGTCGAACCTGCTGCTGGCCGGGTCGCTGATCGGCGTCTCGCTGCCGCCGTTCCTGGTCGGCATCCTGCTGATCATGCTGTTCTCGGTCGTGCTCGGCTGGCTGCCGTCGTACGGTCGTGGCGAGACCGTCGCCGTCGGCGGATGGACGACGGGCCTGCTGACCGGTGCCGGTTGGAAACACCTGGTGCTGCCGGCGATCACGCTGAGCCTGTTCCAGCTGACGCTGATCGTGCGGCTGGTCCGATCCGAGATGCTCGAGGTGCTGCGCACCGACTACATCAAGTTCGCCCGCGCGCGTGGCCTGTCGGACCGGTCGATCCACTTCGGCCACGCGCTGAAGAACACTCTGGTGCCGGTGATGACAATCGCCGGTCTGCAGCTCGGTGCGATCATCGCGTTCGCGATCATCACCGAGACCGTGTTCCAGTGGCCCGGGATGGGTCTGCTGTTCATCCAGGCGGTGCAGTCGGTCGACATCCCGATCATGGC
>CADEEH010000120.1 GCA_902826305.1 uncultured Burkholderiales bacterium
AAAGTGCTTTACAACCCGAAGGCCTTCTTCGCACACGCGGCATTGCTGGATCAGGCTTTCGCCCATTGTCCAAAATTCCCCACTGCTGCCTCCCGTAGGAGTCTGGGCCGTGTCTCAGTCCCAGTGTGGCTGGTCGTCCTCTCAGACCAGCTACGGATCGTCGCCTTGGTAGGCTTTTACCCCACCAACAAGCTAATCCGGCATCGGCCGCTCCAATAGCGCGAGGTCTTACGATCCCCCGCTTTCCACCGTAGTGCGTATGCGGTATTAATCCGGCTTTCGCCGAGCTATCCCCCACTACTGGGCACGTTCCGATGCATTACTCACCCGTTCGCCGCTCGCCGCCAGGGTTGCCCCCGCGCTGCCGCTCGACTTGCATGTGTAAAGCATGCCGCCAGCGTTCAATCTGAGCCAGGATCAAACTCTTTAGTTCGATCTCTTTGGTTTGGACTTCGGCTTCGGGGCCTTTCGGTCCCGCGACCTGGTCCTGCTCAAAACGGAATTGACATCCAAATACTTGGATGTTTCCACGCGATCACGGCCTGGATCGAGATCCGGACCGAAACCGCGCGAACCGTATGAGCGTCTGATTTTCCGAGGCCTCGGAGCCTTCCGTAGAAGGATCGTCGGCTTGGCGCTTGCGCACAGACGCCCACACTTATCGGCTGTTCGATTGTTAAAGAGCGGCTGAGCGGCGACGCTTTCGAATCGCGCTCAGCAGAGAGGGGAGATTATGGCACCCCTGCGGAGGACGTGTCAAATCGAAGACACCGGCGGACTGTTGCGAGGGGGTCGGCGGAGGGCCGTGACCCGCGCCTGGTCCGCTGCCGGGGCGGGCGCCTGCGCCGTTCCCGACCGCCTCCCGGCAATCCGGGCAGACGGATCGACCCGCATGCCTTAAATCCCCTCAGCGCTGCCTGAAGGCCGGCTTGCGCTTCTCGACGAAGGCCGCCATGCCCTCCTTCTGGTCCTCGGTGGCGAACAGCGAGTGGAACAGGCGCCGTTCGAACATCAGCCCATCGGCCAGTGGCGATTCATAGGCGCGGTTGATCGCCTCCTTGGCCATCATGACCGATGGCAGCGAATAGGTGGCGATGGTCGCGGCCGCCTCGAGGGTTTCGGCGAGCAGCCGGTCCGCGGGCACGACCCGGGAGACCAGCCCGGCGCGCTCCGCTTCGGCGGCGTCCATCATCCGCGCGGTCAGGCACAGGTCCATCGCCTTGGCCTTGGAGATCGCACGCGGCAGCCGCTGCGTGCCGCCGGCGCCCGGGATGATGCCGAGCTTGATCTCGGGCTGGCCGAAACGTGCGTTGTCGGCGGCGATCACGAAGTCGCACATCATCGCCAGTTCGCAGCCGCCGCCGAGCGCGAATCCGGCCACCGCCGCGATGACCGGCTTGCGGATGCGTCGGATCGTTTCCCAGTTGCGGGTGATGTAGTCGGACTTGTAGACATCCATGTAGTCCCACTTCGACATCGCGCCGATGTCGGCCCCCGCGGCGAACGCCTTCTCGCTGCCGGTGATCACGATCGCGCCGATCGCATCGTCGGCGTCGAAGGCGACCAGCGCGGCACCGAGTTCATCCATCAGCCGGTCGTTCAGCGCGTTGAGCTGCTTCGGTCGGTTCAGGGTGACGAGTCCCACCCGCTCGCGGGTCTCGACGAGGATCGTTTCGTAGGTCATCTCGGGCTCCTGGTTTCCGCGGCCCCGACGTCACGGGGGCCGTCCAGTCCGTAGTATGCTCGACGGCATCTTCGTGGTCCGGAGTCCGTTGCAGTGCAAACCGAACCCAGCGTCCGATTCGACGTCGCCGACGGCGTCGCGCGTGTCGCCCTCAATCGACCCGACCGGCTGAACAGCTTCAATCGCGAGATGCACGCGCGCCTGCGCGAGGCGCTGGCGACGATCGAAAAGGACTCGACGATCCGGGCCGTGGTGCTGACCGGCACCGGCCGTGCGTTCTGTGCCGGACAGGACCTCGAGGACCTGTCCTTCGACCCAGCCGCGCCGACCGACCTCGGCACGCTGATCGACCAGAACTTCAATCCGCTGATCCGGCGCCTCCAGGCGCTGCCCAAGCCGGTGATCGCCCGCGTGCAGGGCATCGCCGCGGGTGCCGGCGCGAACCTCTCGCTCGCCTGCGACCTCGTGATCGCGGCGCGCGGCGCCTCGTTCCTGCAGGCATTCGTCAACATCGGCCTGATGCCGGACTCCGGAGGCACCTGGCTGCTGCCGCAACGCGTCGGCACCGCTCGCGCGCTCGGGCTGGCGATGCTCGGCGAGAAGCTGTCGGCGACCGATGCCGAACGTTGGGGACTGATCTGGAAATGTGTCGACGACGCCGAACTCGACACAACCGTCGACACGCTCGCGCGTCGACTGTCGGCGATGCCCACCGCCGCACTCGCCGAGATCAAACGTGCGATCCACGGCGCGGGCCAGCGCACGCTGTCCGAACAGCTCGATCTGGAACGCGATCGCCAGGCGATGCTCGGGGCCAGCAACGATTATCGGGAAGGGGTGACCGCCTTCCTCGAAAAACGCAAGCCGATGTTCAAGGGCGATTGACACGGCGCCACGTGACGGCCGGCGGCACGGCAGCACGGATGACGGACGAATCACCGAACCGGGTCGACGATCGGATGCAATGACACCCCAGCAGAAGGCCGAGGCCGCCGCGAAGCTGATGTACGACGACGACCGTGCGTCGCGTGCGCTCGGCATGGAATTGCTGGAGGTCCGCCCCGGATATGCCAGGATGCGGATGACCGTGCGCGTGGAGTTCACCAATGGTCACGGCATCTGCCACGGCGGCTTCATCTTCCTGCTCGCCGATTCGACATTCGCCTTCGCCTGCAATAGCCACAACCAGCGCGCGGTCGCGGCGGGCGCGGCGATCGATTTCGTCGCCCCCGCACACGAGGGCGATGTGCTGACCGCCGAAGGCGTCGAGCAGCACCTGGGCAAACGAAACGGGGTCTACGATATGCGGGTGACGGATCAGCACGGCCACCTGATCGCGCTGTTCCGCGGCAGGTCCGCGACGATCAAGGGCCGATTCTTCGACGAAACCCCGGGAGAGCAGTCGTGAGGATGTCAGCCGGCGGGTTCGCGCTCGAACCGATCGAGACGGCCAGTATCGACGAGCTGCGGTCGCTGCAGCTGCAACGGTTGCGCAGGACACTCGCCCACGCGTACCAGAACGTCGCCCACTACCGCAATGCGTTCGACCGCGCGCGAGTGCATCCCGACGATCTGCACTCGCTCGAGGACCTGCAGCGATTCCCGTTCACGGTCAAGGCCGACCTGCGCGACAACTATCCGTTCGGCATGTTCGCGGTGCCGCGCGACCGCGTGGTCCGCATCCACGCCTCCAGCGGCACCACCGGCAAGCCGACGGTCGTCGGCTACACCGCCACCGACATCGACCAGTGGGCGAACCTGGTCGCACGTTCGATCCGCGCCGCCGGCGCGCGACCGGGCGACATCGTGCACATCAGCTACGGATACGGGCTGTTCACCGGGGGACTGGGCGCGCACTACGGGGCCGAACGACTCGGCCTGACCGTCGTGCCCTTCGGGGGCGGCCAGACCGAACGCCAGGTGCAGCTGATCCACGATTTCGGGCCCTCGGTGATCATGGTGACGCCCAGCTACATGCTGGCGATCGCCGACGAGTTCGAACGCCAGGGACTGGATCCGCGTGCGTGCAGCCTGCGGGTCGGCATCTTCGGCGCCGAACCGTGGACCAACGAGATGCGGCGGGAGATCGAGGAACGGGTCGGCATCGACGCGGTCGACATCTACGGCCTGTCGGAAGTGATGGGACCCGGCGTGGCCAACGAGTGCCTCGAGACCAAGGACGGTCCCACGATCTGGGAAGATCACTTCTATCCGGAGATCGTCGACCCGACCACCGGCGAGGCGTTGCCCGACGGGGAATTCGGCGAGCTGGTGTTCACCTCGCTGGCCAAGGAGGCGCTGCCGATCATCCGCTATCGCACGCGCGACCTGACCCGGCTGCTGCCCGGCACCGCGCGCACGATGCGGCGGATGCAGAAGATCACCGGGCGTTCGGACGACATGATGATCGTGCGCGGCGTCAACGTCTTCCCGTCGCAGATCGAGGAACTGATCCTGCAGCGGCCGAACCTGGCGCCGCACTACGTGTGTGAACTGACCCGCGAGGGACCGCTGGATGTGCTGACCGTGCGCGTCGAGCTCAAGCCCGGCCTGTCCCACGGCGACGGGGCCGCGGTGGCCGGCGCACAGACCGCGCTGGCACACGCGATCAAGGCGTACATCGGTGTCTCGGCCACGATCCGGATCGAGCCGCCGGGGGCGGTCGAACGGTCGGTCGGCAAGGCGCGCCGCGTGATCGACAAGCGGGGACGCTGACGCGGCGGATGTTGCGGGCCGCGCGCCGCGGTTCGCAGCGATCGAGCCGTTCCGGTCATCGCCGCGACGACCGATCCTCGGCCGTCAGATCGGACTACGGGGTCCTCGCGCCGGCGGCGGTCACCATCCGCTGTCCGTCGGTTTCGATCCGCAGCCGCAGCGCGATCTCGTCGGGTGCCTGCGCGTCCGGACCGAACAGCGTACCGGCGAACTGGCCGGAGACGATGCCCGGACCTGCCACCTGCCCGCGGATCGACCGTGTCGGTGCGTCGAGCCGACCGGTGAAGGTCGCGGTGGTCACCGGCGAAAGCGGCGCGGTCGCCGGCGGTCCGATCGACAGGAACACGTTGGACAACGTGCCGCTCACCACCGACGTCGCGTAGTCGATCGTCAGGCTGACGTCCGCCGACAGGCCGTAGGTGCGGAACGTCGTGCTCAGCGTTCCCGGGCCGATCACGCCGACGCCGACCCCGTTGAAGATCGCCGAGCCCGACGCGGGCAGCGTGGCGAGTGATCCCGCCCCCGGCGCACGCGGGCCGAACCAGGCGCCGTAGTAGCCGGTATCCAGGTAGAAGCGTTCCCAGGTGCCGAAGCTCACGCGCTGCAGCGCCGGCACCGGCGCCGGCGTGCCCGGCGCGAGCCCCGCGCGCACCGGTGTCGCGAAGTCGCTGACCGCGGTGTAGTTGCCGACGCTCGAGTCGAAGGTCTTCTGCAGCACACGGCCCCGCAGGTCGCCGAGACGGGCCTGGTTCGAGAACTCGGCGAGGCTGAACGACTGGGCGCCGCCCAGGCTCGCCGGCAGGTCGATCCGGTACTGCGCATTGACGAAGTCCACGACGGTGACCGTCGGATCCAGCCCGGCGACGAAGGTCGAGCCGATCGCATTGCGGTCGGGACAGACGCCGAGCGTGAACGACGCGGTGTCGTTGGTCAGGCAACCGGGCTCGGTGAACGCGCTCGGACCGGAGTTGGGATATCGAGGACCGTCGCTGCCGCCGCCGCACGCGGCGAGCGCGGTGACACAGGCCATGGCGATCATCGACTGGCGTAACGGGTGCGTGGTTCGGGGCATGATCGTCATGGCCTCTGATATGCTCGGCGAGGGGTCAGCCGGAGATTAACGCGTCGACCCCGAAACGGGTGGACGTCCCAACGGATCACGGGGAGATGACGTGTTCAATGCCCTATACCTGGAGAAGACCGACCAGGGCACTCGCGCCACGCGGCGCGGCGTCGAGGACGGGGAACTCGATGCACAGGCCGCCGACGGCGATGTCGTCGTGCGCATCGCCTGGTCGACCGTCAACTACAAGGACGCACTCGCGGTGACCGGCCGCGCGCCGGTCGTGCGCAAGTGGCCGATGGTGCCGGGCATCGACGGCGCCGGTGTCGTCGAATCGTCCACACACCCGGGCTTCGTGACCGGTGACCAGGTCGTGCTCAACGGCTGGGGAGTCGGCGAGACCCACTGGGGATGCCTGGCGCAGAAGGCACGGCTCAAGGGCGACTGGCTGATCAAGCTGCCCTCGGGTGTCACGCCACGCGAGGCGATGGCGGTGGGCACGGCCGGTTATACCGCGATGTTGTGTGCGATCGCTCTCGAGCGCCACGGACTGGAACGCAACGGCGCCGAGGTGCTGGTCACCGGAGCGGCCGGTGGCGTCGGCAGCGTCGCCGTGTCGATCCTCTCGGGCTGGGGCTACCGGGTGGTGGCCTCGACCGGTCGACCGGAGGAAGCCGAGTACCTGAAGCAGCTCGGTGCGGCCGAAGTCATCGACCGCACGAGCCTGTCCACGGCCGGCAAGCCGCTGCAGAAGGAACGCTGGGCCGGGGTCATCGATTCGGTCGGGTCGACGACCCTCGCCAATGCCTGCGCGCAGGCCCGTTATCGCGGCGTCGTGGCCGCCTGCGGCCTGGCGCAAGGCATGGACCTGCCCTCGTCGGTCGCACCGTTCATCCTGCGCGGCGTGCGGCTGATCGGCGTCGATTCGGTGATGTGTCCGCGCGGCGATCGCCAGCAGGCATGGGACCGGATCGCGAGCGACCTGGATCACGGCAAGCTGGCGACGATGACCGGCGAGATCGGCCTGGACGACGTGATCGCGCTGGCGCCTCGCCTGCTCGAGGGCAAGGTGCGCGGCCGCACGGTCGTCGATGTCAACCGCTGATCACGACTCGATGCGCCCGCGGGTCGTCGGGCTGCTGCTGGCCGCCGGCCGGGGCACACGATTCGATCCATCCGGCCGCAACGACAAGTTGCTGCAGCCGATCGACGGCGTCGCGGTGGTCGAGCGATCGGCGCGCCGGCTCGCCGAGGCGACCGGCCATGTGATCGCCGTCGTTCGTTCACTCGACTGCGCGGTGGCACGAGTGCTCGCGGCGGTGGGATGCGAGCTGGTCGAGTGCCCGCAGGCCATCGGGGGCATGGGCCACAGCCTGGCCGGGGGCGCGCAACGACTTCGGCGCGATGGACACTGGCACGCGGCGGCGGTCGCGCTCGGCGACATGCCCGACATCGAGCCGTCGACGATCCGCTCGCTGATCGCCCGCCTCGACGGCAGGACCACGATCGTGGTGCCGAGCCACGCGGGCCATGCCGGTCACCCGGTGGTGTTCGCCAGCGTGCACTTCGAAGCGCTGGCCGCGTCGAGCGGCGACCGCGGCGCGCGCGGGCTGCTCGACGGACCCGGCGTGATGCGCGTCGAGGTCACCGACCCCGGCGTGCTGCGCGACATCGACACACCGGCCGACCTGGTTGCAGCGAAAGCGGACTAGGGCCTGTTGACCGATGCCTCGATCGAACCGTCGTTCCGACCCTGAACCGGCGCTGCACTACCGGATCCGGGCGGCGGATCCGGCCGGCCACTACTTCGATGTCTCGCTCGTCATCGAACACCCGGACGCGGACGGCCAGCGGGTCGCGCTGCCGGCGTGGATACCCGGCAGCTACATGATCCGCGAGTTCTCTCGACACGTGGTGAACGTCCAGGCGCTGTCGAAGCGCCGGCCGGTACCGGTCGGGAAGATCGACAAACACACCTGGCAGGCGGCGGCCGTCCAGGCGCCGCTCGAGATCCGTTACCGGGTCTATGCGTGGGACCTGTCGGTGCGCGGCGCACATCTGGACACCACCCACGGCTTCTTCAACGGCACGAGTGTGTTCCTTCGTGTGCTCGGCCAGGAGCGGCAGCCCTGTTCGCTGACGATCGATGCGCCCGCGGCGGCGTCGGTGCGCGGTCGCTGGCGGGTCGCGACCACGTTGGCGCCGAGTGACGCGGATCGATACGGCTTCGGACGTTATCGTGCCGCCGACTATGACGAACTCGTCGACCATCCGGTGGAGATGGGTGATTTCGCGCTCGCGACCTTCAATGCCGGATCGGCACGACACGAGATCGCGATCACGGGGCGCCACGACGCCGACCTCGCCCGGCTGCAACGCGATCTGGCGGCCGTCTGCAGCGCGCAGGTCCGCCTGTTCGAGCCGCGCGGCGGCAAGGCCCCGGTCGATCGCTACCTGTTCCTGGTCACCGCGGTCGACAGCGGCTACGGCGGACTTGAACATCGCGCGAGCACCGCGTTGCTGTGTTCCCGCAACGACCTGCCGCATCGCGGGCTCGACGCGATGTCCGACGGCTACCAGACGTTCCTCGGCCTGGCCAGTCACGAGTACTTCCACACCTGGCATGTGAAGCGGATCAAGCCGGCGGCGTTCGCCGACTACGACTTCGACCGCGAGAACTACACCCGGCTGCTCTGGATCTTCGAGGGCTTCACGTCGTACTACGACGACCTGATGCTGGTGCGAAGCGGACTGATCGACGAGAAGCGTTACCTGTCGACACTCGCCCGGACGATCACGCAGGTCGTCGGCGGCGCGGGACGGCACGGCCAGAGTGTCGCCGAGTCGAGCTTCGACGCCTGGATCAAGTACTACCGGCAGGACGAGAACTCGCCGAACACCGTGGTCAGCTACTACGCGAAAGGCTCGCTGGTCGCGTTGGCACTCGATCTGACGATCCGCGGTCGCACTGCGGGCCGGCGCAGCCTGGACGATGTGATGCGCCTGCTCTGGCGCCGCTTCGGCCGCGATTTCGATTCACGGCGCGAAGGACTCGGCGAGGACGAATTCCCGGCACTCCTGCACGAGGCGACCGGGCTGGACCTGCGCGCCCCGATTCGCGCCTGGGCCTACGGTACCCGGGACCTGCCGCTGGCCCGACTGCTGGCGCAGCAGGGCGTCAGCCTCACCTTCGAGGCAGCCGATCCCCCGGTGCCGGACCTCGGCCTGCAGACCACGACCCGCGGCGATCAGCTGGTGGTCGGCACGGTGCACGCCGGTCGTCCGGCGGCCAGTTCGGGCCTGTCGGCGGGTGACCTGCTGGTTGCGTTGGACGGACTGCGCATCGACGCCAGGTCCTGGTCCTCGCGGTTGAGCCGGCTGCGGGCCGGCGACCGGGTGCGGATCCATGCGTTCCGGCGCGATGAACTGATGGAATTCGACCTGCGGCCGGGTGTCGCGCTGAAGTCGACGGCCCGGCTGTCGATCGCCCAGCGGCAGACCGCAGCATCGCGCCGCCTGCGTCAAGGCTGGATCGGGCGCGTCCGATCGACGAAAGGGACGGGGTGATGGGTTGGAATCGTGGCCGGCGACACTTCGTGGTCGGCTCCTTGGCCGCGGCCGGCTGGTTTGCCGGATGTGCGACGCATCGATCGAGCGGCGAGGCCGGGTTGCGGGAACCCGCCAACGCGGCGAGTGTGATGAACGCCGCACCGGCGGGCGCGACGTCACCCGCCCTCGGCCAGCCGGGGCCGCATGGGATCACCGTCCTCGACCACGACTGGATCGACCGCGACCGCGATCGACCGGTGCCGGTGCGCCTGTACACACCGCAGGCCAATGCCGCGACGCTGCCGCTGATCGTGTTCTCACACGGTCTCGGCGGTTCGCGCTACGGCTACAGCCACCTCGGGCGCTTCTGGGCGTCACACGGCTTCGTGTCGATCCACCTGCAACACGCCGGCAGCGATCGCGGCGTGTGGGGTTCGCGCGGGCTTGCGATGCTCGGCGCGCTGCGTTCGGCGGCCAATGTCGACAATGCGGTTGCGCGGGTGCTCGACGTGCGATTCGCGCTCGACACGCTGCTCGGCCAGCACGAGTGGAACGAGCGCATCGATCGGCGTCGCATCGGCATCGCCGGCCACTCGTTCGGCGCCAATACCGCGATACTGGCCAGCGGTGCGCGTTTCCGCGATGGTGACGCGGTCCGCAGTTTCGGTGATCCGCGGATCGGTGCCGCGGTGCTGATGTCGCCACCGTCGTTGCCGGCCGACCAGGATCCGTACTTCGTCTACAGCGCCGTCGGCCTGCCGACGTTGCACCTGACCGGCACACGCGACGAGACCATGATTCCCGGGCTGACGACAATGGCCGACCAGCGTCGCGTGCCGTTCGACTCGATGGCCGCGCTGCCTCGTTATCTCGGCGTTTTCGATGCCGGTCGACACTCGATGTTCGCCGATTGGAGCCGGGACGAGACCAGCGCGCGGATCAAGGCGTCCGCACGCGACCTGACACTGGCCTTCTGGCGCTCGGTGTTCGATTCGGATCGCGAGGCGACCACCCGGCTTGCCGATGCGGGTGCCTCGGGCTCGCCGCACGCCGCGTCGCTGGCCTTCTGGGAATCGCGGGTGCCGTTGCTGCCGACGAAGGCGGCGGGCTGACGGCTCAGCGGATCAGTTCGAGCCGCTCGTCGAGCTGCGAGGCCGGCGCGTCAGCGCCACTCGCCTGGCCATCGGGGACCATCGCACGGACCAGCACGACATGGCCTGGCACGCTGTCGGACAGGCGGAACAGATAGCGCTTGTTCGCCAGCCTCTCGAAGCGCGGACGAAGCGGGTCATCGAGATACGGCGCGATCGAGACATCGACCCCTCGGATCCGCCGGCCCTGGTGGTCGAATTCCACCTCCTTCACCTCGGCCGATTCGGAAAGTGCCATCCGGATGCGCTTGCGGAAGTAGCCGGACTTCCCGCCGGTCATCCGCTCCATCTCCCGGATGTCCCGTTCCAGGAAACACAGCACGATCGGATTGCCCGAAACTTCCTCCAGCGCCGGCATCTCGATCTTGCGTGCGCCGGTCAGGCAGCGCACCTCGGCGCCGCGTTTGCCCGCCGCATCGGTGATCGCGATCTCGGCCTTGTCCTCGAACGCGGGTTCCATCGTCCCCGAACGCTGGACACGATAGGCGAGTACCGTCGGCGCGGCGAGAGTGCGCAGGTGGTCACCCTCGAACACCAGGCGCTCCGCCCGCGAGATGTCGTCGGCGGCGATCGCGGCGGACATCAGGCATCCGGACACCAGCGCCACCGCCATGTGCCTCGTCATCGATCGGAGCTGCCCGCCGTTCATCGTCATCATCACACCACCGTCCCGTTGAATCACTTCATTCCCGCCGCGATCGCGCCTCGCAACCCCGTCCTTCGGAGAACTCCTGCAGCAACGCCGGTGCGAGTTCGCGCAGCCGACTGACAGCCTGCCCGACCAGGTCGTCACGACCGCCGCGCCGCGCCGCACATCCGGCCAGCAGCCAGCTGCGCGCGCGGCCGCGCTCCAGTTCGAGGCTGCGCGTGACCGCCACGATCGCCGCCGGCACCTGCTCGAGCGCCAGCAACGCCGAACCCAGGGTCTCCCAGGCCGACGCATTCGTCGGTTCCCGTTCGGTCCAGTCCTGCGCGAGTTCGCGCAGGTTCGTCCACTTCGCCTCGGCGGCGAGACGCGCCGCCCGCAGGAAGAACGGCTGGCGCGTGTCCGGCTCCTGCCAGAACGGTGCACCGGCCAGCGGTCGCACGGCCAGATCGGCATCATCGCGCCGGGTCGCGAGCCGTGCGCTGCTGCGACGGATCGAGTGCCGGACCCAGCGCGAGGCCATCGAGAACTGCAGTGCCCCGCCACGATACCGGAAGGTCAGCACACCGAGCAGCCGACCCTGCTCGTCGAGCAGGGCGCCGCCACTCGCCCCCGAGGCGAACGGCGTGTCGGTCTGGATCACCGTTCCGCCATCGTAGTCGTACATCGCCTCGATCCGGCCGAAACCCAGGCGCGGCGGCAGTCCGAGCACGTAACCGAGCGCGTAGACGGTCTGGCCGACCTGGGGCTCGTCGAGCGCGATCTCCACCAGCGGCACCGTGCGCAGCCCTTCGGAGCGGAGCATGCACAGGTCGTGTGTCATGTCCGCGTCCTGCGCCTCGACCGGAAATGTCTCCCCGCCGTAGATCAGCACCAGATTGCGTGCCCTCGCGGTCACGTGGCAGTTGGTGACGAACAGATCGGGCGCAACCGCGATCGCGGTGCCGATCGAGACGCTGCCATCCGTGTTGCGCGACTCGATCCTGACCAGGCTTCGCGCCAGCAGCTGCAGGCGCTGGAAGTTGGGCATCGGCGACGTGTCCGCCCGCGCGAGCTCCGGAACCGTCACCAGCCAGAACAGCAGCGCGGCGACCAGCAGCGTACAGGCGCCGCGGGTCGTGCCGACGCCGATGCGAGTGCTACTTGATGAACTTGCCCTGAGCGTCGAGCTGCGGCACACCGTATGACGCCAGCAGCGCCCGGATCTGGTCGCGTTGCTCGTCGACAAACCGGTCGACCCGATTCTTCCAGGCCTTGTCGGCATGGCGTACCCCCATCGAAATCGGGAAGTCGAACTGGATGTCCTTCTCGACGGGAAACGGTACCACGACCATGCCGGTCACGCCGCCCTGCCGGGCCGAATACCCGGCGATCGGACCCCAGACGAACGCCACGTCGATCTTGCCTTCGGCCAGATCGCGTTCGAGCAGCTTGTACGGTGTCTCGTCCGGATCGCCGCTCTGGCGTGTGTACGAGATCGTCTGCTCGAACAGCCGATTGCGCAGCAGCCAGTCCACCGGAGGTGTCTGCGCGAAGGCACCGAAGCGCAGCTTGCCCAGCCGGGCGGAATCGAGCTTCAGGATGTCGTCGGGCAGGCTGACGGTATCGAGCCCGCGGCCCTTCAGGTACGCGGCAGCCCAGACCGAGCGCATGTACGGCTTGGTGTTGGAGGTGAGCTCGTAGCCCTCGGGCACACCCATCACCAGATCACACTTGAACTCGTCGGAATCGGGCTTCTTCGCGCGCAGCGTCTGGCGGATGAACCCCATCCGTTGCGGGTACCAGGTGTATTCGATGCTCCAGCCGAGCTGTTTGGCGAGCATCTCGGCGAGCTTGTTCTCGAAGCCCTCGCCGTTCTTGTGCGACAACGGCATGTTGTTCGGATCGGCGCACACGCGAAGCACGCGCTTGTCGCTGCCCGGATACTGCTCCGCGCCGGCCTGCGGCTGCTGCGCCCGGACCACACCGAAGAGCGCCAGCGCAGCGACCGCGACCACGGCGCGTTTGGACATCATGGTCATGTCTACTCGATCTTCTGCAGGCGCCCGGTCTTGATCGCGCCGTCCGACCGCCCCTTCAGGAATGCATACAGCCCGTCGAGGTTGTCGGTGACCTGCTTGCTGCCGTCGAAGTTGGGCATGCCCTTCTCGATGCGTCCTTTCAGGATCGTCTGGTTGAAGTCCTGCTTGGACAGGTTCTTCAGGCTGTCGACCAGCGACGGGCCGACCGCACCTTCCTGGTTGGGGCCGTGGCATCGTTCACACGCCAGCGCGCGCCACGTCTGCCAGCCGGCGAACGTCTTCGGATCGACCTTGTTGCCTTCCTGGACCTTGTAGTCCTGCGCCTGGGCTGCAAGAGGTAGCCAGGCCGCTGCTGCAATCAAGCAGATGACGCGCCGCATCAATTCGTCTCCGTGTCTATTGGGTTGATGAACGGGATTGTACGAGGAGCGTCCCAGGAACGCGTCGACAGGGTTTTAAGACGACAGGCGGAAACAGGGTCCCTCATAAAAAACGGGCCGGGGACAAGCCCCGGCCCGCCAGACTGCCTAGGAATCGACTTACAGCGAGAAGACGGTCATCACGCCGCCCAGCTCGGTGTAGTTCTTCAGTTCCTTGTAGCCACCCACGGCGCCCAGGCCGTCGGTGTCCTTCTCGAGGCCAGCCGCCATGCCGATGCCGGCCCAGCCGCCGATGCCCGAGAGAACCCCGATGTACTGCTTGCCGTTGTGCTCCCAGGTGTTGACGTTGCCGATGATGCCCGACGGCGTCTTGAACTTGAACAACTCCTTGTTGATGTTGTTCGCGTCCACGCACTTCAGGTAACCCTCGAGCGTACCGTAGCAGGCGATGTCACCCGCGGTGACCAGCGCACCGCTCCACACCGAGAACTTCTCCGGCTTGGACTGGACGATCTTGCCCGTGCCCGCGTCCCAGACGATGAAGTTGCCCATGCCACCGTGACTGCCCGGGGCCGGGAACATCGACAGCGTCGCACCGACGTACGGCTGACCCGCGGTGTACTCGACCTTGAACGGCTCGTAGTCCATGCAGACGTGGTTCGTCGGCACGTAGAACTTGCCATTCTTCGGGTTGAACGCCGCCGGCTGCTGGTCCTTGGAACCCAGCGCGGCCGGGCAGACGCCCTTGGTGTTGACGTCTTCGCCGTTCTGATGCGTCGAGTACTTGGCAACGACCTGCGGACGCCCCGTCTTCATGTCGACGTGTGTGGCCCAGTTGACCTTCGGATCGAACTTCTCGGCGACGAGCAGTTCACCGGACACGCGGTCGAGCGTGTAGGCGAAGCCGTTGCGGTCGAAGTGGACGACGGTCTTGCGCTTGGCGCCCTTGACGTTGATGTCGGCAAGGATGACTTCGTTGATGCCGTCGAAGTCCCACTCGTCGTGCGGGGTCATCTGGTAGACCCACTTGGCCATGCCGGTGTCGACGTCACGACCCCAGAGCGTCATCGACCACTTGTTGTCACCCGGGCGCTGCTTCGGGTTCCAGGTCGAGGGGTTGCCCGTGCCGTAGTACACCATGTTGGTGGCCGGATCGAACGAGTACCAGCCCCAGGTGGTGCCGCCGCCGATCTTCCACTGGTCGCCCTGCCAGGTCTTGAGCGACGAGTCCTTGCCGACCGGCGCCATCTTGCCGTCGGTCCAGGTCATCGTCTTGTCCGGGTCCATGCACATCTCTTTGTCCGGCCCCGTGCTGTAGCACTTCCAGACCTGCTTGCCGGACTTCATGTCGTAGGCGGCCAGGAAGCCGCGCACGCCGAACTCACCGCCCGAGATGCCGGTGATGACCTTGTCCTTGAAGATGTGCGGCGCGTTGGTGTTCGTCTCGCCGATCTTCGGGTCGCCGTTCTTGGCCTTCCAGACTTCCTTGCCGGACTTCGCGTCGAGCGCGACCAGCGTCGTGTCGGCCTGCTGCAGGTAGATCTTGCCGTCGGCGTAGGCCAGGCCACGGTTGACCGTGTCGCAACACATCACCGGAATGACCGATGCATCCTGCTTCGGCTCGTACTTCCACTTGATCTGCTGCGTGGCCGGATCGAGCGCGAAGACCTTGTTGGGGAACGGCGA
>CADEEH010000121.1 GCA_902826305.1 uncultured Burkholderiales bacterium
ACTCGCGACCTCAACCTTGGCAAGGTTGCGCTCTACCAACTGAGCTATTCCCGCTTGGACGACAGCCGGAAATTATAGCCTGCGCACCTCGACTGTCAAACCGCCGCGCCGCCGGACAACACAGCCGCGATCCGGTAGCACCGACGACCCCCGATGCAGACATGGGCACGGGCTTTGCGCGGTCCTACTGCGCGGATCGCGCATGAGGCGCCTTCCCCTGCCCGTTCAACGACATTGGAAAGGACGATCATGAATCCCAGAACTCTGGCGGCAACCATCGCCACGATTGCAACCGTCGCGACATTGCCGATGGCCCAGGCTCAGACGACCACGCCGAGGCCCGCGGAGGATTCGCGTACGGCGCCGAATGCCGAGAGCCCGGGTGGTTCGAAAGGCATGACGAACAGCCAGCCCGGCACCGGGGCCTCGCCGTCGGACAGCCAGGGCGGAACCACGGGTGCCCAGCCGACGGCGCCGACCCAGGGCGCCGAGGGTTCGACCGGCCGCATGCAAAGCGGTGCGGGCGGCACGCAGGGTGGTCCGAGGGCGGACCAGGACACAGTGCGCAAGGTCCAGCAGGCGTTGCAGTCCGAAGGTATGCAGGTCGGCCGCGTGGACGGCGTGATGGGTCCGGAAACCGAGGCTGCGCTGCGCCAGTTCCAGCAGAAGAACAACCTGGAACAGACCGGCCGCATCGACTCCGCGACGCTGACCGCCCTCAAAGTCGATTCGACGGGCAGCGGCATGTCGGGAAGCGGCTCCACGGGCGGTGCATCGTCCGGAAGCAGCGGCGCGGGCGGTACATCGCGTGGCACGATGGGCAGCGACAGGCCGGCGGCGCCGAGCTCCGGCGGTCCGAGCACGGTGGACCAGGGCAGCAATACCGGCAGCGGAACGAAGTGACGGGCTGGAGGAAGGGCTGAATGAAGCCTTGACTCAGCGAAGTACCTGGTGAACGGGAGGCCGTGCAAGGCGGCCTCCCGCCTCCGGCCGGCGTCAACGGCCGGCCCTTCAGCGCGCCGACGGCACCTCGGTCAGACACTTTCGCTGAGGTAGGGCCACGCTCGGCGCAGGTAGTAGAACATCGACCAGACGGTCAGCAGCGCGGCGATCCAGATCAGCCAGGTGCCGATCAGATGGCAGTCGATCACGCCCCAGAGTTTCCCGTCGTAGAGCAGCATCGGCACGGCGACGAGCTGGGCGATCGTCTTCAGCTTGCCGATCGAGTGCACCGCGACGCTGGCGCTCGCGCCGATCGTTGCCATCCACTCGCGCAGCGCCGAGATCGTGATCTCGCGTCCGATGATGATCAAGGCGACCATCGCGCCGACGCGATCGAGCTGGACCAGCATCACCAGCGCGGCGGCCACCAGCAGCTTGTCGGCCACCGGGTCGAGGAAAGCACCGAACGCGGACAGCTGCCCCAGGCGTCGCGCGAGCCAGCCGTCGAGGGCGTCGGTGACCGCGGCGACGACGAAGATGGACGTGGCCGCCACGTTGCGCGTGAACGGATCCAGCGGCATGAAGAACACCGCCACCAGCAGCGGGATCGCGAACATCCGCAACCAGGTCAGCAGGTTCGGCAGGTTGGTCATCGGTGGGCGTGGCAACGGTCGGAGCAGCGGGACGTCGGCGCGCGTCAGTGGAGTCGGCGGTAGATCTCTTCGGCCAGGGTCTTGGAGATGCCTTCGACCGATGCAAGATCCTCGACGCTGGCTGCCATGATGCCACGCATCCCGCCGAACCGGCTCAGCAGTCGCTGGCGTCGCTTGGATCCGATGCCATCGATCTCCTCCAGCCGCGACACGTTGCGGGCACGCGCGCGACGGGCACGCATGCCGGTGATCGCGAAACGATGCGCCTCGTCGCGGATCTGCGCGATCAGCATCAGCGCCGCCGATTCGCGTCCGAGCGCGATCGGCGGGCGCTCGTCGGCGAAGACCAGCGTCTCGAGACCGACCTTGCGATCCTCGCCCTTGGCGACCCCGACCAGGTTCGTGACATCGAGGCCCAGTTCGGCGAACACCTGGCGCGCGGCTTCGACCTGGCCGCGGCCGCCATCGATCAGCACCACATCGGGCATCACGCCGGTGGCGCTGCCGGCGATCTTCTCGTAGCGTCGCGCGAGCACCTGGCGCATCGCCCCGTAGTCGTCGCCGGGGGTGACGCCGGTGATGTTGAAACGCCGGTACTGGCCGGGCTGCATCGCATGGTGCTCGAAGACGACACAGGACGCCTGTGTCGCTTCGCCCATCGTGTGGCTGATGTCGAAACACTCGATGCGCAGCGCATCCAGGTCGCCGCCCTCGTCCAGGCCGAGCACCTGCGCCATCGCGCGTGTGCGGCTCTTCTGCGAACCCTCCTCGGACAACAGCCGGTCGATCGCGATCCCGGCGTTGCCGATCGCCATGTCGAGCCAGCGCCGGCGCGTTTCCTGCGGCTGGCGCACCCAATGCACCACCCGACCGGCCTGGCGCTGCAGGAACTCCAGCACCGCGTCACCCGGCTTGCGGTCGGCGACGATCACCGGCGGCACGAACATCGACTCGTAGTGCTGGACCAGGAACGCGTCGAGCGCCTCGTCGCAGGTCGGTTCGTCGGCGACACCCTCGGTGTGCAGCGGGAAGAAGGCCTTGTCCCCCAGGTGGCGACCGCCGCGCACCATCGCCAGGTTCAGGCAGATCCGGCCGCCGCGCCCGACGACCGCGATGACGTCGGCGTCGACGTCCGATCCGATCTCGATCGACTGCTGGTGCAGCACCCGCGACAGCGAGTTCATCTGGTCGCGCAACACGGCGGCTTCCTCGAAGCGCAACGCCTCGGCCGCCTCGTGCATCCGCGCCTCGGTCTCGCGCAGCACCTCCTGGTGGCCACCGCGCAGGAACCGGACCGCCTGGGCGACGTCGCGTGCATAGGCCTGTGCGTCGATCGCCCCGACACACGGCGCGGTGCAGCGGTGGATCTGGTGCAGCAGGCACGGACGCGATCGATGCGCGAAGACCGTGTCCTCGCAGACCCGCAGCCGGAACACCTTCTGCAGCACCTGGATGCTCTCCTTGACCGCCCAGGCGTTGGGGAACGGCCCGAAGTACTGGTTGCGCCGGTCGACCGTCCCGCGGTAATACGACACGCGCGGAAATTCGTGGCCGCTGATCCTGAGCATCGGGTACGACTTGTCGTCGCGAAAGACGATGTTGTAGCGCGGCTGCGCGCTCTTGATCAGGTTGCTTTCCAGCAGCAGGGCTTCGGCCTCCGACGCGGTGACCGTGGTCTCGATGCGCAACACCCGCTCGACCATGTGCGCGGTACGCGGACTGGCGAGATTCTTCTGGAAATAGGATCCGACGCGTTTCTTCAGGTCGCGCGCCTTGCCGACGTAGAGCACGGTGTCGCCCTCGCCCAGCATCCGGTAGACACCGGGCCGGTTCGGCAGCGCCGCGAGGTACGCGCGCAGGTCGAACCCGGGCGGCGCCGATCCGTCGCCGGCGTGCTCGGCGTCCTCAGTCATCCCGTCGCCGGACCGCGGCCAGGCGGCGGTCGAACGCCTTCGACCGTTGCCAGCGCAGCGCACCGAGCAGCCGGTCCGCGGTGTCCGGCTGGTTGCAGACCAGCACCATGTCGCAGCCGGCGTCGAACGCCGCGTCGGCGCGGGCGATGATGTCGCCGGCGACCGCGGCGCCCTCCATCGTCAGGTCGTCGGAGAACACCAGCCCGTCGAAGCCGAGCCGGCGGCGCAGGATCGTGCGGATCCATCGCCTCGAGAATCCGGCCGGCTTGTCGTCGACCTTCGGGTAGATCACGTGTGCGGGCATCACCGACAGCAGCGTCTCGCCGAGCCAGCCGTACGGCGCCGCATCGTCGTCGAGGATCGTCCGCAGATCCCGTTCGTCGACCGGGACCTCGTGATGCGAGTCGCCATGCGCCCAACCGTGGCCGGGAAAGTGTTTGCCGCAGTTGGCCATGCCAGCCAGCAGCAGGCCGTGGTTCAGGCAACGCGCGAGCATCGCGACCACACGCGGGTCGCGGTGGAACGCACGATCACCGATGACACCCGAGGGCCCGTGGTCCAGATCGAGCACCGGCGTGAAGCTCAGGTCGACACCCACCGCCCGCAGTTCGCTGCCGATCGCGTGGCCGAGCGCGGTGGCCTGCCGGCAGGCGGCGAGCACGTCGCGATCCCAGTGTTCGCCCAGCTCGCGCATCGGCGGGATGGCGGTGAAGCCGTCGCGAAACCGTTGCACCCGTCCGCCCTCGTGATCGACGCAGATCAGCAGCGCCGGTCGCAGGGCCCGGATCTCGGCGGTCAGCGCCGCGACCTGCGTCGCCGACTCGAAGTTGCGAGCGAACAGGATCACACCACCGGTCATCGGCTGCAGCAGGCGCTGGCGATCCTGCGCATCGAGCGCCAGGCCGGCGACGTCGACGACGACCGGGCCGGCCGGTGGCGCCGCAGCCGGACCGGGGGTCGGCCCGCGGGTTGCGGAGCGGCGGTTTCGAAGCGAGTCGTCAGGCATGTGCGGGGTTTCCATGTTGTTCGACGATCACGAAGGCGACGGCGCTGTCGACCTCGTCCGACAACGACACATGTGCGGTCAGGCCGCGTTCGCGCAGCCAGGGTTCGAGCGCCTTGCGGGCGACGGCGACCGGACGGCCGCGCGGGTCGTTGAGCACCTGCAGCGACAGCAGCGTCATCGGTCCGCGCAGCCCCAGTCCGATCGCCTTGGAGAACGCCTCCTTCGCCGCGAAACGCTTGGCCAGGTAACGCGCCGCATACGCCGGGCCATGCGAGCCGCGTGAACGCCGGCGCTGGAACTCGGCGAGTTCGTCGGGACCGAGCACCCGGCGCGCGAAGCGATCGCCGTGGCGAGCGAGCAGGTCCTCGATGCGTGCGATGACAACGATGTCGGTGCCGATGCCGAAGATCATAGGCGCTGCAGGTCGATCAGGATCTGGCGCGTGTGCAGCGTCTGGCCCTCCAGACGGTGCGACAGGATCGCGCGGGTCAGGTATTTTGCCTGCTGTCGGCTGGCCGGTGCGTCGAAGCGGCCGGCCGCGATGTCGAGCAGCGTCGAGCCGTCGATCGTGCGCGGTGACAACGGCGCTTCGTAACCCGCCGGCGTTTCGGGCGCCGCGGGCTCGTGCACCCCCTGCGCGCCGCCGGCCGCCGCGATCGCGATGAAGCCTCCGCCCGGCTGCCACCGGTATCCGGTCGCCTGAGCCACCGCGCGGCCGGCAGTGTCCTGTTCCAGGTCCGGTGCATACCCGGTCTCGCGCAGCAGCAGCCACTCGAATCGACGCAGGGCCAGTTCGCGCTGCGAGCCCGAGTCCGGCTCGCGGTCCGATGCCGACGCGAGTTCACCCAGCGCGGCCGCGTAGCCGTCGAACAGCACCGGATGCGGATCCTCGCGTGGCAGCAGTCGGATCAGCAGTTCGTTCAGGTAGAACGCACACAACAGGGCGTCGCCCATCGGCAGGGCCAGCCCGCCGACCCACTGTGCCGCGGTCAGCGTGCGCAGTTCCTGCCGGCCGGTGTACGAGACCAGCAGCGGCTGGAACTGGTGCAGCACGCCGCGCAGCGCCGAGGCCGGCCGCTTGGCGCCCTTGGCGATCGCGGCGATCCGGCCCTGCTCGCGGATGAACAGGTCGACCAGCAGGCTGGTCTCGCGGTACGGCGTCGAATGCAGCAGGAACGCCGGCTCGGCCCGGTTACTGGTAGCCATAGCTGCGCAGGCTGCGCTCGTCGTCGGCCCAGCCGCCGCGCACCTTGACGAAGACCTCGAGGTGCACTCGTGCGCCGGTCATCACCTCGAGGTCGAGCCGCGCCTGCGTGGCGATCCGCTTGATCCGCTCGCCACCCGCGCCGAGCACGATCGGCCGCTGTGCGTCGCGATCGACCAGGATCGTCGCGAAGATCCGCCGCAGTCGCGGCAGTTCCTCGTACTGGTCGATGATCACCGTGCTCTGGTACGGCAGTTCGTCGCCGAGCAGCCGGAACAGCTTCTCGCGGATGATCTCGGCGGCCAGGAACCGTTCGCTGCGATCGGTCAGCGCGTCACCGTCGAAGCGCCGCTCCCCGACCGGAAGCCGCCGTGCGCACTCGGCAATCAGCGCGTCGACGCGATCACCGGTCTGCGCGCTGATCGGCACCACGGCGTCGAACGGATGTGCCTGCGCGGCGGTCGCCGCCACCGGCAGCACCCGGGCGGAATCCGCGATGCGGTCGGTCTTGTTGATCGCCAGGATCGTCGCCCTGCCCTTCGGGATCATGGCGGCCACCGCCGCGTCCTCGCGTTTCCAGCCGCGGGCGTCGATGACCAGCACGACGACGTCGGCGCCCTCCATCGCACCGAGCGCCGTGCGGTCGAGCACCCGGTCCATCGCGGACGCGCCATGGCCACGGTAGCCGGGACTGTCGAGGAAGACGAGTTGGGCCTGCGGCAGCGTCGTCACGCCCGCGATCCGATGCCGCGTCGTCTGCGGCTTGCGCGAGGTGATCGACACCTTCTGCCCGATGAGCCGGTTGAGCAGTGTCGACTTGCCGACGTTGGGTCGACCGACGATCGCGATCTCGCCGCAGCGAAAGTCGCCGCCGGCCGGCTCGCGCGGCAGGTCAGGCCGCCCGCGCGGCATCCAGGGTCTGAGCCTTGCCGTCGAGCGGCTTGTCGGGTTCGTCCGCGGGGATCACCGATGTCTCGGCCGTCGTCTTCGACTCGACCGCGGGGCGCGGCTCCGCGGGTGTCTTGCCGTTGGCCGACGCGGTCTCGTCGCGACGGGCACGAGTCCGTCGCGCGGAAGCCGGCAGCACCGCCTGCACGCGCTCGAGTGCGAGCTTGGCACCGGCCTGCTCGGCCGCGCGGCGCGAACCGCCGCTGGCCACGACGTGGATGTCGAGCTTGGGCACCGAACACTCGACCTCGAACACCTGGTTGTGTGCGGCACCGTGCGTGGCGACCACCGAATACACCGGCAGCGAGATCTTCTTGCCCTGCAGGTATTCCTGCAGCAGCGTCTTGGCGTCCTTGCCGAGGGTCTTCGGATCGACGGTCTTCATGATCGGCGCATACAGTGCCGAGATGACCTTCTGCGCGGCGGGAAAGCCGCCGTCGAGGTAGATCGCGCCGAACAGCGCCTCGAGTGTGTCGGCGAGGATCGACGGCCGGCGAAAGCCGCCGCTCTTCTGTTCACCTTCGCCGAGCACCAGGTACTGGCTGAGTTCGAGGCGTTGTGCGATCTCGTACAGCGACTGCTGCTTGACCAGGTTCGCGCGCAGACGCGACAGGTCACCTTCGTCGAGACGGCCGAAGTGCTGGTACAGGATCGTCGCGACGACGCAGTTGAGCACGCTGTCGCCGAGGAATTCCAGCCGCTCGTTGTTCGGCTGGCCGTGGCTGCGATGAGTCAGCGCCTGCTGCAGCAGCGACGCGTCCGAGAACGCGTGGCCCAGATGCTGCTGCAGGGCTTGCGGATCCATCGTCAGCGGCCCCGGCTGTCGCCCTTGTATTCGATCAGCAGGCTGACCGGGCCGAAGACCGGCACGATCTTCTTGTATTCGAACTCGACGACGATCCGATCGCCGTCCTTGGTCACCACCAGGTCCTTGCCGCTGATCGAGGTGATGTCCTCGACCGCGAGCGCCTTGTCGAACTGGCGCTGGATGTCGAGCACGGTGGTGCCGCCGCCGGCGGCGACACGACGCACCGTCTTGGAGATCGCCAGGTATTCCGCGACCGTCGGGAACACGCGCATGCCCACGGTGGCGACCAGAACGATGATGATGCCGAGAATGATCAGCCCGATCAGACTGACGCCGCGCTGCTGCGACTTCATAGGTCCGCTTCGCCTCACTGGAACCGCCCGATGCGTTTGAGATCGCCGAAGTTCATCCACACGAAGAAGGCCTTGCCGACGATGTTCTCTTCCGGGACGAAGCCCCAGAATCGACTGTCGAGACTGTTCTCGCGGTTGTCGCCCATCACGAAGTAGTGCCCTGGCGGCACGGTACACGTCAAGCCGGTGCTGGTGTAAGTGCATCGGTCCCGATGGGGAAACGCTTCGACGCCCGTCATGAAAGACGTTTTATCCAATTCTGTCAATACCTTATGCTCGATTTCTCCCAGTTTTTCTGAATATTGTCGGGTCAGCGTCAAACGCTCGCCGTCGTAGAACTCCCCGGCCGGTGTCACCGGTACCGGCGCTCCGTTGAGGGTTAACCTCTTGTTTTCATAGGAGATCTTGTCACCCGGCCCGGCGACGACCCGTTTGATGTAGTCGACGGTCGGATCCTTCGGGTAACGGAAGACCATCACGTCACCCGGTTTCGGCCTTCCGACCTCGAGAACCTTCGTGTGCACCACCGGCAGGCGCACGCCGTAGGCGTATTTGTTGACCAGGATCAGGTCACCGACAAGCAGCGTCGGGATCATCGAGCCCGACGGGATCTTGAACGGCTCGACGACGAAGGAACGCAGGAAGAACACCACCGCGATCACCGGGAACAGTCCCGCGGTGTACTCGAGCCACAACGGCTGGCGCAACGCGTCGTCCTCGATCGCGCGGCGTGATGCCGGCTCGAGGCTGGCGCCGCGTGCCCGTTGTTCGCGCTCCCATTCGGCGACCCGCTCGGCGGCACGGCGACGGCGGCGCGGTGCGAACACCGCCTTGTCGGCCACCCATGCGACCAGCGTCACCGACAACAGCACGAACAGGATCAGCGCAAAATTCATGGAAGTCCCCGCGGCCGCGAATGCACCGGTGTCAACGTTCGTCGACCTGGAGCACCGCGAGGAACGCCTCCTGCGGTATCTCGACGTTGCCGACCTGTTTCATCCGCTTCTTGCCGGCCTTCTGCTTCTCGAGCAGCTTCTTCTTTCGGGTGATGTCACCGCCGTAGCATTTGGCCAGCACGTTCTTGCGCATCGCCTTGACGTTCTCGCGGGCGATGATGTTCGCGCCGATCGCCGCCTGGATCGCGACGTCGAACATCTGGCGCGGGATCAGCGTGCGCATCTTGGCGGCGATCTCGCGCCCGCGATACTGCGCGACCGTGCGATGCACGATCACGCTGAGCGCGTCGACCCGGTCGCCGTTGACCAGGATGTCCATCTTGACGACGTCGGAGGCCCGGTACTCCTTGAATTCGTAGTCCATCGACGCATACCCGCGCGAGACCGACTTCAGCTTGTCGAAGAAGTCCATCACGATCTCGTTCATCGGCAGTTCGTAGGTCAGGTGCACCTGCCGGCCGTGGTAGGCGAGATTGGTCTGCACCCCGCGCTTGCCGGTGCACAGCGTGATCACCGAGCCGACGTGTTCCTGCGGCACGAAGATCGTCACCGAGACGATCGGTTCGCGGATCTCCTCGATGCGCCCCGGATCGGGCATCTTCGAGGGATTCTCGACCCGGTGCACGATGCCGTCGCGCGTGAGCACCTCGTAGACGACCGTCGGCGCGGTCGTGATCAGATCCATGTCGTATTCGCGCTCGAGTCGCTCCTGCACGATGTCCATGTGCAGCAGGCCGAGGAATCCGCAGCGGAAGCCGAACCCGAGCGCCTGCGACACCTCGGGTTCGAACTGCAGCGACGCGTCGTTGAGCTGAAGTTTCTCGAGCGCCTCGCGCAGCGCCTCGAACTGGTTCGCCTCGACCGGATACAGGCCGGCGAAGACGGACGGCTTGATCTCCTTGAAGCCGGGCAGCGGCGAGGTCGCGGCCGGGCTGACGTGGGTGATCGTGTCACCGACCTTGGCCGTCTTCAGTTCCTTGATGCCGGCGATCACGAAACCGACCGAACCGGTGGCCAGTTCCTCGCGCGCCTGCGACTTCGGCGTGAACACGCCGACCTGCTCGCACTGGTGCACGGCGCCGGTGGCCATCAGTCGGATCCGGTCGCGCGGGCGCAGCGCGCCGTTGAACACACGCACCAGCATGACGACACCGACGTAGTTGTCGAACCAGGAATCGATGACCAGCGCCTGCAGCGGCGCGGCCGGGTCGCCACGCGGACCGGGTACACGCGCGACGATCGCCTCGAGGATCTCGTCCACGCCGGCGCCGGTCTTCGCGCTGGCCCGGATCGCGTCGGTCGCGTCGATGCCGATCACATCCTCGATCTCGGCGGCGGCCGAATCCGGATCGGCCTGCGGCAGGTCCATCTTGTTGAGCACCGGCACCACCTCGACGCCGAGGTCGATCGCGGTGTAGCAGTTGGCCACCGTCTGCGCCTCGACACCCTGCGAGGCGTCGACCACCAGCAGCGCACCCTCGCAGGCCGACAGCGACCGGCTGACCTCGTAGGAGAAGTCGACGTGGCCCGGCGTGTCGATCAGGTTCAGGTCGTAGAGCTGGCCGTCGACGGCGCGATAACGCAAGGCCGCGGTCTGTGCCTTGATCGTGATGCCGCGCTCGCGCTCCAGCGCCATCGAGTCCAGCACCTGCTCCTCCATCTCGCGGTCGGACAGGCCGCCGCAGCGTTGGATCAGGCGGTCGGCGAGTGTCGACTTGCCGTGATCGATGTGCGCGATGATCGAGAAGTTGCGGATATGCTGCATGCTGGCGCCGGCGGCCGTACCAAACAAAAGCGCGCCCTAGGCGCGCTCCACGGAAACACGCCCGAGGCGCGCTTCAACGATCGGCGCTCCAGCAGTGCCGGGTCGCGCCAAGATTGCCCTGAGCCTGCAGGACCGCGGCAATTCTAGCAGGGTGTCACCACGGCCGACGCCGGGTGTCCGACGCGACCGACAGCAGGCGGCCGCGCCGGATCGGGGCGTTCACTGGGCGGAGGCCAGCGGCCGGATCGGGACGTACGAGGCGCTGTCGCCCCGGCGGACCAGGAACACCGCGGTCTTCGCCTTGTCGAGCTTGCCTAGCGCCTCGTTGAACTGGCGCGTGTTGCCGACGTCCTGGTTGTTGACCGCCAGGATCACGTCGCCCTGGCGCACACCCGACCGCGCGGCCGCACCCGAGGGATCGACCGATTCGACATAGACGCCGGACTTGAGCTTGAGCTGCGACTTGCGCTCGCCATCCAGATCCGTCACCGCGACACCGTAGGCGTTGGACGCCAGCGCGCCGTTGCCGCCCTGGCCCGGGGTCGACGGCTTGTCGCCGCCGGCACGTGCACTCTTCTCGGGTTCGGTCTCGCCGACGGTCACGTTGAGGTCGCGGGTCTGGCCCTTGCGCCAGACCTGCAGCGACACCTTGGTGCCCGGCCGGGTGTTGCCGACGATGCGCGGCAGGTCGCTCGACTTCTCGACCGCCTTGTTGTCGAACTTCAGGATGATGTCGCCGACCTCGATGCCGGCCTTGTCGGCCGGTCCGCTGCCCTCGACATTGCGCACCAGCGCCCCGCTGGGCCGCGGCAGGCCGAGCGGCTCGGCGACGTCCTTGGTCACCTCGGCGATGCCGACGCCGATCCGGCCACGGACGACCTTGCCGGTGGTGCGCAACTGCTCGGAGATGCGCATCGCCTCGTCGATCGGAATCGCGAACGAGATGCCCATGAAGCCGCCGGTGCGGCTGTAGATCTGCGAATTGATGCCGATCACCTCGCCGTCGAGGTTCAGCAGCGGACCGCCTGAATTGCCCGGATTGACCGCGACATCGGTCTGGATGAACGGCAGATAGTCGCCGGTGTCGCGGCCCTTGGCCGAGACGATGCCCGCGGTGACCGTGTTCTCGAGCCCGAACGGCGAACCGATCGCCACCACCCACTCGCCGACGCGGGTCTTCATCGGATCACCGATCGGCAGCCGCGGCAGGTTGCTGCCCTCGATCTTGACGATCGCCACGTCGGTGCGCCGGTCCGAGCCGATCAGCTTGGCCTTCATCTCGCGCTTGTCGGTCAGCGTCACGTAGATGTCGTCGGCACCGTCGACCACGTGATGGTTGGTCATCACGTAGCCGTCCGACGAGATGATGAATCCGGAGCCGACGCCGCGCGGCACCTCGCCGCCGTTGCCGCCGCCGCGCGGTCCACCCGGTCCACCCGGACCCCCCGGCCCGGGGCCCTGGCGCGGCGGGAAGAAGCGCCGGAAGAACTCGTAGAACGGGTCGTTCTCGTCCATGCCCTCGGGCATCGGGATCTGCGGGGCCGCCCGATCCGCGCTCTTGGCCCGCTCGGTGGTCCGGATGTTGACGACGGCGGGGCCGGCCTTGTCGACGAGGTCGGCGAAGTCCGGCAGGCCGCGGACGGCCGCACTCGATTGAGCGGCAGCCGGGGTCAGCAACGGCGACCAGGCCGACGACATCAGCGTGATCGCGAGCGCAGCAAGCAGTTTGTTCATCGGGATGGGGACGCCCCAGGGGCGTTCGGAGGAGTCGAAACGCATTATAGGGTTCGCAGTCGCCGGGGTACCAATACTGCCCGGACAAGCGCGGGCCATCAGGTCCGTCCGCCCCGTTCGAGCCAGACCAGCCATGCGGACAACGCATGCCACTGATTTTCGTTGGCCGCCGCCCGATCGACGAGCAGGTCCAGGTGGCCGCCGTGGTCCAGGCGCTCGACGCGCAGCCAGGCGAACTGCCCGCCGACGTACCAGCGCCGGGGCATCAGGCGCTCGACCGGCTCGCCGACGCCCTGCCACTGCACGACGCCCTCGACATCGACCGCCAGGCGCCCGTTCGGACAGCGCCGCCGCCAGCGCAGCCAGGACCAGAGCACCCCGACCGAGCCGAGCGCCGACAGCGCGACCGCCGCGCCGAACCCGCCCTGGCGCAGCAGGAACGAGGCACCGGTCGCCAGGCCGGCGCAGGCGATGCAGTGGACGAGAACACCCAGGGCCTCGATGCGCGGCGTCCGCGCGACCCGGATCTGGAATGCCAGACTCAATCAGACTTTCGCGACGATCAGCGTGCCGTTGGTGCCACCGAAGCCGAACGAGTTCTTCATCGCGACCCGGATCGGCAGGTCGCGCGCGGTGTTCGCGCAGTAGTCCAGGTCACACTCGGGATCCTGGTTGAAGATGTTGATCGTCGGCGGCGAGACCTGGCGGTGCACGGCGAGCACGGTGAACACGGTCTCGATGCCGCCGGCACCGCCGAGCAGGTGGCCGGTCATCGACTTGGTCGAGTTGACGACCAGCTTGTAGGCATGGTCTCCCATCGCCACCTTGATCGCGTCGGTCTCGTTCTTGTCGCCCAGCGGCGTCGAGGTGCCGTGGGCGTTCAGGTAGTCGATCGCGGTCGGATCGAGCCGCGCGTTGCGCAACGCGGCCTGCATGCAGCGGCGCGGGCCGTCGAGGTCCGGCGCGGTGATGTGATGTGCGTCCGCGCTCATCCCGAAGCCGACGATCTCGGCGTAGATCTTCGCGCCGCGTTTCCTGGCCGACTCGTATTCCTCGAGCACCAGCACCCCGGCGCCCTCGCCGAGCACGAAGCCGTCGCGATCCTTGTCCCAGGGCCGGCTCGCGGTGGTCGGCTCGTCGTTGCGCACCGACAGCGCCCGCGCCGCGCAGAACCCGCCCAGGCCGAGCGGCGAGACGGTCGATTCGGAGCCGCCGGCGATCATCACGTCGGCGTCGCCGTATTCGATCAGCCGCGCGGCGTCACCGACACAGTGCAGTCCGGTGGTGCAGGCCGAGACGATCGAGTAGTTCGGCCCCTTGATGCCGAACATGATCGACAGCTGCCCCGAGATCATGTTGATGATCGAGCCCGGCACGAAAAACGGCGAGACGCGGCGTACGCCGCGGTTGACGAGCTCGGTGTGGCAGTCCTCGATCATCGGCAGCCCGCCGATGCCCGAGCCGATCAGGCAGCCGATGCGCTCGGCACTCGACTCGGTGATCTCGATGCCCGAGTCGCGGATCGCCTGCACGCCGGCCGCGATCCCGTAGTGGATGAAGGTGTCGAAATGCCGTGCCTCCTTGGTCGGGAGGTACGTGCCGATGTCGAAGTCCTTGACCTCCCCGGCGATCCGGGTCGGGAACGTGGAGACGTCGAAGCGCGTGACCGGACCGATGCCCGATCGGCCGGCGAGGATGTTCTCCCAGGCGCTGGCGACGTCGTTGCCGACTGGACAGACGACGCCGAGGCCGGTGACGACGACGCGACGCCGCACGCGTCAGCCCTTCATGTGGGCCTGGATGTAATCGATCGCCTGGCGGACGTTGGTGATCTTCTCGGCTTCCTCGTCCGGAATCTCGGTCTCGAACTCGTCCTCGAGCGCCATCACCAGCTCGACGGTGTCGAGCGAATCCGCACCGAGATCGTCGACGAACGACGATTCGATCTTGATTTCCTCTTCCTTCACGCCGAGTTGTTCGGCGACGATCTTCTTGACTCGTTGTTCGATGTTTTCCATGCGATTCTCCTCTCGGCGATCCCCGTGGCACGGTGGCCAGGACCGGGTTCCAGCAATCCAAAAAGTGGCGCGCATTGTAGCAGTTAGACCGCGCCGCCCGGCGATTGTTCGCGCGCCACGCCGGGCCTGCCATCACTCCATGTACATGCCGCCGTTGACGTGCAGCGTGACCCCGGTGATGTAGCCGGCGCGGGGTGAGGCCAGGAACACGACCGCGGCCGCGATGTCCTCGGGGGTGCCCAGACGGCCCGCCGGGATGCCGGCCAGCAGCGCCTGCGTCTGCGCCTCGCCCAGGCCGCGGGTCATGTCGGTGTCGATGAATCCCGGGGCGACACAGTTGACCGTCACGCCACGACCGGCGAGTTCGCGCGCCAGCGCGCGTGTCATGCCGCCGACCCCGGCCTTGGCCGCGGCGTAGTTGGCCTGGCCGGCATTGCCGCTGGCGCCGACCACCGACGTGATGTTGATGATCCGCCCGTGCCGCGCCTTGACCATGCCCCGCATCACCTCGCGCGACATCCGGAACACCGCCGACAGGTTGGTGTCGATCACCTGCTGCCACTGGTCGTCCTTCATCCGCAGCGCCA